>JAFGDU010000029.1 GCA_016931915.1 Actinomycetota bacterium
AAGTGGGTTCTGAGCTGGGCGACACCCGGAGGGAGTTATCTTTAGCAGCCCTACAGCGATGCACACAGGCTCGCGGGTGTCGCTTCGTGACCCGCTTCCGGAGGTACGCGTGCAGACTGTCGGGCGGGAGTGCTCAGACGGATGGGGTTGGTCATCCTTGGTAAGTGCGCAGATGGATTAGGAGAATACCCTAAAAGCAGACGATTTCCTGCCGATAAATGAGGGAGTAGGAACTTGAGGTATGCCATGAATGAAAATGTAGGGCTTCCACCCGGCGAGGAAGAGAAGGGACGCCGCAAGCCTATAGGCACGCTCCTTCCTCTCCTGTTGGCCATAATCGCCATGCTGGTCGCGGGAATAATAACCGTGTCCACCGTGCTCTCATCACCCTTGAGTATCATCGTGAGTGCAATACTGGGTGTTTGCCTGATCGTTCTGGCGATTTTCCTGGCCCTGGAGTGGTGGCATTTCCGTGAGCAGAACAAGGGTTATATAGACGAGATAACCGACCTCAACCTGAGGTTCGGGATACTCGCGGATGCGGTCAGCGCGGTCAGTTCGACACTGGATCTCGAGGAACTCGTGGCGAATATCCTGGGCGTGATGCTTACCCTCACCAATTCCGCGATCGGGGTTGTGCTGGTCCCGGACGAGAGTATCAGCCACCTGCAGGTATTATCCCACCGCGGTTTCCAGGAACAAGCGGTGCGCGGGTTGAAGATCGCCGTGGGAAAGGGAGCCGTGGGAAAGGCGTTCAAGAACGGCCAGACCGTTATCCGCAAGAACCTGCCCGAAGATCCGCAAGCGGCCGAGACCTATGCCGATGGTAAAAGCCCGAGGTCACAGATAATCATGCCCTTGAAGGCGAAAGGCCAGATGGTGGGGATGGCGGTGACCGCCTCCTACGAAGAACACGAATACAAGTCGGACGAGGTGGCGCTGCTATCGAGTTTGTGCCACGAGCTGGCCGTGGCCATGATCAACGTCGATCTCTACCAGCAGAGTCAAAAGACCCTGGAATGGCTGTCGGATACCCAGCAATACACCGAGCATTTCATCCAGGAGATGCTCGCAGGCGTGGTGGTCATAAACAACGATGGCGACATTATCTACTTCAACGAGGAGGCGGCTGGCATCCTGGGTATAGAGACCAAGGAAGCGATAGGAGTGAACTACAACGACCTGGAGGAGGAGAGGGATAAGTTCAAATCCCTGGCTTTCCTCAAGCCCATCTTCCGCCTGTGCATGGAAGAGGACCGCACCTTCCGCAGACACGAGATGTCCGTAGACGGACCGGAGGGAAGGAGGCTGACCATAAACTTCAACGCCTTCTCGCTCCATCAATCCAAGGGTGAGAGGATGGGCGCCGCCATCGTGTTCATGGACATATCGGCCATAAAGGAGATGGAGTCTCGCCTGAGACAGCAGGACCATCTGTCGATACTGGGACAGATGGCTGCCAAGATAGCCCACGAGGTGAAGAACCCACTCTTTGCCATCATCGGCCTGGCCGAAGAGCTGGGGGAGGACGAGCCGGACGACGACCGCAAGCACCTCCTCGATGTGATCAAGCGCGAGGCCACGCTCAGCAACCAGTGGATATCGGGTATGTTGAGCTTCAGTAAATCCCCGTTTCCCGTGGCTGAAGAAGCGGCCTTCGCCCTGCAGTCGAGCGTGCCCGATCTGATAACGGACTTCCTGCGCACACACGAACAGGACAATATCAAGGTAGTGCGCGATTTCGAGGAAGGCCTCCCGCCGATCATGATGAGCCGGGAGAACATGCGGCACATCCTCTTCAACCTGTTGGAAAACTCCATGCAGGCAATGCCGGACGGAGGCGTGATAACCGTGCGCGCCCACGATACCGGGAACGGGTTTGTAGAGATGCGCGTCGAGGACACTGGGACCGGCATCAAAACGGACCTGATGGAGTCAATCTTCGATCCCTTTTTCACGACCAAGGAAGGGGGCACGGGCCTCGGCCTGGCCATCGTGCAGAAAATCCTCCTGGACATCGGCGGCGACATCGATGTACGCTCACAGCAGGATCTGGGAACCACATTCATCCTTAAGCTGCCAACACGAGGAGTCAGTCATGAACGGGATTGACGCCAAGTTGCTCATAGTCGACGACAACGAGGGCGTTCGCCACCTTGTATCACGCTGGCTGGAAAGGGCGGGTTTCTCGGTCGAGGAGGCGAAGGATGGCGCCGAGGCCATCGATATGGTCAAGAAAGACCCCCCTGATATCGTGCTTGCGGACATACGCATGCCCAAGATCGACGGTATCGAACTGGCACGCATCATCAAGAGCGAATACCCCGAGATAAAGATAATCCTCATGACCGCCTATTCCTCACCACAGACCATCGCGCAGGCACGGCGCGAGGGTGTAGACGATTACCTGGAGAAACCCTTCACCAAGGACCAGGTTGAGAGGATCACCATGGAGGTTCTCTCGGCGGGCTAGGCGCATTCGGCCAGGCGGGGCTGCTGTCAATCAACCACCTTCAGGCAACGCAAGATAAGCCCTGACGCGAGCTTCGAAAACCGCCACCTCCCCGTACCCGACCCGGCGCAGCAGGGGCAGCGCTTCTTCGAGGCGATCGCCCACTTCGCCGGGACGATGCGCGTCGGAGCCGAGGGTAACGGCTATACCCCGGTCGTGGCAGAGGCGTAGAAAACCCTCACTCGGATATATCTCGCCCACCGGCTTGCGCAAACCGGCGGTGCTCACTTCCACGGCGACCCCCGCAGCTGCCACGCGATCCAGGCATTCCCTATATAGACAGGTCACGTCGGCGTCGGGGCGGAAACCGAATTTCTTGATGAGATCCGGGTGTGCGAGTACGTCGAAGAGGCCGCTCTCCGCCGCATCGCCCAGGAGCTCGAAGTACCTCCGCCAGAGCTGGAACAGGTCGCGCCCCTCGTACCCGTCAAGGTTGCGGGGATCGTCGAACCCCCATCCATCAACGAAATGCAGCGAGCCCATTATGTAGTCGAAGGGGTGTTCCGCCAGCAGGGATGACAGACGGTCTTCATACCCGGGTATATAATCCACCTCGATGCCCAGGCGGATGGGCAACTGTGGGAACTTCGCGCGGACTTCCCCGACCTCCCCCACATACAAGGGGAGCTCTTCCAGGCCCATGGCAAGGGTCTTGTCCTCGATATGCAGCAAGGGGAAATGGTCCGAGAAGCCAATCTCGCGCAGTCCCACCTCGAGGGCCTGCGCGGCGTATTCCTCCATGCGTCCTTCGGCGTGACCGCACCTGACTGTATGCATGTGATAGTCGACCAGGTTGAGCTTCTTCATAATCAAGACTTATTCTAACACCAGAGGTACATTGGTCATGCATACCTTCATTAGCTCTATTCCCGGGCGTACACGTGCCTGGCGCCATCGGATAAAAGATGGTTTCAGGCCCCCACATCCGGAAATGTGGTGGTGACTGGCACCGCCGAGAATCAACGTGCAGGCACTGGGACACCGTCGCGACGGAGCATTTACCGTCCGCATGTCATAATCAATCGGGCTTGCTTCGACGCGGACTCCCAGCAATACGTCTTCTCAGCGCGCGAGAAGGCTGGCTCACGCGATGCGAACCTACGTAGGGGATTGCTCGGACGCAGGGATTCGACACTGCAGTTTAGTACAGAATGCACGCAGGTGTATAGACCGGGCTTCTCGGACATGGAGCGGGATGGTATACTTCTTTGGTACGTGGCTTATAAATCCGGCATATTTGAAAGGAGGACGCGGGGAATGGGAAAAGAGAAGAAGTTGAAAAAAGCCCAAAAATCATTGGACAAGATCGATAAGTCCAAGGGCAAGCTGGAGAAGAAGCTGGGCAAGCTGGATAAGGCTGGAGCCAAGGCCCAGAAGACGGTGGATAAGCTGGAGAAAAAGCTGGCCAAGTAGGTATTCTCCGGTCGATTATTGCTATCGCACCGTTAACACCTAAAGAATACAGGGGCGCCCTTAGGGGTCGCCCCTATTCTTGTTGAGCATCTACATGCGTCCCGCGGTTCAGGCCTGGCCGCCGTGCATCTTGTCGAGGAGTTCCTTCTTGGCCTGCTGGAACTCCTCCTCGGTGAGGGCGCCGCTCTGGCGCAGTTCGTCCAGCTTCTTGAGCCCATCGACGACGTCGAGCTCATCCACCTTTACCGCGGGCTGAGCCGGCGCGGGGGCGGCGGGAGCCGGTCCGGTCTGCATGGTAGTAGACATCTCCCTGGCCATCTCCTTGCCCCTCCTGGTTTCCTGCTGGTCATCGTAGATCTTCCGCTGCTCGAAGATCTGCCTCTTGACCTCGAGGGGGTGGCCTATATTTGTGAAGGGCTGCTGGCCGAACTCACCCGCAGTCTCGATCACCACGTCGCCATACTTGAAGACCCTCTCCCAGGCGTTCTGGCTGGTTCTCACGTCGTTCAACATCTCCAGGGGCATGGCCATGGTGTGCTTGTTGATGATCCCGGTGGAGAGGATGAGGCGGCGGTCGGTGAGGACGAAATGGGCGAAGAACCAGGCGAAGATGGGGTAGACGAGCCAGCCGACGATGACTACGAAGAAGGCGATCCAGACGACTGTGGTCCAGATGCTGGCGAAATCCTCGTCGTTGCGGAACCACATCAGGGCTCCCCAGGCGCCCGCGGCCACGACCATGATGGAAATGGGTATGATCATATTCCGTTGCGGCATTTTTCTGCGCTTTAACAGGGGCCATGCCCCGTACCAACCGATGAAGAACAGGGCGAGGATGGAGATGAGGATTATATACCCCCAGTTCGTATCCCCACCCGAGTCCCCCGGCTTGAACTTGGTAAGCAGCAGGATGAGGGCGACGATGGCCCCACCGCCGATGAGGAAGTTCTTCCATATCTCCCACAGGGAATGACGCCTGTCGAATATGATGGTCTCATCCGGCTCGATGAGTCTCTTGTGGTATTGCTCGGCCATGCTGCCCCTCCTTACAACGGTCGACGCCGCCCAAGCCAATGTCCTCACATATGAAAAAGTGCATGTTCATGCCTGCGATTCCCATATATTCTCCCCCACCATCGCTGTTTAGAAACACGTGATATCGCTGAACTCGCGATACCTCTCCTCGATCTCGTCCAGCGTCAGGTTACGCAGGCGGTCGCAGGAGAAGGACTCCACGTTGAAGGATGCGACCACGCTGCCGTAGACAATGGACCTGCGGATATCCTCTTCCCTCATCTCCGGGTAACGCGAGAGGGAGCCGAGGAAGCCGCCGCCGAAGGAGTCCCCCGCACCCGTAGGGTCGAAGACGGTCTCCAGCGGATAGGCGGGTAGCGAGAAGAACACGCCCTCCCCCAGCATGATCACGCCGTGCTCCCCCTTCTTGATGATCACCCTCTGCGGTCCCATGCCCAGCAGCTTCCTCCCCGCCGCAACCAGGTTGGGTTCATCCGCCAGCTGGCGCGCCTCCGCATCGTTGAGCAACAGGTAGTCCACGCGGGAGATGGTCTCCAGCAGCTGCGGCCGCCTGGTCTCTATCCATAGATTCATGGTGTCGCAGACGACCAGGCGCGGCGAACGCACCTGCTCCAGCACGTGCAGCTGCAGTCCGGGATCGATATTGGCCAGGAAGACGTAATCCGAGTCCCGGTACTCCTCGGGGATCTCCGGATCGAAATCCTCGAACACGTTGAGCTGGGTGTCCATGGTGTGGGCGTCGTTGAGATCGTACTCGTAGTATCCCTTCCAGCGGAAGGTCTTACCGGGGACTTTCTTCAGGCCCGCGAGGTCCACGTCGTGCGATGCGAGGAAATCCACGTGCTCGTCTGGAAAATCCTCGCCGACCACGGCCACCAGGCGTACGCCTGCAAAGAAAGACGCCGCCACGCTGAAATAAGTGGCCGAACCCCCCAGTATCTCCTCCACCTCGCCAAAGGGCGTGCGTATGGAATCAAAGGCCACCGAACCGACGACGAGTATGCTCATAGCTACCTCCACCGTTTACGTTATTCTAGCAGCATCCAAGCCTGGGGGTCAGGCCCGGCCTTGGGCCTGTGTAGGCCTGGGGGTCAGGCCCGGCTTTGGGCCTGTGTCATTGCGAGGAGTTCCGCGATGAAGCAATCCCCTGAAGACCGCAACCGGCAAGTACTGCAAGGGGATCGCGTCGCCGCGCTCGCGATGAAAATAATCACCCTAGGCCTGACGCTCCCGGCGGCGCTGCAGTCTCAGCACCAGGTAACATATGCCGCCTGCCAGCGTACACAACCAGAAGCTGAAGAAGCGGAAACCCAGGATGGCCGTAGCCAGTATCTCCTTCTGGTACCCGAAGGCATAGAGGGTAGCCCCCAGGCTGACCTCGAAGATGCCGAGGCCGGCGGGGGTAAGCGGCAGGCTGCCCACGATATCGGCGATGGTGTAGCAGATCAGGAGTATCCCGGGATTGATGGGATGGCCGATGGCCACGAAGACCGTATACAGGCAGAGCAAGTCGAAGACCCAGAAGCCCATGCCGTAGCTGCCCGCACGCAGGAGATTCCCGCGGTTCGCGAAGATAGAGAGGAGGTACTCGTTCATCTCCACCACGCACGCATCCACCTCCTCCTCGCTCACCCTGCGCACGAGGTGCAGACGATGGGCGAAGCTCAGCAGCCCCCTGGCCATGTGCCTCATTATTTCCGGCCGCCTCACGACATAGACGCAGAAGGCCATGAACAGGAAGGCCCCCGCGGCAATGGCTATTGCGGTGGCGTTATACGCGAACGGCAGGCGCCCGCTGGTGAGCGAGAGCAACAGGCCGGCCGCGAGCAGGACGATGAGGGCGGCAGAATAAACGATATAGGATACCCCCAGGGTCTTCACCGTGAGCCCCCTGGATATGCCCTCCCGCCTCATCTCCCTGTAGTTCAGATAGAGCGTCCCCGCGTTTCCTCCCGGGACCACGTGACCGAAGGCATACGCGCTCATGTAGATCAAGGACATGCGCGGGAAGCTCAGCCCCCCGCCTCCCATCCACAGGACCTCGTAATAGAGGCGGCAGATGGAGAGCATGGAGAGAGTCTCTATGGCCAGCGCCACGGGGATGAGCATGAGGTTCGCGTTCCTGACCACATCGAGCATCTCCTGGTCGCCGATGAACTTGGGCACCAGGTAGTAAAGGCCGACTCCCAGCCAGAGGAGCACGAAGATGTTTCCCGCGAGATGCCATCCGCCGCGCGGCGCCGCATACTCCTCGAGTTCCTTATCAGCGCTTTGCTGCAAATGCCGTGGATTCTCCTCCACGCTTTCCCCATCGATACTCGCCATGTACTACAACCGCCCTCGGGCTCACCCTATCCGCGCCTCAATAAACCCCGCCATTCCGCTGCATACAGCTTGAGCAGCGATTTCCCCTATCATAGCACCGCCACCGTCGCTATATGAGTCACACGGCCGGCACTTGTACTTTCAGGCTACAAAGCGACAGGCACCATCGCGACATCCAATGAACGGGGTTTCTTTGCCGGAACGCAATACACAGAGGTTGCCACGCCGCAAGCTCGCGGCGCCTACGAGATCAGCGCGGCTTCATGCGCCGCGTCAGTGCCATGGTGTGAGCGAGATGCTAATGTTGAACTATAGCGGGATTGAAGGTATATTTTGGACTGCGAGGCTTGTCCTTCGATAACCCGCAATAGCCGGACCATATGACAGGCCGATTAAGCAGGCAGGTTACTAGGGGTGACTAGACAATGCCGACATACGACTACAAGTGCACGGACTGCGATAACGAGTTCGAGACGACACACGGGATCGACGACACGTTGGAGAGCTGTCCAGAGTGCGGTGGAAAGGTAAGGCGCCTTTTCCGTCCCGTAGGGATAATCTTCAAGGGTTCCGGTTTCTATAAGACCGATACGCGCTCGGATTCGGATAACGGCGACGGCAAGCATGGCCCCGAAAAGGCCGAGAAAGAGCTCGAGAAGGTCAAGGAGAAGAGTTCCGAGAAGAAGGATAAGTCCCCGGACAAGAAGGAAACGGGCGACTGATCCAGCCGCGGTGCCAACCACGAAGGGGGTCTCATGGAGCTGCCTCAGGTCAAGATCGGCATCTTCGGGGGTTCGGGTTTCTATTCCCTGCTCGCCAAGGCCAACAGCTATGCCGTCCACACCCCCTACGGGGTTCCCAGCGACCGCTTCACCGTGGGGGAGTTGGGTGGCGTGTCCGTCGTATTCCTGCCACGCCACGGAAGGCACCACCAGTACCCGCCCCACCGCATAAACTACCGCGCCAACATCTGGGGTATGCACGAGTTCGGGGTGGACCGCATCGTCTCTCCCGGAGCATGCGGCTCGCTGCAGAGGGAGATACCGCCGGGGACCTTCGTCCTCTGCGACCAGTTCGTGGACCGCACTTCCCGCCAGGAATGCACGTTCTACGACGGCCCGGCCGCCGTCCATATCAGTTGCTCCGAGCCCTACTGCCCCGCCATGCGGGACATCTGCTCCGAGACGGCCGAAAAGCTCTGCATACCGTACGTCAACGGGGGAACCGCGGTTATCATTAACGGCCCCCGCTTCAGCACGCGCGCCGAGAGCAAATGGTACCATTCCCAGGGATGGGACGTGATCAACATGACCCAGTACCCCGAGGTGGTCCTGGCCAGGGAGCTGGGCATGTGCTACCTCAACATATCCCTGGTCACCGACTGGGACGTGTGGATCGCCGACGAGGATGGGATGAAATCCGTGACCGCCGACGAAGTCGGGCGGGTGTTCAAGGAGAACAACGAGAGGATGCTGCAGTTGCTCACCGAGATGATACCGGCCCTCTCCGGGGACCTCTCCTGCGCCTGCTCCTCAATGCTCGAGGAGGCGACCATCAGCCCCCTGGAGATAATCGAGCACTTCTGAGATCGAGACAGGGCCAGTGATTCCCAAGAAAGGCTTCAGGATAGGGAGTTTCAAGGGGATATCCGTTCACCTGCACTGGAGCTGGTTCATAGTCTTCTTTCTCCTTCTGTGGATTGTAGTGCAGCTCTTCCAGCTCTACACCGCGGCCTCGCCGGCGCACTACATCCCCGTGGCCGTGGTCACCACCTTCCTGTTCTTCCTGTCCGTTCTCCTGCACGAACTCTCACATTCCATGGTGGCCAACCGCAACGGCGTCCCCATAAGACGCATAACCCTCTTCGTCTTCGGGGGGGTGGCCCAGATGGGACGCGACGTGCCCTCGCCGGGTGTGGAGTTCAAGATGGCCGTGGCGGGACCGCTGTGCAGCTACGTGCTGGGCATCCTCTTCGGAGGCGCTGCGTATCTCTCCTATGTCCTGGGTGCGGGTACGGTGGAATACGGGTTCATAATGCTGGCGATCGTGAACCTGGGGCTGGGAACCTTCAATCTCATACCGGGCTTCCCCCTCGATGGAGGCAGGATACTCAGGTCCATGCTCTGGCATCACTGGGGCGACCTGGACAAGAGCACCCGCATGGCTACCCGCCTCGGGGAGGGTTTCGGAGGACTGCTCATAGTGGGCGGCGTCGCCCTGGTCATCCTGGACCTCTTCCAGACCCAGAACGATTTCCTCTTCGCCGGTGTCTGGGTCATCTTCATCGGCACCTTTCTCATCCAGGCCGCCGTGAGCAGCTACCGCCAGGTGCGGCTGCGCGTCTCCCTGGCCGACACCACGGTGTGGGAATTGACCAGGGCGGGAGTCCCGGCCGTGGACGCCTCCACTACGCTGGAGGAGGTCTACAGGCTTCACCTGGAGATGGCGCCGACGAGCACGGTACCAGTCCTGCAGCAGGGAAAACTGGCCGCGTCCATCCGCCTCGTCGACCTAAGAGCGGTGGATCCCTCGGCTTGGCCCGATACCCCTGCCCAGCAGGTGGCGCGTGCCGTTACCGTGGAAGAGATGGTGGCCGCGGATACGCCGCTCTTCGACGCCATGCTCATCATGGAGCGCGCCGGAAAGGAATTCCTGTGGGTGGTAGAGGATGGCCGCCTTATCGGGGTTCTCTTCAGGGACGACACACGCCGCCTGGAGAAGCAGGTGTGAACGCAGGCCAGGTGAGCGCCAGAACTTACCCTGGTAAGAAATGAATTGCGCCTGGGGTTGGGATATAATTATTCGTGGTCTGCGGGCTGGACGTCGTATCCTGTACCGCAGGCAAGCGGCGGGACAGATACATGATGTTTAATTCGTCCTTCCCGCCGCACCAGGGAGGGTCTAGAGCCGGTGCACAGATCAGAGGAAGGAGCTTGGCCATGAAAACACGTATCACCGAGACCCTGGGGATAGAGCATCCTATCCTGTTATCCGGCATGAGCTGGGTCAGCGTTCCCAAGATGGTGGCCGCGGTCTCCGAGGCAGGGGGCCTGGGGCTGCTCGCGACCGGCGTGCTGGACGCGGAGGAGACCAGGGCTGCCGTGAAGGAGATCCGCTCGATGACGGACAAGCCCTTCGGAGCCAACGTCTCGCTTCTCTTCCCCGGTGCCGCCCAGAACGCGGTGGTGCTGCTGGAGGAGAAAGTCCCGGTTATCAATTTCTCCCTCGGCAAGGGAGACTGGATCGT
>JAFGDU010000030.1 GCA_016931915.1 Actinomycetota bacterium
CCCTTGGTGGTGGAGAAGACCAGCACCAGGGTATCCTCCTCCCATGGCAGCCGTTTCTTCTCGTCCCGGTAGCCGCCCCACAGGTCCACCACTTTTTCGCCATCAAGATAGACGCAGCAGGCCGCCCCCACCTCACCCCTCTCGGTGAAGTTCCTCGTGAACTCCTCCCGTACGGCTTCGAAACCAGGCTCTACCTGTCCGTGGATCATCGACCGGTCTACACTTAACCTGGACACTGCTTCCCCCTAACCTTATCTATCTTCCTGGATCCGGCATGATCGAACTCGCGCTCAGCCGGAGACGGTAGCGTCCAACCGTGTGCGCGACAAAGCCCTTTTCTACCTATGCCGTATCCCTATCCTATCATCCCCCGCGCGCAAAACGGTCGCGATCTACCCTGCCGGAGATTATCGGGGTTGCGCGCTGATATATAATGCTCCTTACAGGCGAATGGACGACGGAGGTGTAAGCAATGGCTGGTTCGATCATCATCATCGGGGCGGGAATAGCCGGCCTCTCCGCGGGATGTTACGGGCGCATGAACGGCTACGACACCCGCATTTTCGAACTGCACGACAAGCCGGGAGGGTTGTGCACGGGCTGGAAACGCAAGGATTACAACATAGACGGCTGCATCCACTGGCTGGTGGGCACCAATCCGGGCTCGAACTTCAACCGCATATGGAGGGAACTGGGCGCCTTGAGGGGCAAAGAGATAATAGACCACGATGAATTCTTCCACTTCGAGGGTACGGGCGGCAAGACCTTCGTGATGTACACCGACGTGGACCGCCTGGAGCGCCATATGAAGGAGCTGGCACCTGAGGATGCCGACGTTATAGAGGAGTTCACGGGGGCGATAAGGGCGCTCAGCCGCGTAGATATGCCGCTGCCTAAGCCGCGCGAGGTCTCATCGCCACTCGACGGGCTGAAGATGCTCCCCAAGATGCTTCCCATCATGCGCCCCATGATGAAATATAGAAAAACCTCTATGGAATCCTTCGCGCAGCGTTTCACCGATCCGTTCCTGCACGAGGTTTTCACCAACGTTTTCAATCTTCCCGACTTCCCCCTCCTGGGGTTGCTGTTCACCCTGGCATGGCTCAACAACCGCGATGCCGGCTATCCCGTAGGGGGGTCACTGGAATTCTCCCGCGCCATCGAGAACAGGTACCTGAACCTGGGAGGGCAGATAGACTACAAGTCCCGGGTGGAGAGGATACTGGTGGAGCGCGACCGCGCTTTAGGCGTGCGACTGGCCGACGGCAGTGAGCACCGGGCAGATGTGGTGGTCTCCGCCGCCGACGGGCACGCCACCATATTCGACATGCTGGAGGGAAAGTATGTCGACGACAAGATACGCAAGAGGTACGACACCATGCCCATATTCGAGCCCCTTGTCCAGGTCGCCGTGGGGGTTGCGGATGACTTTGCGGGCGCGCCGCACAGCCTCAGCTTCCCCCTACCCTCTCCCATCATCGTCGCCGGAGAGGAACGCGAACGTATCGACGTGGTGAACCAATCTTTCGATCCCACCCTGGCACCCGAAGGGAAATGCGTGCTGGTGAGCACATTCATGAGCAACTACCCCTACTGGGAGAAGCTCTACGAGGACCGCGAGGCCTACGAGGAGGAGAAGCAACGCATCGCGGACGCGGTGGTGACGGCCTACGAGGGACGTTTTCCGAACCTGCGCGGCAAGGTGGAGATGGTCGACGTCGCCACGCCCATAACCTACAAGCGCTATACCAATAACTGGCAGGGGAGCTTCGAGGGATGGCTGCTGACCACGGGGAACATGAGAGAGGGCATGATCAAAGGTATGGATATGACGTTGCCCGGCCTGCAGGGCTTCTACATGATCGGCCAGTGGGTCAAGCCGGGCGGCGGCCTGCCCCCCGCGGCGCAATCCGGCCGCGAGGTCATGCAGATCATCTGCCACCGGGACAGGCGGCCTTTCACCACCACGGAACCTTAGAGGATGTCAGTCGATGAGGATCATGCCCCAGGAGGTGTGTTCCTCTCCATCCATGGCCAGCCTACGTTCTATGCCGGCCTGTGCAAGGGTGGCGAAGACGTTGATGCCCAGCCCTGACATGGAGGGGCGCGCATTCAGGGGATCGCGGCAGGGCTCGCCGGGGGGCACGCATTCCTCGCACAGGTAGCAGCGGTGGCCCTTCAATCCCAGTGCCAGGTAATTGCCGCGCCGCATGGCCGCCTTCTCCAGCTCCACCACCATCCGGTTGAGCTCCTCCATGCCGCATTCCACCAGCATGGCCCATTTATACCTGCGCAGGGCCTTTTCGAACTCGGACGGATGCGGGGTATACGGGGGGCAGGTCAGGAAGCGGCCGTAGGCGGGGCAGCCGAACTGGCACTTGTATACGGTCCTCTCGTCGAAGACGATCTCGTGCGCCGCTATCACCGTCGCCGAAACGGCGCCCTTCTCCAGGGCCAGTTCCTTCAGGGCATCCAGGTCCTTCTCGATGGTCATCTCGCTCCTTGCTCCCATCGAGCCCTTTTTCAACAGGGCTCCTCCTCCGCATCCCGGGCTTTATGATAACTATAAGCGAAGAGGGCGGATATGGCAGCCTGGTTCACGAACAGGGGCATCATCTTCCTGGGTTGGACCAGGTCGGACCGGGCCAGCGTCAGCGCACCGGAGAGCGCGATCCCGAAGATCACCGGGAATATTGTCAGCGGCAGCACTCCCTTTCTCTCCAGCGGCTTGCGGTCGGCCCAGACCAGGAGCAGCGTCCAGCCCGCCATCAGCGACGCCCCCAACCCCATGGCGTATTTGTATTCGATAGGTGGATCGAAGTCCTCGATGCCGAACATGGCTCCGCCCGCTTTAGGCGAGAGCATGGGCACGAGGGTGAGGGCATCGGCCACCGCTCCCACCCGATAGCTGATCCTCAACCAACGCACCTTCTCTTCCCTGTTCATCCTGCGCTCCATATTCCCTCGTCGGTCGCTTCATCCTCTTCAAGCCCGGGCAGTAAGGAGTCGGTCCTTGCCCAGCACTGCGGCTAACCGCCGTCTCCTCTTATACTACGCCTGAGATAATTATTGCCCGACGAACCGCGACGATAAACGCACGGGGAAGAGGCTGAGATCGCACCATGGTATAAAATAGAAGACCTGATATCTCGAAATAGCGTCCGCGGTACGGATATCGGCGGTGTAGATAAGAGGAATCCCGGGTGAGTCGGCAGGGGGTTCTGAAGTCTCGCGAAAGGATGCCCGCAATCCCAGTATCAGCACATGTGGCGCCGGCTGATATATTCTTCAAGAAGGGAAGTAGGGACCATGCTCGAGGATAAGGTGATCAACGCAAGCAAGGCCAGGGATATCATCGCCGCCGCCTACCAGGTGATGCTGGAGGACGGTTTCGCCGGGGCCAGCATCCGCAATATAGCCGGCAGGGCCGGCGTCTCCAAGTACATGATCCATTACTATTTCGAGGACAAGGAGACGCTCATGGTGGAGGTGGTCAAGGAGGTCATACGGGGCATAGACCAGGCCATCAAGGGCATCTTCGAGAGATATCCCACCAACCGGGAGAGGATAGAAAAGGGTGTACGGGACTGGTGGGAGGGCTTTACAAAAGACACCGGTCCTTTGTCCATACTCCAGGATTCGGCGATCCAGGGCCGGAGGATACCGGAGATAAACCGGAGGATAGTGGTCTTCTACCGCGAGGTTGTGGAGGACCTGGCAGAGGCCATAATGAGGGACGACGACAGCGGCCTTTTGACCAGGGAGAAGGCCAGGGCGGCGGTGATCCACCTCTTCTCCACCCTGGACGGGCTGGCACTGCAGTACATGAGGGACCCCGAGCTGACCGATTACGACCTCAATCTGGATATCCTGGTCGGCTCCCTCGGATCGCTTATATCGCGGGAAAGCCCGTCCGCTTGACAGCGGGTTAGTATGATGTAATAATACAAACCGGACGTCTGGTATGTTTATTATTTCGAGGCAATATTCCCTGCTCTATACAGTCTAACACATCGCATTTCCATCCTATTATCCACGCCGCACACGTGCCGCCGTGTTCTCACCAGCCGTCCTTCGCAGCGAACGGCAAAGGTCTGAAAGGGGGAAATGCATGGCTATCCTGGAGGGACTACAAGGCATCGTCGGGGCTGAAAACGTGGAAACCTCAGCCGAAGAGCTGGCGGCTTACTCCGGCGACCTGAGCTTCACGCCGCCCAGAAAACCGTCCTGCGTGGCCAGGCCCGCCGATGCGGGACAGGTACAACAGATAGTGGAACTCGCCAACCAGCTCAACTTCCCGCTCATCCCGGTGAGCTCCGGACCTCCCCACATGAGGGGGGATACCGTTCCCGTCACGGGAGGGGTTGTGGTGGACCTGGGCCGCATGAAGGAGATAACGATGATCGACCGCCCCGACCGGGTGGCCATGGTGGAGCCGGGGGTGAGGTTCGAGGATCTCCAGGATGCCCTGGCAGCAGAAGGCCTGAGGCTTCCCATGCCCCTGTGTCCCCGTGCCACCAAGTCGGTGGTCGGAAGCTGCCTGGAGAGGGAACCCCATATCATCCCCAAGTACCACCTCGACGTCTCGGAACCCCTGCTCTGCACCGAGGTGGTCTTCGGCTCCGGCGACATCTTCCACACCGGCGAGTCGGCCGGCCCCGGCTCCATCCAGGAACAGTGGGACGCGGGCAGGCGCCAGAAATCGCCCATGGGATTCCAGACCGATATCTACAGGATAATCCAGGGCTCCCAGGGGACCATGGGCATCGTCACCTGGGCCACCCTGCGCTGCGAGGTGATGCCCCAAGTGGAGAAACCCTGGCTGGTGGCGTCACCGGAATTAGGCAACCTCCTCGACCTGGCCTACCGCCTGGTCAGGCTGAGGCTGGGGGATGAGCTCTTCATCCTCAACAACCAGGCCCTGGCCTCCCTGGTGGGAGATGGTCCCGGTGAGATCGACGACCTCCGGGAGTCGCTGCCCAGGTGGGTGCTCTTCTACTGCCTCGCCGGCTACGATATCTTTCCCGAGGAGAGGATCGAGTATCAGCAGAAGGACATATCGGATATCGCCAAGGTCCTGGGGGTGACCCCCACAAGCGAGGCGGTGGGGAGCGTGGGGGCCGAGGCCCTGCTGGACATTACCAAGAGACCCAGCGAGGACCCCTACTGGAGGCTGCGCTACAGGGGGGGCTGCCAGGAGGTGTTCTTCATCTCCTCCTTCGGAAAGATCGCCAACTACATGGATATCGCATACAGGACAGTTGCCGGGAGCGAATACAGCGCCCCCCTGGCCTTCTACGTGCAGCCCGTCAACCAGGGGCACGGCTACCACGTCGAGTTCGACCTGGCATACGATCCGGACAGCGCCGTGGAGAGCGGGCACGCAAGGGAGCTCTACCTGTCCATGGCCGAGTCCCTGATGAAGGCGGGGGCCTTTTTCTCCCGCCCCTACGACCTGCTGCCGGAGATGGTCTTCAACCGGGACGGGAAGAGCACCGCCGCCCTGAGGAAGGTCAAGGATATCTTCGACCCCGCCGGCGTCATGAACCCGGGAAAGCTCTGTTTCTAGGGGGTGATGGATATGGCACTGGACGATTACCGCTTCGAGATGGATTTCTGCTCCCGCTGTTCCCACTGCAAGTGGATCCCCCTGCTGTTCATAAGGAGCCACCGCTTCGCCAATGTCTGCCCGGCCGTGGAGAGGTATAACTTCCACGCCTACTCGGGGGGCGGCAGGGTCATCGCCGCCCACTCCGTCCAACAGGGAAGGAGCGAGATCAGCGACGAGCTGCTTGACGTCATCTACCGCTGCCAGATGGACGGGGCCTGCAACGTGATGTGCCACCTGTCCAACGAGATCCTGGAGCCCATGCAGATCATGCGCGAGCTCCGGACCCTGGCGGTGGAGGAGGGCAAGCTGCTGCCGGAGCATACGATGCTCATCGACAGCATGCGCAAGGAGGACAACGTGCTGGGCGAGAGGAAGGCCGACCGGGGCGACTGGGCCGAGGGACTGGACGTCAAGGACATCAACAGCGAGCAGGCCGAGGTCTTCTACCACGCGGGATGCCGCTACTCCTACAACCAGGACCTGCGGGATATAGCGAGGGCGGGGGTCAACCTGCTGCGCCGGGCCGGCGTGGACGTGGGCATAGCCGGAGCCGAGGAGGCCTGCTGCGGCGGCCGGGCCTTCGACATCGGCTACCGGGGAGAGATGGAGAAATACGCCGACGACTTCTCCTCCCGGCTCAAGGCCTCCGGCGCCGCCGTACTGGTCACCTCCTGCTCCGACTGCTACAGCGCCTTCAAGCACCTCTACCCCATGATCGGCAAGAAGCTCGAGGTGGAGATAGTGCATATCACCGAGTACCTGGACCGCCTGATCAAGGAGGGCAAGCTCCGGCCACAAAAGGAGGTCCCCATGCGGGTGACCTACCACGATCCCTGCCACCTGGGCCGGCTGGGAGAGGAATACGAGCCCTGGAGCGGTGAATGGAAGACGCTGCACGGCGGGGTGATAGTCTCCGACCCGCCCAAGCCGGTGCACAAGGGGCTGGGCGGGGTATACCAGCCGCCCCGCGACGTGCTCGGGGCCATCCCCGGCCTGAAGCTGTACGAGATGGAACGTAACCGCGAGTTCGCCTGGTGCTGCGGCGCCGGCGGCGGAGTGCTCGAGGCCTACGAGGATTTCGCCCGCTGGACGGCGCTGGAGCGCATCGAGGAGGCCAGGTCAACCGGGGCGGAGGCGCTGGTCACCGCCTGCCCCTGGTGCGAACGCAATTTCAAGGACGCCGTCTCGGGCAACGGCGTCAGGATGAAGATCTACGACGTGGTCGAGCTGCTGCAGGAATCATTGGGATAGCGGGGAGTGATGGAGATGAGACTGAGCAAGGACGTATACGACATGCTCCAGAGCATCGTGGGGGAAGATAACATCTCCCAGGACCCGGCCATCCTGGACTGCTATGCCTGGCAGTTCGGCTGCGAGCTGGCCGGTCCCGAGGACGGGGCATACGCACGCAAGGCCTTCAGCCCCAGCGAATACCTGGAGGAGGATGAGGGGGACGAGAGCCTGGTGACCCCCCGCGGCAACCGCTTCGGTATAAGGCCGGTGGCCGTGGTCCTTCCCGCCGACACCGGGGAGGTGCAGGCGGTGGTCAAGACCTGCAACCGTTACGGTATCAAGTTCAAGGCCCATTCCACCGGCTGGGGCCCCTGGTCCGGCTGCGGCACCATGGGCATGGTGCAGATAGACCTGCGCCGCATGAACCGCATCCTGGAGATCAACGAGGAGGACATGTACGCGGTGATCGAGCCCTACGTGGTGTGGTCCACCCTCCAGGCCGAGATGATGAAGAGGGGCTTGAACTGCGTGACCATCGGGGCCGGGGGCAATTGCTCCGCGCTGGCCAGTATCACCTCCTTCAACGGCATCGGCTACAACAACTACTCCATGGGCCTGAACGAGAGAAACGTACTGGGCGTGGAGTGGGTCCTGCCCGACGGCGAGATACTGCGCCTGGGCTCCCTGGGCTCCGGCTCGGGATGGATATCCGGCGACGGCCCCGGACCCTCCTTGCGCGGGGTGATGCGCGGCGAGTACGGCGCAGCGGGCGGCCTGGGGGTGTTCACCAGGATCGCGGCCAAGCTCTACCAGTGGGGAGGCCCCCCGGAGATGCCGGTGAAGAACATCGACCCCGCTGCGACCCTGCTCGAGGAGTTCCCGGAGAACTGCGCCCTCTACTACCCCTTCTTCGAGAACGCGGAGCAGAGGGACAGGGCCCTGTGGATGCTGGGCGAGAACCAGATAGGTTATTCCGCCTCCTTCATGGGTCGCGGCCTGCTGGCCTGGGGCCTGGGCGGCTCCAACCTGGAGGCCTCCCAGACGGTGGAGACGGTGGCCCAGAACTTCCCCGCCTATGCCTTCATCCTGGTTCTGGTGTGCAACTCCCCCCGGGAGCTGGAATACCAGCAGAAGGTGGTGGAGAGGATCATGGAGGAGACCGGGGGGCAGAACTTCGCCATCATCGAGACCCCCGAGGTCAAGTCAATGGTAGCCCTGCTGCTGTTCAAGGGGGGCAACAAGGTCAATATAGTCTTCCAGAGGTCCGGCGCTTTCTTCGACCCCGGCCTGTTCACCGGCTCGCGGCGCACCTTTACCGCCGCGGACAAGCTTTCCATCAACGTCATCAGCAAGTACGTCGAGAAGGGCCTGGTGGTGGACGACTACGGCGAGGGAAGCTGGGGCTCGCTCTTCGACTTCGGCCACCTCACGGCCTGTGAGAACGAGACCATGTACAAGGCGAACGATCCCGAGGCCTGCGGGGCGGTGCTGGAACTACTGGAGGACCTGGACGGCCAGATGACCGAGCATAAGTACCGCCTGGGACACATCCTGCACCAGCAGCTCACCGACTCCCCCAAGGGCAGGTGCGGCCACGATACCATGGGTCCCATATGCGACAACTACCAGCTATGGCAGCGCAAGATAAAGCGGGCTTTCGATCCCAACACGGCCTCCGATCCGACCATGTATATCCTTCCGGAGGAGACCTGACGCTCGCAAAAACCAGCCGTTCAGGCCATCCTGTCCAGGATGAGGTCCGCGCACTGCATGCCCGAGAGGGCAGCCCCGTTCATGGCCAGGCCGCGGCCGATATAGGTGTCCCCGGCGAAGAACAGGTTCTCAATACCTGGCGCCTGCAGCTTGGGTTTGAACTCCCCCACCAGCCCGGGTTTGCGGGCCAGGCCGTCGCACCCCACAACATGGTAGGGTATCTTCCACTCCACCGCGTCCTCGATGCCGGGGAACATCTCCAGCAGGTCCTGCCACAGGCGCCCGAGTATGCGCCTGCGCTCGAAGGGGTCGGAGGCCTCGGGATATTCGCACACCACGTCGGTATGCAGGAGTTGTTTTCCGGCCGGTGCCACGGCGGGATCGAAATTGGAGGCCGGGAAGGCCTGGAAGGGAAGGCCGGCATGTGGGGTCTCGAGGGCGGTGAAGAAGCAGAGTTTGTCCGTCACCGGCTCGGAGAGGCCGAACATGAATCCCACCAGGCAGGTCACCTCGTGCATGATGTCGGTGATCCTCTTCGTCCACCAGGAGGGCATGGGCGACGTCGCGGGCGCGAAATCGATGATGGCGGGGAGCTGGTAGATGGGCAGGGCGCACACCACCTTGCCGGCCTCTATCTCCTCCGGCTGCGGCATGGCGTAGTAACCGGGGTAGGGACCCTCGGGTTTGTGCCTCGAGGCTTTAACACCGGTGGTCCTGCCGCCCGCGAACATCACCTCCGTCACCTCGCGCCCGGTCTCCACCCGGCCCCAGTTGTCCTCGATGACCCTCACCAGTCCGCGGGTCAGGGCCTCCATGCCGCCGATGGGGTAGCTGGAGGTGAGGAGCTGGCTCTTCTTGCGCAGGTTGTCACGGCCTATGTACAGCACCTCCCCGGCCGCCATGTCTATGGCCTCGGGAATGGTGGTCATGATCATGCCCATGTCCGCGAAGAGGTCCCGTACCGCCTCGCTGGAGACGTTCTCCACCAGCCACTCGGCCAGGGAGCGGTCGTCCCAGGCTGCTATCTCCGCGTCCCCCAACTCGGCGATAAGCCGTAGGGTGGAGCCGAAGGCGCGCCGTTCGTCCCCGCTCATGGGGACCAGCTCCGCGATATTGATGAACCTGCCCTCGTGGTAGAACTGCACTGTCTCGGAGAAGGGGCCCCAGGCGACCTGTTCCCCTACCCGCTCGTTGAGGGCGTGGATGGACGAGGCATCGCCCAGCTCGGTCATGTGCAGGCCTATGTCCACCTTCCAGCCCTTGCCCGGGGTGTCTGGGTAGCTCATCAGCCGCCCGCCGGGGCGGTCGTAACGGTCCAGCACCAGCACCTTTTCCCCAGCCTCGCTCGCCAGTATGGCCGCCACACCCAGGCCGGCTATCCCCGCACCCACCACGATGGTGTCGAAACTCTCCCGCATTGCTCTCCTCCCTGCTTCGCTCGAAACCCTCCCAGGCAGGTTCTAATATACAACATCCACCGCACGACAAGGCCACTAGCGGCATTGTCCCGGGTGATAGGTAAATCGTCGTAAAATGATAGATGCAGCCATGGGTGGAAACAACACCGTGGCTGAACGCGAAATGAAGCCGGGAAACCCCCGGCCCGGTTTCTATCTATCGCAGTGAGCTTCGATCTTGGAGGTTATTCGCCCGTTTCCTGCGAGGTATCGATCTCCTCCTGCATCTTCCCTAAGGCCTCGTTTATCTCATTCTCGGTATCCGGCAGGGATACCTTCCATTCCCCATCCTCCCTGAACAGGATGGTATCGAACTCCAGCTCGCGATCGAGGCTCTCCATGTCGAGGGCAGTCCAAACCCTGGCCTCGTCGCCGGATATGGTAACTTCTTCCAGAATAACGTTGTTGACTCCCTCAGAGGCGCCGGAGATGAGGTTTTCCTTGTTAACGCTCTCCTTGCTTTCAGCTGTGACCAGCTCCCAGGCGTCATCCGAGTTCCCTTCCATGAAAGCTTGCCACAATCCCTCTGCTGTCTCCTTCGCGCCCTCTAGATCCTCTCCGCCGCCGCACCCTATGCACATGATGCCCACGAAGACCAAGGCTAAGACGATGATGATGATCGTAACCCTCTTCATCCCTCCACTTCCTCCCATGGCTCGCAGAGTATGACTCAAGGACATTATCCGTTATCCGAGTCCCGGCAACAACATCCCTTGAAGTTATCGAATAAAGGGTCGCCTATTCCACTTCCATGTACGGGTAGCGGTAATCCGTCGGCGGCAGGAAGTTCTCCTTGATGCAGCGTGTGGATATCCAGCGCTCCAGGTTCAGCCAGCTCCCAGCCTTGTCGTTGGTCCCCGAGGCGCGCGAGCCGCCGAAGGGCTGCTGTCCTACCACAGCGCCCGTGGGCTTGTCGTTGATATAGAAGTTGCCCGCTGCGTGGCGCAGCTTCTTCGCCGCCTTGACGATGGCGTAGCGGTCCTGGGCGAAGATGGCCCCGGTGAGGGCGTAAGGGCTGGTGGTGTTGCAGAGCTCCAGGGCCTCCTCGTACTGCTTCTCGGGATAGACGTGGACGGTGACCACGGGTCCGAAGATCTCCTCCGACATGAGCTTGGAGCGGGGGTCCTTGCTCTGGACCACGGTGGGCTGGATGAAATAGCCCTCGGAGTCGTCGTAGGTGCCGCCGCAGAGTATATCCATGTTGGGGTCCTCGCGTGCGAACTCTATGTACCCCACGATCTTGTCGAAGGAGTCCTTGGCGATGACCGCGTTCACGTAGTTGGAGAAGTCGCACACGTCACCCACCTTGATGGTGGCTATCTCGTCCAGCATCTGCTCCTTCACCCTGGGCCAGATGCTGTCGGGCACGTACACGCGGCTGGGCGCGGAGCACTTCTGGCCCTGGAACTCGAAGCCGCCGCGCACGATGGCCGCCACCAGGGCGTCTATATCGGTAGAGGCGTGGGCGAAGATGAAGTCCTTGCCGCCCGTCTCCCCGACGATACGAGGGTAGGAGAAGTACTTGCGGATGTCCGAGCCGATGGTCAGCCAGATGGTGGAGAAGACGTAGGTGGAGCCGGTGAAGTGCACGCCCCCCAGGTCCAGGTGGTTGAGGGCGGGCGGCGCCACCACGGGCCCGGGCCCGGGCACCATGTTGATCACGCCCTCCGGCATCCCCGCCTCCTCGAGGATCTTCATGATGTAGTAGGCGGGAAGCACCGCGTCCGAGGACGGCTTCCACACCACGGCATTGCCCATGAGCGCCGGCGCCGTGGGCAGGTTCCCCGCGATGGAGGTGAAGTTGAAGGGGGTGATGGCGAAGACGAACCCCTCCAGCGGGCGGTGTTCCATGTAGTTGAGCACGCCGTGGGTGGAGATGGGCTGGTCGTCGTAGATCTGGGTCATGAAATAGGGGTTGAAGCGCCAGAAGTCGATGAGCTCGCAGGCGGAATCGATCTCCGCCTGGTGGCAGGTCTTGCTCATGCACAGCATGGTGGCGGCGTTGAGGGTCTGGCGGTACTTGCCCGAGAGCAGCTCCGCCGCCTTGAGCAGCACAGTGGCCCGCGACGACCACTCTATCTCGCTCCAGGCTAACTTGGACTCGTTGGCGGCGTCGATGGCCATCTCCGCCTCCTTGGGGCCTGCGCGGTGGTAGGACCCGAGCACCTGCGAGAGGTCGTGGGGACAGCGCATCTCCACCTGGTCGCCGCTGTGGACCTCGCGTCCCCCGATGATGCAGGGGACCTCGACGGGGTTGTCGAGCATGTCCTGCAGGACGGCCTTCAACTCCGCCCGCTCCTTGCTACCCGGCGCGTAGCCGTAAACCGGCTCGTTATCCGGCTTGCGGATGTGGAATATACCGTTGAACATCGATCTTCCTCCTTCTATAGCTAACGGCCTTGTTTTCAAACAGCACTCCGCTATGATACATCACCGCGAAGCGTTACGAAATAACTGGTAGCTGGGAGGTCGGGTTCCGAAAATCGAGTTCATAACCATTATCTGGCAACAATATCGATGTTCGAGACCCGATCCCGGCCGGGCAGCGGGATTGTGGTAAGGTATTGTCGAGAAGAGGGCTCTGGGTGTGGTCGAGAGATCCTTTATCGGTCCTGTAGGCCAGGGGTGTGGGAAGAGAATAGAGCGTGGTGGCGGAGGCGGGCGGGCCGCTTCAACTCCAGGAGGTAGAGAATGTTTCGAACTTTGGCACGCAGGAGATCGAGGGCACTGGCAGTCCCGGTGCTCGGAGCGCTTCTCGCTGCTGCATCCCTCGGCCTTGCTTCGTGCGGCACCAATACCGCGACCACCGCGCCGGCCTTCGACCAGGCAACCATCGACGAGATAGACGACATGGTCGCCAAGATCATGGAGCGCAACAAGGTGCCCGGGGCCATCGTGGGTATCTGGTGGGAGGGGCATGGGGAATACGTGATGGCTTGTGGTGAGGCGGACCTCGCAACCGGCCGCGCCATGAGCCCGGCCGACCTCTTCAAGGCGGCCAGCACCACCAAGACCATAACCGGCAACCTCGTCCTGCAGCTGGTCAGCGAGGGCAAGCTGGGCCTGGACGACAAGCTGTCCGGTTTCGAGTTCGCCCGCGGCGTCACCAACGCGGACGGGATAACCATCCGCATGCTGCTCAATCAGACCTCCGGCCTGCCCGATCCCTCCAACGAAAACGAAGAGATGATAGCGGTCGAATCGTCCGAACCACTGCACGCCTTCACCCAGGAAGAGGTGATGGCCTACGGCCAGGCCATGCCGGTGCTTTCACAGCCCGGGGAGTCCTACCACTACAGCAACTGGAACTACTACATGTTGGGCATGATCGTCGAGCAGGTGACCGGGATGAGCCTCGACCAGGCCATCCAGGCCCGCTTCGCTGAGCCCCTGGGCCTCACCGATACGCGCCTCGACGCGGACTGTTCTTTCCTGCTGAGCCGGCAGCACTCCAACGGCTACGCCTGGGACGAGGCCCAACCGGGCGAGGACAAGTACGTCGATGCCACCGCGGCGAGCACCTCGTGGACATGGGCTGCCGGCTCGGTGACCACCGACCTCGACGACATGCGGGTATGGATAGAAGCAGTAGCGGACGGGACCCTCATCAGCCCCTCCACCTACGCGGAGCAGATAGCCGTGGTACCCACCGGGGACGGAATGCCGAGCGACTACCGGCAGGGGGTAATCGAGACGGGCGGCTTCTACTGGCACAACGGGGCGGTGCCCGGGTATTCGAGCTACGCGGGGAGCAATCCCGAGGAAAGCCTGACCGTCTGCGTATTCATGAACCTCATGCCCGGGCCGGAGCTCGAGGGGTCCCAACCCGGCAGCCAGTACATGCTCGCTACGACAACCGCGAGGAAGCTCGTCAACCTGCTGGAGGGCCTGTAGGGTTGACGCTCCGTCGGTCACGATGATGTACAATCAAAAAACCCATCAGGAGGTTCTATATTGGGAAGCGCTTTCTTCGTTGTCGATATCGTCATCGCCGCGGCGGTGCTTGGTTTCTTCGCCTACATGCATTTCAGCCGGCGTTTCTCCCCTGCTGTGTGGTATATGTTCTGGGTCGGGGTGCTCATCGGGGCGACCTGGGAGATAGGCTTCTATTTCCTGGGGCCGGAGTTCTCGTCCACGCCCATCTACGTCTTCAGTACCGAGCCGCCCTTCCCCTCCATCATCCTGCATATCGCCCACTGTTTCTGGGACGGCGGCCTCTTCATGGTAGGTGTCTTCCTGGTCAACAGGTTGCTCTCACCGCCCCACCTGGTGCGCTTCCGCTGGTCCGAGCTGGGGGTCATGCTGGCGTGGGGCGTAGTCCAGGAGATAGCGGTGGAACTTCTCTCCATCGCAGGTGGCATGTGGCTCTACCAGTCGCGCTGGTATAATCCCTCCCTCTTCGAGATAGGAGACTCCCCATTCACCCTGCTGCCCATATTGATCTGGGTTGCCGCGCCCGTGGTCTTCTACCTTCTCGCGCTGCCCATCAACCGGAGGTGGCAAAGACATGGGCAGACTGCCTGATTATTACTCCAGCAGCTGAGCGTCGATATCGCAGGTAACATCCCTGCCGTTTACACGAACACTGCTGCGATCATGCATTGAGTCGCCAGACCCAAATACTGTTGGGGTAGGTCGCTGATCTCGCGCGGTGAGCGATTCTATTCCCAGCCCTTCTGGCTCTCGGCGTAGATATGCGTCGAGGGGCTGGTCACCGTGGGATCGGTGAGCACGTTCACGCAGGCGGGTTTGCCCGATTCCAGCGCCCTCTCTATGGCCGGGAGTATCTCCTCATCCCTGGTGACGAACTCACCGTGGCCGCCCAGGGCCTCGACCATGCGCTCGTAATGTACGACACCGAGCTCGGTCCCGCATACGCGATCCATGGCGTAGCACAGCTCCTGGGAATGTTTGGCCGAGCCCCATGCCTGGTCGTTGCAGATGACGGAGATCACGGGAATGTCGTGACGGTAGGCGGTCTCGAACTCCATGGCGTTGAAGCCGAAGGAGCCGTCGCCGGAGACGAGGACGACCCTGGTGTCGGGGCGGGCCAGCTTGGCGGCCATGGCGAAGGGCATGCCTATCCCCAGGCTGCCGAACTGCAGCCCGTTGGCGATGACGCCGGCCTTCACGCTCGCCCTCAGGGCGATGAGGCCGAAATAGACGGTGTCGCCGCCGTCTATTATATAGATTGCATCGTCACCCGCCGCCTGCCTCAGCTGATACATGAGCCGGAAGGGATGGATGGGGTCGGTGGGAGTCTCCATCTGCTGCCGGTCACCCTCGCTCAGGTCGGCCTGGATGCCCGCGAGGGTGTCGAGCCATCCGCTGCGGTCTTTTTCCGCCACCTCGAGGTTGAGCTGATCGAGCACCGCGCCGGCATCCCCCACCAGGGCGACGTCCGCGATGCGGTTCCTGTTCACCTCGACGGGATCGATATCCACCCTTATCACCCTGGCTCCCGCTACGTAATCCCCGTAGTTCAGGAGCCAGTTGAACCTTATGCCCACCGCCAGTACAACGTCGGCCATGGAGAGGGCGGCGATCAATCCCGCGAAACCCCCCCGCCAGAGGGAGAGGGGGTGCTCGTCCGGGATGGCGCCCCGCGCGTTGTTCAGCAGCAGGGTGGGTATGCCCGCCTTCTCCACAAGCTCCAGCAGCTCCGCCTCGGCGTCGCTCCAGCAGATGCCGTCCCCCCCGATCAAGAGCGGTTTCTCGGCGCCGTTGAGGAGCGCGGCGGCCTCCGCCAGCAGGCTCTCCCCCGGTACCGCGGTGCTCCTGGTGCTGCGCTCGGCGGGGAAGGTGATCTCTTTTTCTCCGATGTGAGGAACGAGGATATCCGGGGGAAGCTCCAGGTAAACGGGTCCCGGCCGGCCGGAAATGGCATGGCTGAACGCCGCCTGCATATACTCGGGGATCCTCGCCACATCGTGGCATTTCCCCGTCCACTTGGTGACGGGCCTGATCATGTCCACCTGGTTCACGTCCTGCAGGGCTCCCTTGTCAAGCTCGCGCAGGGAGCCCACCCCACTCAGGACCACCATGGGGGCGCCTTCGTGGTAGGCGTTGGCTACGCCGGTGAGGGTATTGGTGAATCCGGGTCCTGCGGTCACCAGGCACACCCCCGGCCTGCCCCCGTAGATGGACCAGCCGTGTGCCATCATGGCGGCGGCCTGTTCGTGGCGCACGTCGATGACCCTTATGCCGTACTCCAGGCAGCCGTCCAGGATGGGCATGATATGCCCGCCCGAGAGCGCGAATATGGTGCCTGTGCCCTCGACCTCTTTCAGATACCTGGCGACGACGTAGCCTCCGTGGACCTCTCCCATGATCACTCCCCCTTCTACAGTATTTTCCATGACCATCTCGCCGGATTTGCCTTACTCCATTCTAACCCAAGCGAGCTGTACAAGCTCCGAAATAAGCGGTCGCTACCGAGGGGATCCTCGAGCAAGCGCGGCTCAGACATATACCGGGCCCAGCCTGCACTGTCACTGCGAGCGAAGCGAAGCAATCCCCTTGAGGAAATACCCTGGTACGGAAAGTGTGCTCGCATAGGAAAGGGGGCCCGGGGTTTCCGGAGCCCCCTTCCTTACCGTGGAGGCCTGACCCCCAACGTTGAAAATGGAGGGCTGACCCCAGGCATTCAGTGTTTTACAGTGCCTGGATGAGGATGACTACGCCCACCAGTATCATCACCGCCGTGAAGAGCAGCCTGATGGTGCGGGATTCCATGCGCTCGCTCATGAAGCGGGCTCCGACCTGCGAGCCCACCAGGCTCGCCAGGATAACGGCGAGCACTATGGTCCAGCTCGCGGTCATATCCACGGCATGCACGCCGAAGGCGACCAGGCAGCCCAGGGCGACGATCACCGGCGCGGTGCCCGCGGCATCCTTGGCCTCGAAGCCCATGAGCACCAGTATGGCCATGGTGAAGGGCCCGCCGTCGCGGGCGATGAACCCGATCATGAAACCGACGCCGAAGCCTACCAGAAGCGCGACGGTGAGCTCCCTGCGCCGGGACAGTTCCCCACCCACCACGCTGCGGCCTCGCAGCACCAGCAGCCCGACCACGATGTTGGTTATGGCGAAGACGATCATCAGGGCGGTGGAGGAAGTGGGGCGAGCCAGCAGCGCCCCAAAGGGGCTTCCCACCAGCACCGCCAGTGCAAAGGGCCAGGCCGTCGGCAACCGCACCAGGCCACGGCGCCAGTACAACCCTCCGGCGGAGAAGCAGGTGATGGCCGCGGCCAGCAGGCCGATGGGGATGGCGCCTGTCTTGAAGTCCAGGCCCAGCCAGAAGAGGATGGGGACCAGGATCTGGGAGCCTCCCGCTCCCATCATGGAGAAGACGAAGGATACGGCCAGTGCCGCCAGGGCTATGGTGAGGATCTGCATGCCGTGCCTTCCCGTTCCCGCTCTTTACTCTTTGCCCAGCTCTTTGTTTATCTGCCTCACGCCTCCCAGGAAGATGTTCCTGGCTATGAGGCTGCTTTCCTTTGCGGCCAGGTCCTCCAGGAGGGAAGCCTTGAGCTCCAGCGCCTCGGCGTGCGGCCCCTCCCCGGCATCCAGCACGAAGTCGACCACGTGCAGCGCCATTTGGGTCTTTCCCGCGTCCGCCAGTTTTCGCGCCTTCTCCATGACCTTCCCGGGACCGCCCGCCAGCTGGAGGACCTGCTCCGCTATCTCCCCACTGCCGGCCGGGAACAGGTGCGACGGGTTGCCGTCGTACCACCCGTGGTACTGGCGCAGCAGGGCCTGGACCACGAAGCAGGGGTGTCCGTAGATGGGCGCCAGGTAAGGGCTGGCGGCGAATTCCTCCGGCCACGCGAAGGAGTGCAGGATCTCCTCCTGCCACTTGCCCGCATTGAGCATCTCCACCACCTGGTCGTCGAGGGACCTGAGGGCCCGCGCCACCGTGCGGCAGGCCTCCTCCACCTCGGAGGCGCCGCTGATGGCCGCGCCGTGCCCCGGCAGCATCAGCTCGGGTGAAAGCGCCGCCATCTCCTCCAGGGCCTGCGCCCATTCCAGCGCGTAGCGCTGCACCTTGAAGGGGTTTCCCACGTTGGGGCACGACCACACCCAGAAGTCCGACGCGCAAACGGTTTTCCTCTCGGGTATCCACATCCAGACGTGGTCGTCCGTCTCGCCCCGGGCATGCTTAAGCACGAAGGTGGTACCGCCCAGGGTGAAGGACATCTCCTCGCGAAAGACCTCGTCCGGGTAGATGTAATCCCATGGAAAGGCCGGTATGCCCTCGGGGATAGCGAACTGGATGCGGTTGATGTGCTCGTGGTAGGGCAGCATCCTCTGGTAGCGGTCGAACCTCCCGGGCAGGTTCTCGTGGGCCAGTATCACCGGCCTGGGATGCCCCCGCTCCTCGGCGTCCTCCAGCACCGCCCTGGTACCGAAGGCATGGTCGGCATGACCGTGACCGTAGATCATGTAGCACACCGGCAGTTCGGTGACGGCCCTCATCTCCTGCACGATGCGGGGCCCGTCGATGGGCAGACCCAGGTCGAAGAGGACCACGCCCTCGCCGGTCTCGATCATGCAGATGTTGGCGAACAGTTGCAGCATGTACAGGCCGTTTCCGAAGCTCTGCATGCCGCCCTCCCCCGAGAAAAGCGCCTGGCTGCCCAGGGATGTATCTCCACCCATTTCATCCACCTCCGCACCTGGCGGCGGGGTTGGCTCGCTTGCGAACAAGCGGACTAGACGCGCGATCTACCCCGACACGGTCATAGTGTCCCAATTATAATGCGGCCCAGCACTTCGCAGCCAATCCTTTATAAGACTCGCTGGTGGAGAAAATAGTCAAGAGGTTACCTTGCTTGCGCTTTTCCGAAATCTGGCTCCCGGCGCGAGCTGTACTGATGACACGAGGAAGGAGGATCAACGCATGAGATCTCTGGAGAAGAAGGCGATTATGGATGCGAAGAGGACCAGGCGTAAGCGCCATCCATAGTGAGGGCTTCGTCTCCGAATTCACCGCAGAGCTGGGTTCAGTTAAAACCTTTCGCCCTGAGTTTGGGTACGTGTCTTACCGTCATGCCTTTATCAGTCAGTACTAGAGAAACACCCGATTCTCAGGGATCCAGGCCTATGGAATCGTGTCCCAGCTCGCGGTAAGGGGAACCGGGCGCGGTCCAGTACATGGCCCTCTCGCAGATGACGTTGCCGTCGGTGCAC
>JAFGDU010000031.1 GCA_016931915.1 Actinomycetota bacterium
CGTCACCTGCGTTCCCACCGGCCCCAGGATTGGATCCAGGCCGTCTATCGCGGGGGTGACGGTGAAACCCATCGTGTTGCTGGTGCCGTAGATGGTGGTCACCGTTAGCGGACCGGTGTTCGCGCCGGGAGGCACCTTCACCTTTATCTCCCCGGTCGACCAGTGCGTGTACTCCGTGGCATCCACCCCGCCCACGGTTACATAGGAACTGCCCTTGAAGAAACCGAAATTGTACCCCTGGATGAGGATCTCGTCCCCCACCGCCCCGTTCGCCGTTATCAGGTCTATGTGGGGCGCGGCGGAGATGATCTCCAGGCCGCCCGCGAGCGGCTGGGGCGTCTCCTCGGCCGGCACCCCGGAGCAGGGGGTGATTATATTGACGTCCCGGGGTGTGATGGGAGCGAATAGATCGATATCGATGGTCACGCTCGCGAGATGCTCCGTCCACACCACGGTGCCCACCACGCTTATGCCGTCCGGGGGGTCGAAGGTGGCGTAGGACTGGCCGTCGACGAAGGCGGTCTCTAAGCCTGCCACCTCTATGGTCAGGCTCCGTCCCTGCACGCCCTTGGAGGGGTTCGCCGCATCGATCACCGGGTTCCGCACCTTGAAGCCCCGCTTAAGAGGATGGGGATCGGGTACGGTGGTGGTGGTCACGTTCACGCTCCTCTCGGTGGCAGGCGCCCCCGCTGCTATGGTGATGTTGGCCGTGGCGTGGGTGGCGTCGGTCACCGTGGTGCCGTTCACGGTGATGCCGTCGGACGGTTCGAAGACCGCCGTGGACTGGCCGTCTGCGAACTGCGTCTCGTAGCCGGTGATGTCCACGTCCACGCTATGCCCGCGGGCGAAGGAGGACGGACTCACACCGTGTATCCTCGCGTCGCAGATGGTGAACCCGCCGTCGAGGGGCAGGGGCTCGTACTGTTCCCCCACCGTCTTCACGTGCACGTTGTACAGCCTCTCGCTTGCCCCCGCGGCGATGTCGATGTTGGCGACGACCTCCGTCGGGCTCAAGCAGGTGGTGCTGTTCACGGTGATGTCGTCGAAGAGGCCGGTCTGCGGCTTGAACTCGGCGTACGAGGTCCCGTCGAAGGCGGTGCCGTTGCCTTTGATATGCACGTCCAGGCCTGTTTCTCCCCACACTCCCGCGGTCGGAGCTATCTCGCTGATGCTTATATCGTAGATTGTCAGCGCTCCCGTCAGGTTATACGGCTCCTCGCCCCCGGTGATCACGCTCAAGTCCCTCACGCTGAGGTCGGCGTCGGAGGCGATGGAGATCTTCGCCCTCAAGTGACGGGCGTCGGTGACCTCGACCCATTCCACGCTGATGCCGCCCCCGCTGAAGGAGACGTTCGAATCGAACTGCCTGAAGTTGGTGTTACCGCCCGTTATCTCCACCTCGAGCTTGTGTCCCCTGGGCGCGGACTGAGGGCTGCAGGACTCTATGCCGGGATAGGCGGCGAGGACGGTGTCGCACTGCCCCTTGTCCCCAACTGCCCAGATGCTGTGCTTTGCCAGTGCCGAGACGCTGTAGAGGTCCAGCTGGGTGGTGCTCGTCTGGGCCTCCCAGCCCGAGCCGTGCCGGAGGATGGTGCCCTTCTGCCCCACCGCCCAGACATTGTCCTTGTCTAGGGCGGATACTGACTTGAGGTTCTCGGTGGTATTGCTGGTCTCCTGCGACCAGTCGCTTCCGCCGTTGTCCGAGAAGATGATGCGGCCGTCGTCCCCCACCGCCCAGAGGTGGGGGGAGTGGCCGGATACGGCCGCCGCGGTGATGCCGTAGAGGTTCTTGTCCGCGACGCCCTTGTGCTGGGTCCAGGATTCCGTGCCGGAGTTGTAGCTCCAGACGTCGTGGTTGCCGCATACCGCCCACAGGTGGTTCATGTCCGTCCCCGCTACGGCTTTGCCGTTGAAGCCGCCCTTGACTGCCTTCCACCCCGCGCTGCTGTAGAAATAGGCGTAGTCGTCCCCCACAGCGCATACGCCGTTCCCTGACATTGCGGCCACCCCGTATATCTTTTTGGTGGTACCGCTGTTCTGGGCCTGCCAGCTGGAGCCGTTGTAGCGGAGGATGGTGCCGCTGTCTCCCACCGCCCACACGTGGCCAGCGTCGAATGCCGAGACGCCATAGAGGTCCTTGGTAGTGCCGCTGTCTTGGGCCAGCCATGCGAGACCATCATAGTGGAGGATGGTGCCCTTTTCCCCCACCGCCCAGACGTTGGCGTCGTCCGCGGCAGAGACCCCGTAGAGCTTTGCCGTGGTGTGAGAGGGAGAGACGTCCTTCCACGAACTGCTGCTGGCGTCGTCGAGGAAAAGGACCTTCTCGTCATCTCCCACCGCCCATAAGGCGTTGCCAGCTGCCGCATAGACACCGCCGAGATGGGTGGAGCCGTGATGCTGTTTCTCCCAACCGTTCAGGCTGCTGTAATGGAGTATGGTCTCGTCGTCCCCCGCCACCCACAAATCGTTGTGCGACAGGGCACTGATGCTGTTCAGGGTGACCTCGTCGCTCCAGGTCTCATCGTGCCAACTGCCGTCATACCTGTAGATAACGCCCTTCTGCCCCACTGCCCAGGCCTGGTCGGGACCGAAAGCGATCACGTCCCTGAGGTTCCTGCTGTAGGTGTCGCCGGTGGGGTGGTCGGTCCACGAGGAGCCATCATAGTAGAGGGCGTGACCGTTGTCCCCCACCGCCCAGGCACAGTTGTTACCGTCATGGCTGAAGGCATAGACGCCGTTGAGGCGGTGCGATGTGGTGTGGTCGAGCACCCACCTGTCGCCATTGAAGCGGTGGATCTCGAAACCACCCACCGCGAGCACGAAATCGCTGCTGGTCCCGGATATGCTCCTGGGAGAGAGCAAGGTGTGTTCGGCCTCGCTCCAGGTGTTCCCGTCGTAGAACAATATTATGCCGTCTCCTACCGCCCACACGTGGGTGGAATCAAGCGCGAAAACGTCGTAGAGTTCCTTGCGCGTGCCGCTTTCCTGGGGGACCCACATGGCGCCGTCGTAATGGAGGATGGAGCCGTAGTCCCCTACCGCCCAGGCGCTGTCGGCGGACAGGGCCGAAACCCCGGAGAGGTCCACGTTCACGTTGTTGTCCTGGTGGTTCCAGGAGATGCCGTTGTGGAAGAGGATGGTGCCGTTGTCGCCGACGGCCCATCCCGTGAGCAGGTTGTGGATGGACACTCCGTGCAGAGAATTGCCCGTGCCGCTGGGGACCTTGATCACGTTGAGGATGGGGATCTCGCCCCGGAAGATGTTCCCGTCCTGCCCCGTGATGAAGAGATCGGAGGTGCCCAGCACCGCTATGTCATACAGGTTCTTGGCATGGATGATGTGATCGAAAAAGCCCGTTTTGTTCTCCCAGCCAGTGGGACCTTTGTTCGCGATGGTGCCCAGGTCACCTACGGCCCACACCAGGTCGGTCGCCTTCGCGCATATGCCGTGTATGGCGTCGAAGTCGCTGGTCAGGCCACCGACTTTATATTCGTGGCTCCATGAAGAGCCGTCGTAATGGTAGATATCGCCGTAGGTGCCCCCGCTCCAGGCGTTACTCGCGTCGAGCACGCTGATGCAGTATTGGTTGTGGTGATCGGGTATACTTTTTTCGCTCCAGCTGCCGTTGTAATGCAGGGCGGTGCCGCTGTTCCCCACCGCTATCACATTGGATGTACCGGAGGCCGATATCCCGTGCAGATCCTTGTCTGCGGCATGGCTCTCCGCCGTGCTGTCATGAGCCCAGGAAATCCCATCGTAATGCAGGACAGTGCCCGCGTCTCCCACCGCCCATACGTCGTTTGCGTCTACCGCCCAGACACCGTTGAGGTTGCTGGTGGTGGGGCTGATCTGCGGGTTCCACCTCGCGCCGTCGTAGAAGAGTATGGTGCCCTCGGCGCCCACCGCCCATGCGTGGTCCGCGTCCAAGCAACAGACATCGCTCAGGTCATTGCCCGTGGGAGTGGGGTTCTCCCACACCCAGTAATCCTCGCCTGCACCGATCGCCAACCCCACGGCGGAAATGCAAACGAGGGTGGAGATCACGACGATCATCACCGCTAGAGAAACGCGCTTCATGGCTATATCCTCCGATCTAATTGGAAGGGTAAAGGGGGAACGCGGGCAGAACCTATCTGTTCTCTACTGCCCGGATGTGCAAGGAGCGTATTTGGGAAAGGTACCATATCCAGTTGCCCCGAATCCATCCTCAACCGTTTTTGCCAGCTCACATTGCCAGTACGGCAGCAAAAGAGCCGTCTCATCTATTATTCTCGGTATGGCCGCGATATTCATTTATTCAGTCTAAGAGGGTCAGATCTTTGATCTTGAAAACCCAGGAAATATCTGGCAGCAAATTCAAACATAAAGACTTGACCCTAAAGACGGGCCTCGACCTTCATCATGATCCTGCCGCAAGCGCCCAGGGGCCATGCTCCTCCGTAGCAGCCGATGGGGATGTCCAGCAGGTCGCCGCAGAAAGATGCGTCTCCTCCGGCTCCCTCGGCCATCCTCTCCAACAGCAGCATGACGCGGTACCACGCCCTGTTCAAGGCCATGATGCAGACATCCCCGTCGTTCTCCTCCAGGACCACGCGGCCCATGGCATCGAGGATGAACTCGTCGCCCGCAGCGTGGCCCGCCGGGCAGGCCTGCGATTCGACGACCCTGACGACTATGCGGCAGTCCTGGAACTCCTCCAGGGCGCGCATCCGCATGGCGCGCTTGGGGGCCGCCAGGAACGCCTCCAGCTCCTCCTCCCCCAGGGGGAGCCGGCGCATGAACTCCGTGGGTTCAGGGCCACCGCTCATCGGCGCCTCCTCCACGGCGCGGCAGGCGCCGACCTGCCTGCGGTTCCACAGGAACATGTAGGGCGCAAGGGCCAGTATGGAGCGCAACTGCTCCAGGATGGGCATCTTCTCGCGCGTGACGCGGAAGGTGCAGGCGCCCAGGCCGCCGTAGTCTAGTCCGGGGTCGGTACAGGCGATGGTATCAAAGATCATGCCGTTGGGGTCTTTCCTCTGCAGCATGTGATCGTAGTAGGAGTATGCCAGCGGCGAGAGCTGGGAGAGGGCGTGTATACAGATTGAAGGGGGGCACTTGTGCCGGATCAATCCACCCATGGCATCAAGGTAGATGGCTTTCCCCTCGTAGTTGGTGCCCATGCAGTGGTTTGCGCACACGGGCTCGATCTTGATCCAGTAGCTCATGTCCTTGAGCTCCACCGCGTCCACCAGGCCGGTTCCCTTGGCCTGCTCCAGCTGCCCCGGGGTGTATCCCCAGCGGTTCTTGACGATATGATAGCTTACCTTCTGGATGATTTCCTTGAGCACGATGACCTCCTTTACAGTTTACGGCGAGTGCTGTTGCAGCGCTCTTTCCCCATGAATCAAAGTCCATGAAAGGCTCGCATAATAGTAGGTAAGATGCCCCGGTTCGAGACTGCAAGCGTTTCGGATGCTGTTGCACATCTAAAATAATACAACTCCCTTGCGGTGCCAAATCCATGCTGCCGTCCATGCTTACGATAACCCTGCCGGCGAGACATCCGACACATTTATCGAGTGATCTCGAGGACGGAGGCCGCCGCGTTTTTGACACCCTATCTTCATCCTGACTATACTTTCATCGGGGCTTTCAAGGCACGCTGACCACCACCGCGCTCCACTCATCGCAAGGCCGTAGTCCGCTTACACTGCGACAGGGGGTTATGATGTCGATACTCTTCAGCCCGGTTAGATTGGGAGACCTCGAGATAAAGAACCGCTTCGTACATTCCGGAACCACGGAGTCCATGGCGCAGGAAAGCGGCGAGGTAACCGAAGCGCTGCTCGGGCGCTACGAGAAGCTGGCCAGGGGTGGCGTGGGCTTGATCATGCCGGGGGCGATGTACGTACAGCCCTCGGGAAAGCATTTCAGGCTGGCCACGGGTATCCACAGCGACGACATGATACCCGGCCTGCGCAACCTGGTGGGGGCGGTGCACGCCCAGGGCGGAAAGATCGTATTCCAGCTTAACCACGCGGGCAGGCAGACGGTCAAAGCCATCATCGGCCAGAAACCCATGGGCCCGTCGGCATATAAAAGGGACCCCGCCTACCTGGTCAAGCCCCGGGAGATGACGGAGGAAGACATCCGGGAGACCATCCACGCCTTCGGCAGGGCCGCGGGCCGGGCCGCCGCAGCCGGGGCGGACGGGGTGCAGATACACGCCGCTCACGGCTACCTGATCAACCAGTTCCTCTCCCCCTTCTTCAACGCCAGGTCGGACAGTTGGGGAGGCAGCAACGAGAACCGTTTCCGTTTCCTGGCGGAGACCTATAAAGAGGTGAAGGCGAACCTGCCGGCGGAGATGGCCGTGCTGGTCAAACTGAACACCAACGATTTCACCCCTCGGGACGGCGTCACGCCGCCCCTTGCCGCCAAGTACGCGGGGTGGCTGCAGCAACTGGGAATCGACGGCGTGGAGGTCAGCCAGGGCTCCATCTACGGCATGATGAACGTCATGCGCGGCGGCATCCCCGTCAAGGAGATGCTGGAATCCCAGGCGGCCTGGAAGAGGCCGGCTGCTTGGTTCCTGCTCAAGGGGATGCAGGGGAAGTTCGACCTGGAGGAAGCGTACAACCTGGCGGCCGCCAAGGTGGTCAAGCCTGCCCTTGAAGGGGTCCCCCTCATACTGGTGGGCGGCATGCGCCGCGCTTCCCACATGGAGGAGGTCCTGCAGGACGGGCACGCCGACCTCATCTCCCTCTCCCGCCCCTTGATCAGGGAACCGGACCTGGTGAATAAATTCGAGGAAGGCAAGGAAGAGGCATCCTGCGTCTCCTGCAACAAGTGTTTTGCCGCCATGATCGCCGACAAGCCCGTACGATGCTACTGCAAGGTATGAGCGAATAGGGTCACATGGCCTATACATGGGGATGGGGGTCTGTTGTGCACGAGAACGCCACCGCTTACCTCAAAGAGTGGTTCGACCGCATGGCCCCCACCTACGACCGCCTGGAGTACCTGCTCGGGAACGTAAGGCCCCGGGTGGTGGAGATGGCGGCGCCGGGGCAGGGCGCCAGGGTACTCGACGCGGCCACCGGCACGGGCAGCCAGGCGCTTGCTTTCGCTAGCACTGGCTGCGAGGCCACCGGCATCGACCTCTCCGAGGAGATGATCGCCCTGGCGCGCAGCAAGGACGGCTGCGGCAGGACGACCTTCCTGAACGCCGACGCCTCCAGCATGCCCTTCGCGGACGGCAGCTTCGACGTCTCCGTCATATCCTTTGCCCTGCACGACATGCCGGGCCCCATGCGCGAGAAGGTCCTGGAAGAACTGGTGCGGGTGACGGTTCCGGGGGGCACCATCATGATCGTGGATTACGAGATCCCCCGGGATTTCATCCACAGGCTCTTCATACGCTTCATGCTCTCCCGCTACGAAAACGTATACGTCCCCGCCTACTTCTCGTACGACCTAGAGGGGGCCATCGAGGGACTGGGCTTGGAGATCGAGGATAAACGCCAGGTACTCAGGGGAGTGGGCAGGATACTCAAGTGCCGTAAGTAAGAGCCGGGGAGCAGGTCGATCCGGTCACCGCGGCACGAAGCCGCCTGCTGATCACCATACTCCGTCAGGATGCGCGACAGGTCTCGTTTTCGTCTTCTTTCCCCGCAGCATCACTCACCGAACAGGCCTAGTAGAGGTTGAGGACTGCGGCGCCGCGGGAACTCTCAAGGAGTATCTGCGGCCCACCGAAGAGATAAAAAAGATGATATATGGCTGGCTTGTCCGCCAGGCCCACGCCTATACCGGGAGGTGCACGATGTTTCTGGATCGTATGTCATGGTCGTTGTTCGGATCGCCCTTCAAACGGGACGGCTCCGACCCCGCCGACCTGGTGGTTGCCAACGCCGATATCTTCACTTCGGATATCACCAACCCACGCGCCAGTGCCGTGGCGGTAAGGGATGGCCGCATCCTGTATATCGGCGACGAAAGCGGTGCCGCCGTCCATGTGGGGCCGGACACGCAGGTCATCGACGGCAAGGGCAGGGTCATGACCCCGGGGTTCATCGACAACCACTGCCACGTGGTATGGATAGGCGGCATGACGGCCATCATGACCACGCGGCTCATGGAGGCAAAGAACCTGGACGAGATGCTGGAGATGGTCCTGGAGCAATCCCGCGCCAACCCCGACCTCCCCTACGTATCCGGGGTGGGCTGGAGGTTCGAGTACGCCCCCGGTGGCTCCCCCGACCGCAAGGTGATGGACGCGGTGGTCGCGGACCGGCCGGTCCTGCTCATGTCCATCTGTGGCCAGTGCGGGTGGCTCAACACCCGCGCCGTGGAGCTGCTGGAGGAGAGGAACCCCCAGGCCCTGCGGAGGCTCGCCCCCAGGCGCGACGCTTCCGGCGTCTGCGTGGGCGCCCTGGACCACTTTCACTCCTTCTCCCCCTTGGACTTCTTCACGCCAGAGGAGATAGCTCCCGTGTTCGAATCCGCCGTACCGGATACCATCGCCGCGGTGATGGACGAGGCGGTCTCGGTGGGGGTCACGGCCATGGACGACGTGCAGTTCTACCGCCCCTTCTTGCCCTACGTGATCAAGTACCGGGAGAAAGGAATCTTCGACAAGGTGCGCCTGCGCGGCTCTCTCTATGTCGACCCATACGACCTGGAGGACGAGGGGAGGCTCCGCGACGACCTGGCATGGTGGATAGCCATGGGCAAGGAATCGGACCAGCGCCTGACCCTCGGCAAGTCCCTGAAGTTCTATATCGACGGTACCCTGGGCAACCGCACCGCTTTCTTCCTGGAGCCCTACGAGGACGATCCCTCCTACTACGGCAGGCCGGACTGGACCCAGGAGGACTTCGAGCGCGTGATCGAGATCACCGACGGTATGCAGCTCCAGACCTGCACCCATTCCGTCGGCGACGCGGGCATCCGCAGGGTGATAGACTCCTGCGAGCGCGCTCGCAAGCTCAACGGGGAATGGGATTCGCGCCACCGCCTCGAGCACTGCGAGTTCCCCATCCCGGAGGACCGGGAGAGGATGGCGCGCATGGACATGCAGGCGGCCATGCAGCCGGCACATTTCTTCGGAGACGAGGTGCTCGAGAAGTTCATGGGACCGGAGAGGATGCAGCGTTACGATCCCTGGCGCAGCCTGGAGAAGGCGGGGGTAAACGTTTCCTTCGGCAGCGACTGGTGCAACAGCCCCCTCAATCCCTTCTACGGCCTGCTGCTCGCGACTACGCGCATGAATTATAAGGGCAAGACCGACTGGGGGCCGGAGGAGAAGATCGACATCGAGGACGCCGTCAGACACTGGACCATCGGCTCCGCGCGCGCGCTCAAGATGGAGGACGATATCGGCTCCCTGGAGAAGGGGAAGTACGCCGACTTCGTGATCTGGAACACCAGCCCGCTCAAGGTCAGCTCCTGGTGGTTCCTGCTCACCCACGAGCTGGAGCTGGGAAAACTCGAGGACTTCGTGGACCTGACCTTCGTGAACGGAAAACTCGTCTACGAGAAGTCATGATTTCGAGCCCGATTTCACCAGGCCCTGGGGAAGGGTCTCGTTTGACTCCAAGCATAGCAGGCAAGGGCGAAAGTCCTTGCTTCCAATCCAATATGCGGATGGGAAACAAGACGGCGCAATAGAAGGCCTCGCTGCCCAGAGGCCGACATCCATTTGAATGATGCTAAAATCATGGAAGCCGAGAGATGCGTATGGGAAATGACTGCGTTGCAAGAGAGTGATAGGACTATGGATCTGTTTTTTCTCGTCTTCAGTATCTCTGCGATTCTGCTGGGAGTTCTGGAGATTATCTTTCACAAAGGAATCGGGAAGTTTCATTTCAGAATATGGGAGACTCGCTTTCGCGAACTCGAATTAAACATTTGGATATCAAAGAATAAATACCTCTCCAGATTCTATCTTCAATCGGAAACAGGCTTTATGAACTGGTGGTTGTGTGCAGGCATCATCACTGTTGTTATAGGAATATTACTCTTGGTGTTGCTGCTGACCGTTTTCAAGACGGATCCAAGTCAATCCGTTTTCCAATAGAGCAGGGCGGAAGAACCTAGCACTTCTAGTAGTCTCCACTCGATGCCACGAGGCTGCCCGGATGCGAAAGTGGCCTGAACTCGACTTATGTCCGAAACGCTTGCGTTTGTTACTATATAGGAACCTGTCAAGCTTCGGAAACAACGGTTCACAACCCGGTTGCGCCATAGCGAGGAGGTTTCGGATGGAGTCGCTCAAACCCGCGAAACAGTTCAACGAGGAAGCGTGCACCCGCTGCGGCCTTTGCTTCAGCGAGTGCCCGGTGATGGGCCTGTCGGTGAAGACTGCCCGGGAGGAGATAAAAAAGCTTATCTCAGGGGAACCTACGAAACACGTCCTGCGCAAGTGCGCCAGCTGTTTCGCCTGCGATCATATCTGCCCCGAGGGCTGTAACCCCACCGAACTCATCCTGCAGCGCTGGCACGAGCAATACGAGCGCGAGGGACTTCCCCTGCGCGCCAAGTATTATTCCCCCCACGAGGAACTCAACTTTCGCACCTACGTGGTGGCCAGGATGCCCGCAGAAGAGAGGGAGATCCTGCGCAAGTGGGCCGACCATTCCCCCGCCGAGGAGGTCCTCTATCCGGGGTGCAACATCATCACCGCCCCCTTCGTCACCCAGACCAAGGCGCTGGAGGGCATGGACATCCGCGGCACCCTGGATTATTGCTGCGGCGAGACCTACTACCGCATGGGCCTCTTCGACGAGGTACAGAAGGTAGCCAGGCGCCTGGAGAGATACTTCAAGACCCTGGGCGTGAAGCGCGTGAACCTCCTGTGTACCGCCGGGTGCAACATGTTCATGAACGTCCTTCCCAAATACGGAGTGGATTTCGACTTCGAGGTGCGGCCCTACCTCCCGGTGATCCTGGAGAAACTGGAGTCGGGCGAGCTGGAGATCGTTAAGAAGCTGCAGGGCACCGCGACCATCCAGGAATCCTGCTACGGCAAGCAGTTGGGGGAAGATTACATGGACGTTCCGCGCAGGATCCTCGAGCTCATCGGCCTGGAGGTGGTGGAGGAGAAGAGGAACCGCGACTGCGCCCTTTGCTGCGGCATCGCTGGCGGCTTCCCGCCCGCTTCCGGCTACCATATCATGGACGTCACCTTGGCCACCTTGAAGAGCCTGTGGGAAGCACGCAATACGGGAACCGATTACACTGTGGGGTACTGCGCCGGCTGCCTGCAGATGCTCTCCGTCGGCCGCCTGCTCTTCCCCGTCGCAGGTCCCATATATCACGTACTCGAGCTTCTGTCCGAAGCCATGGGCGAGGAGCCGCGCCATCCCATGGGGTGGAGGACACGCGCTTTCCTGGCGGGAGTGCTGCGCCACCAAGCGCCGCTCACCCTCTCCAGGCAGAGGTACCGCATCCCGGAGATACCCGTGGTGCCGCCCTCGGCCGAGGCCTGAGGGGGTGCTGGTAAGATGGACGTAAAGACAGAGGATTTCCGCTTCTTCCGCGAGGACCTCTGCGACCGCTGCGGCGACTGCTTCGTCGCCTGCCCCTACCTGGAACTGCCGCGCGAGGAGGCGAGGAGAGAGATCGCAAGCCTTATCGAAAGCGGCACCTCGCGGGCGCTCGATGTGTGCAACACCTGCCACACCTGCGACGTTGTCTGCCCCAACGATGCCGACCCCTACGAGCTGGTGCTGGAGCACTGGTGGGAGCGGAGACAGGAAGGCCTGCCCACTACCGCGCGGCTGGTGACACCCTCGGAGCCCTGCAATATCTGGTCCTCCCTCAAGGCCCTGATGCCGCCGGAGGAGCTGGCGCTGCTGCGCTCCTGGGATGACTTTTCTCCCTGTGAGGAGATCTGCCTCACCGGCTTCTATACCAACGTCGTTCCCTACATCCTGCAGTCGCAGGTGCTCGCGGGGCTGCCCAAGATAGCGGGTTCCGAGGCGCTCTACGGCTGTGCCGGGGATATCTACAAGACGGGGCGCTTCGACATGGTGGAGCAGATAACCAGGCGCCTGGAGCATGTATTCGGTGAGATGGGCGTTAAACGGGTGATCTGCTCCATGAGCGCCGAGGGCATGGTGCTCTCGGAGATCCTGCCCCGCAGGTTCGGAGCCGATTTCGCTTTCGAGGTCGTGCAACTGGACGATTGGCTGCTGGAGAAAGTGCGGTCGGGTGAGATCGCGCTCGAGAAAGGGCTCGGCATGAAGGTGACCATCCACGACAACTGCCTCTCCAAGATGCAGGACGGGAGGCTGCAGGAGGTCAACCGGGAGATCGTCGAGCGCACCGGCTGTAGCATCGTGGAGATGGAACACCACGGCGATCGTTCCATGTGCTGCGGTTTCGGCGCGGCGGCCTCCCACTTCAGGGTGATGGACATCATGTCCTCGGGCTACCGCAGGCTGAAGGAGATAGAGGCCACGGGGGCGGACGCGGCGGTCATCTACTGCCCGGCATGCCTCTTCATCCTCTCGGTGATCAAGGAGATGGCGAATTGCGCTATACCCTTCTACCATCCCGTCGAGCTGGTGGAGATGGCGGCGGGCGGGCACCCGGCCCACCGCCACGAGGAGCGGGCCTGGGATATCATGGCGGTGATATCCAACCACCTCTTGAAATACGCCCTCTTCCCCAGCCACAGGAAGAGATTCCAGCCCGCTTATATCCCACCCGAGATAGTGCAGCTGCCTGAGCTGCCTCCGGCCGACCGCCTGCGGCTGAAAGCGTTGGCGGCTCTCTTTCACAGCCCCGTGGTCCAGAACCGGCCCGTGAGGGCACTGACCTCCCTGGGCTTCAAGGCGGCGGTGGCCGCCTATGACCTGGCGAGAAAGAACCGGCTCGGATTGTCCGTGTAAGGAGGCTCCGGTGCACGAGGATCCCGGCAGGTACGACTTCTTCCGCCACGAGGACTGCGACCTCTGCGGCGACTGCCTGGTGCGGTGCCAGTACATGGACCTCACCCGGGCCGAGGCCGTCGAGGAGATGAAGCGCCTTATCGCCGGCGAACCGACCCGCGTGGTGCACGATAAATGCATCAGCTGCTACGCCTGCGACGCCTTCTGCCCCCATGACTGCCGTCCCTATGAGCTCATCCTCAAGAGCTGGCATCAGCGCTACCGGGAAAAGGGGCTGCCGGTGCGTGCATCCTACCTCATGCCCGCCTCCTCCCCCAACTTCCGCACCGACATCGTGAAGCGCCTCAGCGCGCGGGAGAAGGAGCTGCTGCGCGTGTGGAAAGAGACGCCGCCCGAGGGCGAGGTGGTCCTCTACCCGGGGTGCAGCGCTCTGACCCTGCCCCACCTGCTGGATGCGGGATTCATGCGGGGCGTGAAGATATCCGGGGACTTCGACCTCTGCTGCGGCGAGATGTACTTCCGCCAGGGCCTCTTCGACGTGGTGGAGAGGGTGGCGGAGAAGCTCACCGGCTACTACCGGGGCCAGGACATCGGCACCATGCTCTTCGTCTGCCCCGCGGGACTGAACATGTTCCGCAACGTCCTACCCGACCAGTTCGGCGCGGAGTTCGACTTCGAGAAGAAGTACCTGGGCACCTGGCTGCTGGAGAAGGTTGAGTCGGGCGAGATAGAGATCAAGCGCAAGCTGCAGCGCTCGGTGGCGGTGCACGACTCGTGCCACGCCAGGATCCTGGGCGGAGAGGTCATGGACACGGCGCGTAGCCTCTACTCGCACATGGGCCTGGAGATGCGCGAGATGGCGCGCAACCGCGAGGATGGCTACTGCTGCGGCTTCGCTGCCGGCTGCAACAGGTACAGCCCGGTCGACATGGTGATGGCCAGCGTAAAGGAGCTGTGGGAATCGCAGAAGACGGGGGCGAGGGAGATGGCCGTCTACTGTACGGCCTGCCTCACCACCATGACCATGTACCGCTGGCTCTTCCCCACCCTGCAGCCCCTGCGCCACCTGCTGGAGTACCTCAAGGAGGCCACGGGAGAGACGCCCTACCATCCCGCCCAGCGCCGCTCCCTGCGCATGCTGACCAATATCGCGGTAAAGGCCTTCCCGCAGATCCCCTCGAAGAAGACCTACCGCATCGATATAGCCTAGCTCACGGCTGAATCAGTCCCGGCGTTCCCGCCCGCCAGACATATCTTGGTAAGCTTGGCACTTATACATGGGCTATAATCATTTTTAGCATATGGCTATTAATACTATTCGGGGGTGAAAAATGCGTTGCGTAAAAAAGCACTGGCTTGCCGTGATCGTCGTGGCCTGTTGCCTGCCGTTCGTCCTCTCCCTGTCGGCAGGTTGTGGAACAAAGGGAGCAACGGGCGGGCAGGGAAGCGAGCCGTTCGGGGAGTGGGACCCGAACTATCAGGACATCCCCTGCCCGGAGAGCGGCGCTTTCTTCTACCTTGACCTGGACTTAAACTATATGTTGCCGGGCGCAAAGGGAGACGACTACGTGATAATCGAGTCCATGGAAGAAACCGCGCCGATCTTGCTGGAGGTACAAGGCAACAAGTGGGTGGGTGAGGACGTCATCACGGTGGTAATAGACGATTGCGCCGTTATCGGCACCGGCACCATGACCGTCAAGGTGGAGGGAGAGTGTAACAACGGCTTTGTTGACCTCACCGTAACCCAATTCACGCCTAAAGACTTTCATCTGGATTACACCGACCCCACGAGCGGAACAGTCTATGAGGTCGAAACCCATCCCGTAGAATCGTTTATTTTCGAGGGCGAGATGCATTTCAACATGGACGAAGTGGGTACTCAAGGCAGCGGCTCGTATACCCTCGACATGGGTACGGGTGACAATAATAAATCTCGGGGGACAACCACCGGCACGCTGGAGCAGGCCACGCAATAGGGTTCCTGTCCGCTTGCACCCCATATCGCGAAGTATAAAGCGCCAGGCGCGACTGTATCTGTTGCTCCCCGCTCAGCCGCCGGGCTGAGCGGGGAGCATTAAGCTTCTCCATTATGTCTTTCGCAGCTCTACTGCAGCCCTTGCCTTCCGGACGATATAGGTTATTGCACGAACGCACCCCTAAGGCATAGGGTATGGGATATGCAGAAACGCGATAACGAAGAAAACGAACAGGAGCGCGAGGTGGTCGTCCTGGGGGAAGGGGAGACGGGCCTCTCACCTTCGCCACCTCCCGCTGAAAGCGGGGAGAGAACGCTGCTGCGGGGAGGGGTCCTCTCGGCCTTCGGCTACCGCGATTTCAGCATCGTCTGGTCGGGCGCCCTTCTATCAAATATCGGCACCTGGATCCATATGAGCGCCCTCTTCTGGTACGTGAAGGAGATAACCGGCTCCGATGCCTGGGTGGGACTGGTGACCGCCGCCAATTTCATTCCCGTCTTCTTCCTCGTCCTCTTCGCGGGCTCCCTGGCAGACGTCCTCAACCGCAAGGTGCTGATCATAGTAACCCAGATAGTCATGATGCTGGGCGCCCTGGCCCTGGGCATCTTCACCTCATTCGACGCCTCCGGCCTTGCCGTGATCATGATCGTCACCCTCATCATGGGCACCGCATTTACCTTCAACTTCCCCGCCTGGCGGGCCATCATAACCGACCTCGTGCAGCCGAAGGACATCCTCAACGCCGTGGCACTCGACGCCGCCGAGTTCAACATGGCGCGCTTCATCGGGCCCTGGCTCGGCGGGATCATCGTCTCCGCATGGAGTGTAAGCGCCGCCTTCTACATCAACGCGGCGAGCTTCTTCACCATCATCATCGCCCTCATGCTGATCCAAACGAAGACCCCGAAGAACCCACCTCCACCGCACGGGACCATCAGGCACGTGCAGGAGATACTGGTCTACGTATGGCACAACCGCTGGGCCTTCAACATACTGATCATACTCTGCGTAGCCTCTATCTTCGGGCTGCCCTTCATCGTACTCCTTCCCGGGATGGCCAAGGACGTGCTGGGCAAAGACGTGGGAGGCTACGGCCTGCTCCTCGGGTTCGTCGGGCTGGGAGCGGCTTTGGCCGCGCCCTTCATCACCTGGCTCAACCGCCGCTTCAAGGAGAGCGAGATCATCAAGATATCCGCCTTCGGCTCCGGCCTTCTCCTGGTAGGGTTCTCCCTCTCCCGCACCTTCTGGCTCTCCCTGCTGCTCAGCGCGGGGCTGGGGGTCAGCTTCCTCATGGTCTCGGCGGCGATCAACACCGTGCTGCAGGCCCGGGTGGACAGGAACATGCGCGGCCGTATCATGAGCCTGTACATACTGGTCTTCCAGGGGTTGATGCCGGTGGGCGGACTCGGCATGGGCCTGCTGGCCGACCGCACCTCCGCGCCCACCGTACTGCTGATAGGCGGCCTGGTCTGCACCGCCATGTCGGTGGCCCTCTTCGCCTTCCCATCCTTCCTCAAGAACGCCGTGACGCAATAACCGGGGGTCAGCCCTCCATTTTCAACGTCGGGGGTCAGGCCTCCACATTCCACGTAATCGCGTTATCAATGAGAACAGACGAGAGCTGTTATGGATTAGGTGGAAAGGGCTTTCAATCGCATCGAGGCTAATGATCGGCCGGGGTTCAGCCCCCCACATTCCACGTAATAGCGTTTTCAATGAGAACAGACGAGAGCTGTTATGGATTAGGTGGAATGTGGGGGACTGACCCCGAGTAAGTTGAACCCCCAATCGCGCTGGATGATAATTGTGAAGGCACATCGAAGGCCAGGGATATAAGACAAGGGCCCGAGTACCAACGGTCCCGGCAAGGAGGGAGAAAGAGATGGACTTCGCACTCAACGACGAGCAGAAAGCCCTGAAGCAGACGGTCCACGAGTTCGCAGAAAACGAGATCAGGCCGGTATCGATGGAGCTCGACGAGAAAGGCGAGTTCTCCTGGGATGTAGTGCGCAAGGCAGCCAAGCTCGAGCTCACCTACTCGGGAGTCCCAGAGGAGTACGGCGGCCCCGGCCTCAGCATGCTGGACAACACCATCGTCATCGAGGAACTGGGGTGGGGTTGCGTGGGCGTAGCGTCAGCCATCGCCCTCAACCAGATCGCCATTCTCCCCATCCTGCAGGCGGGCAGCGAGGAGCAGAAAAAGGAGTACATGGCCCGTCTCACGGACCCCGACAACCCCCACCTCTGTGCCTTCGGTCTCACCGAGCCGGAGGCAGGGTCGGACGCCGCCTCCCTCAAGACCAGGGCGGTACGCGACGGCGACGACTACATCATCAACGGCAACAAGTGCTTCATAACCAACGGAGGGGTCTCCGACTTCTACACCATCTTCACCACCATCGATCCCGAGCAGAGGTACCACGGCATCACCGCCTTCATCGTGGAAGCCGATACCCCCGGCTTCTCCATCGGCAAGATAGAGCACAAGATGGGCATGCGCGCCTCCCAGACCGCCGAGCTCATCCTGGAAGACGTGCGGGTTCCGGCAGCGAACATCCTGCGCGGCGAGGGACAGGGGTTCTACGTGGCCATGGAGACCCTGGATACCTCCCGCCCCGGCGTGGGCGCCATCGGCGTCGGCCTGGCTCGGGCGGCCCTCGAGGAGGCACTGGCCTACTCCAAGCAACGGGTGCAGTTCGGGCGGCCCATCTGCCGCCAGCAGGCCATAGGCTTCATGCTCGCGGACATGGCCACCAAGGTGGACTACGCGCGCCTGCTCTGCTACCGCGCCTCCTGGATGCTGGATGAGGGCATCGACGCCATCAAAGAGTCGTCCATGGCCAAGTTCGTGGGGACAGACGTGGCCATGGAGGTATGCACCGACGCAGTGCAGATCCACGGCGGCTATGGCTACATGAAGGAATACCTGGTGGAGAAGTTCTTCCGCGACGCCAAGATCCTGCAGATCGTGGAGGGGACCAACCAGATCCAGCGCCTGGTGCTCTCGGCCCAGCTCATCGCATAGGGCAAACCTGAACCGGATATATAAGGGCACGGAGGCAGCTGCCGCTGCATTCGCTTACTTACAGGTCGTCTTGGATCGCTTAAGACCCATTCGGTCTGCATACTCTCACCAGGATTACCGGCGGATATGCAAACCCCCGGTTCTTTATATACAACCCAGGGGTAAAGATGGCATGATATACCCGGTATATGGGGCAGGGGTTGTTACAGCCCGTTCCCTTTCCGATATCTGATCCACGTTTCCGACTATAGGAGGCAGGATGTGCAATCCCAGGCAACGCGGGGGAGGAACTGTTATCACTCTATGCGTGCTGGTGATCTTTGCCTCGTCACCGCTCCTGTTCATCGGCGGCTGCGGCAGTGGCGTCACTATAACGGGCGAGGAGATCGCGGCGAACGCCAGCGCCACCCTCGGCGAGAACCACAATATACACCTGGTCCAGAACTATACTTCCGATGCAAGGTATCCGGAAAGCGCAAGGACCCAAGCAAGAGAGATATGGATCGTGCTCCCGGATAAGTACTTTGAGCGCATCGAGGACACGATCCCTGAGAATCCGAGCTCCGAGACGATCACTATTAAAAAAGGTAACGACATGGTGACATACAGTTACTTTGATGGGACTATCAACACTTCAAATGTCAGTCTCAGCCAAAACCCATTTCCCGGCGAAGGCGCCAATATCATTTACGGTAATTATCTCAGCCCGCTTCCCAACTTCCTCGATGGCGAGGATTACAAGATCGTAGCCGAGGAGACGGTGGCGGGAAGGGAGACGGTAAAAGTAGAGCTGATATCGGACAGGGAGGGACCGGAGATAATCGGGGGGCACGTTGTGAACGAGAGTGTTTCACATTTCATATACATCGATAAAAAGACCGCGCTCGTCCTCAGGGACGAGACGTATTATGGGAAGGAATTGGGCGGAGTCATGGACACCACGCTCGTCGAGATAGGCTGCGATACAGAAGAGTCGCTCTTCGAGTTAGAGATCCCCTCTCCTTCGAGCTCTGATTACGGGGTGGTCACCGTCCACGAGTCCGGATATAAACAATCCTCGCTAGAACAGGTCGAGGAAGAAGCCGGCTTCGTGCTGTCCCTTCCCGCATATCTTCCCGAGGGATTCGAATTGCTGGAGGTAGGGTGGGAATATGTGCCCATGGCGATGTGGGAAAACCCCGTGTATCTCACCTATAGCGATGGGCGCAATTTCTTCTACCTATGTGAGGATCCCCTGAAGGAGCAGGAAAAGGAGGCCCCCTTCCCCTGGCAAACCCTCGAATATGACGAAACGGATGAGGTCTCGATAGACGGGCATACCGTATACGGTTTTCCCATCGGCGACATCAACGGCACCTTCCTTTTCGAGTCCGGTAACCTCAAGGTCAAGCTCACCGGCAACATCGCCCTGGAGGAACTGAAGAAGGTGGCCGCATCGATGATTGCGGTATTAGAACACTAACCCCCATGATGCTAATGTAATACCGGGTATGCGGAGGCGCATGGTCTAATCTGGCGGAGTCTGAGGCTATTAGCGCTTACGTACAATTTCTATCTTTTTCTATAGAGCTTCCCGGTAACCAGGAAGCAAAAAGAGACGGTTTCCCGTCTCCTTCGTAGCTCTTTTCAGAGCACTCCCGTGGCGTGGCAATTCCATTTTAACACAAACCCGAAATCGACTGTCTTCCATCGGCGATAGAATGGGCTTGCTTTGGGGGAACCTGAAGCGTGGAGTGGGGAGCCTCCGTAGCTCAGTGGACAGAGCACCCCCGTGGCGTGGGAGGAGGTCGCGGGTTCGAATCCCGCCAGGGGCACCCAATCCAACCCTTTAAAAGATGGGTAGATCGACGACGGGCATCGCCATGCCAAAAGATTCCAATCCCAGAAGGGCCGGTGGATATCCCCACTCCCACTTTTTGCTTCCAGCATGCCGTTACATCCACGGAGTTCAGCTGAACTTGAACACCACGCCGGTGCCGCCGGGCGGGTAGGAGAAGTCGATGGCGTCCTCCTCGCAGGCGACGAAGCAGCTGCCGCACTCGGTGCACTTCTCCCTGTAATCCCCGGTGAGGACGGCGTTCTCCATGCGCAGTTCCCAGAGGTCCATGGGGCAGATGACGGCGCAGTTCCCGCAGCCGGTGCAGCGCTCCTCGTCGAGGCGGATGAAATCGCGCGTGGCCGGGATAACCTCGCTGAGCGCGAACCTGTCCACCTCTCCGGCCTTCTTCCCTTCGCTCATGGTTCAGGCTCCTCTCCCCCCGCGGCGCCGAAAAGAGCGTCCATCCCGCCCAGGGCCGCCAGCGGCGGGGGCAGTTCCCCGCCCCCTTCCTGGATCATGGGAAGGTAGATGCCCAGCAGCTTCATAAGCACCGGAAGGTTCTCCATGAGGATGGGCACGGCGCGGGCCACCGTCTGCGCCTTGGGCTCCTGCCCCGACATGAACATGTTCACGGTAAGGTCCACTACCATCTCCGTCATCTCTCCCGCTGCTTGCGGGTCGCCGAGGACCTCGAAGAGCTGGCGCAGCTGCGCGCCGCCGATGAATTCCTGGGCCACCGGGCTATCACGCAGGCGGTCCAGGTAGCGCGCGAGATAGGCTGCCGAGACGTCGCCCTCGCCTATGGCTTCCTGCGCAACCTGGGCGGCGAGGCGCCCAGAGTACATGGCCTGCCACACCCCCTCAGCCCACAGTGGCTCGGGCAGGCCGGCGGCGTCTCCAACCAGCATTAGCCCCCCGGCGTAGATGTCTTCGGACATGCTGTCCTTCCAGGGCACGCAGTGCACGTGGAACTCCCGGGGCACCGCGTCCACCGCCCGCAGCAGCCGCTGCACAGGCGGGGCCTGGATGGTCTCCAGGAGCTCCCGGGCCGGCTTGATGCGCGTGCGGGAGACGCGGGAGATGAGGCTGTTGGTGACCCCCGGCCCCCCGATATGGATGCAGTCGGCATAGCTCATGAGATAGTTGCCCCCCATGCCGGGGCCGAAGTAGGCCTGGAAGTTGGCCTCGTGCACCACGTCGTCCAGGCGCTCGCGGGAGGCGGAGTAGTCCACGGCGCAGGCGCTTATCACCTCGTCGGGCCGCCACTTCTCGCGCAGCCCGGCCAGGCGAGCCGTAGCCGACATCACCCCGTCCGCCCCGATGACCACCGGCGCCCGTATCTCGTCTCCCCCTTCCAGCACCACGCTGGTTATATTGTCCGCATCCTTCACCAGTCCGGTGACCAGCGAGGTGAATCTGAGTTCGGCTCCCGCCTCCACCGCCCTGTCCGCCAGGAAGCGGTCGAACTCCCGGCGCAGCATGGTCACGGTGAAGAACTCGCGCGCCTCGGGATAGCCCGCACGGCGGGACACGCCGGAGGCGATGCAGAACCTCTCCTCCATCTCCGGCGGGGGGGAGAGGAAATGGGCCACGCACTGGGTGCCCCGGCGCATGGAGGGCAGCTCCATGTCCCTGATGAAAGGGAAGTCGCGCCAGGCCTTGGAGGAGAGGGCGAAGCCCCCGGCATTCTTCTCCGCTGGGTAGCGGGAGCGCTCCAGCACCAGCACCTTCATCCCCGCCTCGGCGGCGGTGAGGGCGGCCGTGCTGCCGCCCGGGCCGGCGCCCACCACGATGAGATCGTATCTTTCCATCTTGCCTGTCTTCTTTACTCTCTCGTTTTCCTCCTGCATCAAGACCCGCTATTCTATTTTATCGCAGATGACGGGCTTGCATTGACCTCCCGCCGCCATGCGCGGCGCCCCTGACTCCGTAAACCTTGTTTTCCGCCACACGCACGGGGAAGAATAGGTAGCAGTGGGCGGACTTTTCTGTTCCCTGTAGCATTTAATGCTCGTTATTCCGGGATAGGGGAGGTGGATCATGGACGAACTGAAGAAGGAGAAGGAAGAGGGGCTGGACTGGGAGTATCTCTGGGAGGTGCCCGAGCGCAAGCAGGAGGTGGGGGACACCTACCAGACGCCGGGCTTCGGCCTGGCCGCCCAGTTGTTCGCATGTATTGCGAAGACGGTCATCGACAGGATGGGGCGGGACGAGGGGGAGGCCCTGCTCAAGGGGGGCATCGAGCTCTTCGGCAGGGAACGCGGCAAACACATCGCGGAGAAGGTCGAGGCCATGGGCAAGCCCCTGACCATCAAGAACTGGCTCATCTACACCGACATCGACTCCGTCAATTTCGGGGCCACCCCCAAGGTAGAGGACGGAGACCTGCTGCTGGACGTGGGAAGCTGTACCTTCTACGATGCCGCGGCCGAGTGGGGGATGGAGGAGTACGCCTGCATCTACTGCAAGTATGCCGACTATGCCATCCTCGGGGGTTACAACCCCGACGTAAAGCTTATCCTGGAGCCGCGTGGCCCCGGCGGCCGTGAGTGCTCCTTCCGCTACATCATCAAGGAGAGCAACAAGCAGACAACCCAAATGCATGGGGTCAGCCGTTCAATCGACACATAGTGCCACGTGTCCATAAGACTCTCGATAGACCCGGAGAATAGGGGCGCCTGTCTATATCACCAATAATGGAGTGGCGAATAGACTGTGTTCCCTGGCAGCATGTACCGAAAAACGTGTACGCCTGACCCTTCGTGTCGATTGAACGGCTGACCCCAGCTACTTTTTGTAGATGTTGGCGTGGCCGAAGCCGGGCGTAGCGAAGGGCAGCGGGATCAAGGACTTCTCTCGCTCGGTCAGCGTCATCAGCCAGTTCACCCTCTCCACCCCGGCTATGCGGATATGCCTCTCCAGGCGGTTGACCTTGGGGCGGACGAAGCGCTTCCACATCTCCTTGATGTAGAAACTGCGGCGGAACCCGGCCAGGAAGCGGTCGAACTCCACCTGGGCGGCCTCGGGGTCGGAAACGGCCATGGCGGCGACTTTTCCCGTCACCAGGGCGCCGCTGATCCCGAAACCCATGAAGGGGTCGATGGCGCCGGACATGGTCCCGCACATGATGAGGCCGTTGCGGAAGAGACGGTAATTATCCGGCTTGAGCAGGGGGACGGCGCCCACCTGGTAGTCCCACTCGTCGTGCTCGACCCCCTCGTTGCGCACCATGAACTCCTTGTATTTCTCCAGGGCGTACTTCTCCACGCGCTTCCCGAAGGAGAAGAGGAGGTTGAAATAGTAGTTGTTCACCGCGGAGAGGTAGCCGTATTCGGTGATGCTCTCGTCGAACCACAACCAGGCGTAGTCGGTGAACCCTATCTCCCCGCGCGAGAGCCACATGTGCACCTGCAGGAAGGGTACGTCCAGCATCTTGTAGGCCTTGGGGATGAGGCCGCAGGCGATGATGGTGCCCGGCGCGAGGTCGGGCACGTCCTCGGCCTTGAGCGGGGTGGAGAACTCGAACTCCACGCCGAGGTCGAGGCATTCCTTATACAGCAGGGTGTCCAGGCTGCCGGGGCGGTCTCCCCTCTCGACGCCGAAGACCTCGTAGACGGGCCAGAGCATCATGGTGTCGTGGAAGTACGCGGGGCACCGTATGACCTTGTGGAAGACGGGTTTCACGTCGATGCCTATGTATTGCGATGTCTTCTCCAGGTCTATGGGGGTTACGTGGGTGGAGGGATTGTAGATCTTGGAGCCGCCGTAAGAATCCTCCATGTCCCTGATCACCACGCGATGTCCCTCGCGCGCCAGGTTGATGGCCGCGACCATCCCGCTCATGCCCCCGCCGTAGATGAGTACCTCTTTACCAGCCATGCTGCCCTCCCCGAACCGGTACCCCTCCCGTAAGGACGAAAGCTCGGCAGAACTCATCTCTAGCATTATTACACGGGCGGCAGTCATATCTCCACCTGTCGCTGCCCCGCTGTATCCTTTTACTGCGGGGAAATGGTCGAGTAAAATCGAGTACTTGGTATTATATGGCAGGCTAGATATGATAACCGACCACATCAACGGGTTGACCGGGAGCATAGGGGAGCTCTGCGCGGGCCATGTACTGGCCGAGAAGTGGCTGCTCGCGCCGTCGTTGCGCGTGGGCTTTCAGTGGCTGGACGCAGTGACGCGCTCCGGCCGAGCCGTCCTCAACCTGCGCGTCAAGACCGTTGCCGGCATGGCATTGGAGTTAGCCGCACCCGAGATGGAGAGGCGCGGGCTGTCGCTGCTGCGCGGCATACGAGCCGAACTGCTCACGGACGAGCTCCTGGCCCGGCTGAGGGAGAGGGGGGGTTACCTCGCCCGCCTCGAGGCCGGCCCCGGACTGGCGCGCGCTGCATCGGCAACACTGCGCGACCTCCGCCTCGCGGGGCTCAGCGCTGAGGGCCTCTCGATCCGTCTCTTCGAGGTCGCGGCCAAGGGCAGTGAGATCGCCTCTCTTCTCGGGTCGTACGAAAAGGAGCTCGATTCCCGCAACCTCGTCGACCTCGCCGGCGCACTGCGCATTGCAGCCCGGCAGCTCGAGACGGACGGCGCGGTGCTGCCGCACCAGGCCCTGGTTGCAGCACCGGCGGATATGCTGGAAGAGATGCACGGCCTGGAGCGAGACCTCTGGGAGGCGGTTCCAGCCGACCGGCGCGTGGTGCTCGAGGTCGATCGTCCGGGCGGGGAGGGCGCCGGAGGCGGCGACGATCGCCCTTCCCTTGCCTGGGTAGCCCACCCGGGAGACGCTCCATCACCCGAAGAGGATGGAAGCGTCGAGATCTTCCGTGCCGTGGGCGAGGTAAACGAGGTACGCGAGGCCCTCCGGCGCTGCGCCGCGGCGGGCATCCCCTTCGACCAGGTGGAGATCCTGCACACGGACGCCTCCACTTACGTTCCCCTTATCTACGAGGTCTGCGCCCTTCTCGCCCCCGATGCGGGAGCGGCGGTTCCGGTCACCTTCCTGGAGGGCATACCCGTGCGCTACTCGAGGCCCGGCCGGGCCCTCGCGGCCCTGCTGTCGTGGATAGCGGAGGACTTCCCGCAAGCCGTGCTGGTGCGCATGGTGCAGGACGGGCTACTGGACCTGGGCCCCCACTGCGACGTGTGGAGTTTCTCGCGCATGGGCGCATTGCTGAGAGCCCTGCCCATCGGAAAGGGACGCAAGCGCTACCTGGCGGCCATAGACAGCGAACTGGACTCGCTGCAGTGGCGTATCTCCCAGCCCGAACCCGCCGAGAGCGGCGAGGACAACGGCAAGCGTTCGGCGCGTCTCGAGCGGCGCATGGATATGCTGCGGTCCCTGCGGGTGGTGGTGGCGGATCTGCTTACCTCTATACCGCAGTCAAGCGATCCCCTGGAAGTGTTGAGCGGTATGGCGGATTTCCTCACCGGCCGGGCACGCGCCGTCAGCGAACTGGACGAGTACGGCCGCATGCGTCTTCTGGACGATATCTGGGAGCTCTCGACCTGCCTGCAGGAGGATGGCATACACCCCGCCGCCTCCCTGAACATACCGGGCTGGCTCGTGCAACTGGCCGCTACGGCCCGCGTGGAGGGCAAGGGCCCGCGGCCCGGGTGCCTCTACGTCGCCCCCCTGGCGGCGGGCGGCCACTCCGGGCGCCCCCACACGTTTATCCTCGGCCTCGACGACGGGCGTTTCCCGGGATCCGGCCTGCAGGATCCACTCCTCCTCGACGGCGAGAGGGCCGCCATCTGCGAGGATCTGCCCACTGCCGCGGGCCGCCTGGCCGCGAGCCTGGAGGGGTTCGCCCGCCTCGCCGCCAGGATAAGAGGCCGTATCACCCTGAGCTACTGCTGCCGCAGCCTCACGGACGACCGCGACATGTTCCCCAGCCCCGTCCTTCTCGCCGCCTACCGCGCCATCAGCGGAGACCGCGAAGGCGTACAGGACGATCTCATCGCCTGGATCCCCAATCCGCCCGCCTCCTTCGCTCCGGACGATGCGATGCTGTGCCTCGATCCCACCGAGTGGTGGCTCCACCGCCTGTGCGGGCGGCCGGCACCGGAGGACCCCGAGGAAACCGTGGCCACGGCCTTCCCCCATCTCGGGCGCGGCCTGGAGGCACGCCGCGCGCGGGAGAGCGACATCTTCACCGCATACGACGGCTACGTGCCCGAGGCGGGAGCCGATCTCGACCCCACGCTGCCGCAAGGACCCGTGCTTTCCGCGAGCCGCCTCGAGACCCTGGGCCGCTGCCCGCTGGAATACTTCTTCGCCTACGTCCTGGCCATCGAGCCGCCCGACGAATACACTATCGACCCCTACAGGTGGCTCGATCCCACCGAGAAGGGCAGCCTCCTTCATACCGTGTTCCAGAGATTTTACGTCCGCCTGCGCGAGGAGGACCGGCTTCCCTCCTTCGAGCAAGACTGGGACACCCTGCAGGATATCCTGGAAGACGAGATCGGGAGTTGGACGAAGCGCAAGCCCCCGCCCAGCCGCGAGGTCTTCGCCAGGGAGGTGGACGACCTGCGGCTCTCAACCCGCATCTTCCTGCAGGAGGAGGAGCACTGCCGGGAGCGGCGCCCGCTCTACTTCGAGGTGGCCATCGGGATGGAGGCGGACGCGGTGGGTAACCCGGTGGATTCACCGCATCCCGTGCTGATCGAGCTTCCGGGAGGCAGGACGATACGTACGCGCGGTTTCATCGACCGCATTGACGAGCTCGGAGATGCCGGCAGTGCGCGCTTCGGCGTATGCGATTACAAGACAGGCTCCACCTACGGTTACGAGCGCAGCGACCCTTTTCGCCAGGGACGGCTTGTTCAGAACCTCATTTATCTCATGCAGGCGCAGTCCCGTCTTGCGGAGTGCCATCCCGGCGCCGAGGTGGAATCGTTCCAGTATTTCTTCCCCTCCACGCGCGCGCACGGCGAGCGCATAGAATGGGGTTCCAGTACCCTCGCCGGAGGGATCGCCGTACTTGAGGCTCTCTGCGACATGCTCGCCGCAGGGTGTTTTCCCTTTACCGATGATAGCGATGACCTCTTTATAAGCGATTTCCGCGATTACTTCGGAGATATCGCAGCGAATGTCGAGGCGGTGAGGAGGAAGCTCTGCAATCCGCACAACGAGGTCCTGGCACCTTTCCGGGAGTTGAGGGGATATGAAGGATAAAGAGGTGCGTGAAAACGACACCGCTGTGGGCTCTCTTCCTCCCGATCACGCATACCGCGAACTCATAACGCGTGAGCTCGACCGCTGTATCCTCGTGGAGGCCGCCGCCGGCACCGGGAAGACGACGAGCATGATCGCGCGGATGCTGGCCCTGCTGCGGACGGGAGCGTGCGGAAATATCCGCACCATGGCGGCTGTCACCTTCACCCGCAAGGCCGCGGCGGAGCTGCGCGGCCGCTTCCAGGTGGCTTTGGAGAGGGCGGTCAGGCAGGCGGAAGGCACGGACAAAGAGCGCCTGGAGGCGGCCCTCGCCCACGTCGAGCAGTGCTTCATCGGCACCATCCACTCCTTCTGCGCGCGCCTGCTGCGGGAAAGACCGGTGGAAGCGGGAGTTGACCTTTCCTTCGAGGAGATAGACGAGGAGGCGGACAGCCGCCTGCGTGCCGAAGCGTGGGATGCCTTCGCGTCGGAGCTGATAGTCGACGACCCCCACGGTCTACTGCATGACCTGGACCGCCTCGGTCTCAGGATCACAGACCTCAGGAGCGCCTTTGAGGATTTCGCGAACTTCCCGGACGTGCAGGAGTGGCCCCTGCCCCCGGCGGATGTGATGCCGGACTGCGTGCAGGCCCTCGGCGAGCTCGAGAGTTATCTCGCACGCATCGCGAAACTCGCGCCCAAGCTGCCCCATGAGGAGGGAAACGACTCCCTTATCCCACAACTCAAGCGCATACCGCGCATAATCTCCCATTACGACGACCTCTCCCGGCCCGATCAACTCATGGAGGTACTGGAATTATTCGACAAGGGGGCCAGGGTAGTCCAGAAGGAATGGAAGAAGACGGGCCGTTTCAGCGCCGACGACGCCAAGGGGGAGCAAGCGGCCTGGGAGAGTTTCCGCGAGGCTGTGGTCAGGCCGGCCCTCACGGCCTGGCGAGAACTGCGCTATGTAACGGTCATGCGTCTGATGTTCGCCGCCCGCGAGCGTTACGACGGCCTGCGGCGGGAAAGGGGGCAGTTGAATTTTCAGGACCTCTTGATGAGATCCGCCGCGCTGCTGCGTGAGGACCCCACCGTGAGGCGCTACTTCCAGTCCCGCTTCTCCCATCTCCTGGTGGACGAGTTCCAGGACACCGACCCCATCCAGGCCGAGGTCATCTTCCTGCTCACGTCCTCCGACCCCGGGGATTCGGACTGGCGGAAATGCAGGCCGCGCCCGGGCTCGCTCTTCATGGTGGGGGATCCGAAGCAGTCCATCTACCGTTTCCGCCGCGCCGATATCGTCACCTATAACGAGGCCAAGCAGATCGTAAAGGCCAGCGGCGGCGAGGTGGTCAACCTCTATGCCAATTTCCGCGCCGCGCCGGCCATAATCGCCTGGGTCAACGGCGTTTTCGAGCCGGGCGAGCCGTCGTGCAGTGCCTCCGGCAAAGCGCTCCTGCGCTTCCCGCCCGCAGACGCGGAAGATTCCCCCTCCTACGTTCCCCTGCAGGCAGGACGGGAAGAGGGCAGGGGCGGCGAGCTCTGCGGTATCTACCGGCTGGATATACCCGAGGATTTCACCCGCAAGGAGCAGATAGCGGAAGAGGACGCCGATCTCATCGCCCGCATCATCCGCGACGCCCTGGACAGGGGGATGACCGTACCGCGCACACGCCAGCAGCTCGACGAGGGTATGCACAGCGAGGTAACGCCGGACGATTTCATGATCATCACGCGCAATACGACGCGTCTGAGCACCTATGCGCGGGCCCTGCAGCGCTACGGCATACCCCACCGGGTGACGGGCGGGTGTGCCCTCAACGAGCTGGAGGAACTCAGGCTGCTGCATACCTGCCTGAGGGCGGTAGTGCACCCCGATGACCCCGCTGCCCTGGTGGCCGCACTGCGCAGCGAGCTCTTCGGGGTGAGCGATGCCGCGCTCTATGCCTTCAAGAAGGCCGGCGGCTCCTTCTCCTACAACGCGGAAGTGCCGGAACTGGATCCCGAACATGTTGAAGCCCTCGAGGATGCCTTCTCACATCTGCGGCGTTGCTCCCTCCGGCTTGCCCGCCTGCCCTTAGTGGCCGCATGCGAGGGTATCGCCCGCGACCTGGGCCTGTTCGCGCTGGCGGCGGTGCGTCCCGGCGGCGACGTACAGGCGGGCAGCCTGGGCAAGGCTATAGAGCTGCTGCGCTCGCTGCAGCCCGATACATGGAGCGCGGCACAACTCGTCGAGCACCTGGACCGGCTCGTCCGGCAGGAGGAGAAGCACGACGGTATCTCCGCCCGCTCCGGCTTCCCTCCCGCAGTGCGCATCATGAACCTGCATAAGGTAAAGGGGCTGGAGGCTCCCGTGGTATTCCTCGCCGATCCCTCGGGAGAGTTCGAGCACGATATCGCGAGGCACATCGACCGCTCCGGCGGCAGGATCCTCGGATATCTGGCCACCTACAAGGACGGATCGCAGTACGGCAGAGGCAAGCTGCTCGCCCATCCGGAGCATTGGGAATCCCTCGCGGAGAGGGAGAGGGAGTTCGCGAGGGCGGAGGCGCTGCGCTTGAGATACGTGGCCGCGACCCGCGCCGGGGCGGCCACCATCATAACCCAGCGTTGCAGGCAGAACAGCTCCAATCCGTGGTGTCATTTCGAACCCTTCGTGGGCGGGGACAGCGACCTGCCCGATCCCGGGCCGCTGAAGCCGCCTGTGGAGGAAAAGGCCGCGATAACCACGGTCGAGATCCGCGCGGAAACGGCGGCTGCCTCGGCCCGGCTGGAATCGGTCCTCATGCCCACCTACGATGCACGCGGCGCCAAGGAGTATGCCCTATCGCTTCCCGCCACTGCGCCGCTGCCCGAGGACGCCGTCGTGGAAACGGACGGGTATCCGCCCTCCACCACCGGGGAGCATGGCGTAGAATGGGGGGAGGTCATCCATCTCCTGCTGCAGGCCGGGGTGTCCGCGCCGGAGGCCGACCTGGGGGCGCTGGCGGCCGCGGCCCTTGCGGAAGCCGGACTGCCGGCCTCCCTTGCCGCACAGGCGGTGGATATGGCGCGGAACGTCATGGGTTCCGAGATCTGGCGCAGGGCCATGCAAAGCGAGACCAGCCTCGTCGAGGTACCCTTCCAGATACTGCGGGATGAGGGCAGCGAGGTGCGTACTATCCTGCGTGGCGCCATCGACCTCGTGTTCTACGAGGAAGGCGGCTGGGTGCTGGTGGATTACAAGACGGACCGTCTGGACAGCGACACGCTCCGGGAAGCCGCGGACAGGTATGCCGCCCAGTTGCGCCTGTACGCCGAGGCCTGGGAGCGGTGCAGCGGCGACCGCATCAGGGAGGCCTTGATCTATTTCACCACCACCGGCACAATCGTAGAGGTCATCGGCTCCGGCAGCGATGATCGGTGACCCGGGCGGGTGAGGAGGTTGAGAGATGAATGCAGTGATAAGACCGGCTACACCGCAGGACGCGCCCGCGGTGGCCGAACTGATTTACCTGGCAGGAAAGAGCCACGTGGAGACATCCATCTACGATCTCATGTTCCCGGGGAGCATGGAGGAGAGGCTACGCAAGCTGGAAGCGCTCTTTACCGCCGAGGCCCGCTCCTGGTATCACTATTCGCATTACCTGGTAAGCGAGGTGGACGGTAGAGTTGCGGGTTCCCTGTGCGGATTCAACGATCTGGAATCGGGAGGGGTGAAACTGCGGGATGCCTTCATCGAGATCGGCACAGACCGTGCCGAGGGTAAGGCCATGTATGCTAGGATGCTGCCCTTCCACCGCGTCAACCCCAAACACTACGAGGACTCGTGGGTCATCGAGCACGTGGCCGTCTTCCCGGATTTCCGTGGCCGTGGCATCATCACCTCCCTGCTCGAGGAGATCCTGCAGAGGGGCCGCGAGGCCGGCTACGACCACGCCGAGCTCAATATGCTGATGGGAAATACGCCGGCCCGGGGGGCCTATGAGAAAACTGGTTTCGTCATCGTGGAGGAGAACACCGACGAGGAGTTCATGCAGTTATTCAACACCCCGGGTATGGTCAGGCTCTATATGCTGCTATGAGCGGTGAAGCGTGCCACCCCATCCGCCTGTGCGCCACTATCGCCAGTGAGGCAGCACCATAGGCTGTCGCAGAAACACGAGAAGGCCATATGCGGCAGCTCTGTCCGTAAATAGAGGATATATAAACGGGGGCTGCGAACCAAGGATATAGGATGAGATTGCGGGCAATGCTCGGTCCCGCGCGATAAAGGAGGGGGGCTGTGGTGAAGAGAGCAATAACATTTACGATCCTTCTGGCCATGCTGGCACTGCTCGTCTTTTCCGCCGGCTGCGGAAGCTCGGATAACGGCGGCGCCGACAACGGGGAGAACGGCGGGATCACCCAGACCGACTATGACCTGGGACTGGTGGAGGGATACGCGGAGGGATACGACCAGGGTTATTCCGATGGAGGGGACGAATCCTACGATCCGGAGCCCGGCCTGGATGAGAGCTGGAACGAGGACTACGCCGCCGGATACGAGGAAGGTTACCTGGAAGGCTACGAGGACGGCTACGATGACGCCGTCGAGGATACGGACGGCGGCGCGGACGAAACGGCCGAGGTAGAGGCGGCCATGATCGCCTTCGTCGAGGAAAACTCGGCTCCCGGCATGGAGTTCGTGATCGAGAACATCGTCATCAGCGGTGACGAGGCGGCGGGAAGGGCCGTATGTACGAGCGAGACCCTCGAAAGCCCCTACATCATCGTGAAGAAGGGCCCCAGCGGCTGGTACGGCGTGGATTTCGGCACCGGCATCGAACCACCAGACTGGTACCCCTACTGACCGGCCTGTAGGGCCACTATCTTCAATACACATATTCGGTGATTGTCCGGTAAGTAGTAGAATATTGCCTGTAAGACATTGTCTGCTGAGCCGGGGGGCAGCTCGGGCCCGGCGGCACGTGGGGTGATCTATGAGGGGCAACAGAAAGAAGCGGGGCGCATTCCGCGGAGCACCGCCTCCAGAAAGCGAAGACTCACCTGCTTCCACTGGAAACGGCGCCGCCGGTGCCGAGGCGGGGATATCTCATGGCGAAAAGTTCGCGCGCCATCTCATCGAATCCTCCTTCGATCTCATCCTCCTCGTCGACCGTGAAGGCAGGATCATCTACGTCGGCCCCTCGGCCGAAAGCATGCTCGGCTATAAATCCGGGGAAATCCGGGGGACAAATATCTTCGATTACATCCATCCCGAAGACATCAACCGTTCTCTAGAATTCTACGCTGCCGGCGTAGACCACAAGGGTTTCTCCCGCTATTTTTCAGCCAGGGTGCGTGACCGTGATGGTTCGTGGCACGACATGGAAGCCATCGGCAATAACCTTCTGGAAGACCCCCAGGTCAGGGGAATCATCATAAACGCTCGGGATATAACCGAACGCAAACGTCTGGAGGAGGGCTTGCGGAGGAGCGAGGAATACTTCCGCTACATCACCGAGAATACCTATGACATCATCACCGTTTCCGATGCCCAGGGAATCATGCGCTATGTAAGCCCTTCCATCAAATACATTTCCGGCTATGACCCCGATGAACTCATAGGCGAGTTGGCTTTCGACTACATGCATCCCGATGACATCGATCGTATCGTGAAGACCTACGCCGAGGGCGTGAGTAAGCGTGGATACACCGAACACGTGGAGTTCCGCTGGCGACACAAGGACGGCACCTGGCATATCCACGAGGCGGTGGGGATCAACGCCCTGGACAATCCCTCCATCCAGGGTGTGGTCGTGCATGCGCGGGATATTACTGATAAGAAAGACCTCGAGGAGAAGCTGCGGCGCAGCGAGGAGTACTTCCGGTCGCTCACCGAGAGCACCTCCGACATCATCACCGTCCTGGACGCCTCCGGCGGTATTCGCTACGTCAGCCCCTCGGTGGAGCGGGGAACCGGTTACAAACCGGAGGAGATAATCGGCAAGAAGCTCGTGGATTTCTCCCATCCGGATGACATAGGCGGGGGAATGGAGTCCCTTGCTTACGCCCTGAACAGGGAGGGCATTACGCAGTATGCGGAGATCCGCATCCGCCACAAGGACGGCACGTGGCACCATTACGAGGCGGTGGCCAACAACCTCCTGGACGATCCAGCCGTGCGGGGAATAGTCGTGCACACGCGCGACATCACCGAGCGTAAGCAGTGGGAGGAGGCACTGAGAGAATCTGAGGAGAAATACCGCCTCATTTACGATTTCACCGGCGAGGCTATCTACACTTACGATACGGGCTTCAACCTCATCGGTGTGAACAAGAGGGCGTGTGAGCTCATCGGCTACGAGGAAAGCGAGATACTGGGCCGTAACATCCTGGAGTTGAACATCCTGCACCCCGACGATTACGAGCGCACCCTGCAGGATATACAGAGGCTTTACCAGGGTGAGGTGGTAAACGACGAACTCCGCTTCATAAAAAAGGACGGCAGTATCGCCATAGGCGACGTCACCGGCGCCCCCCTCTTCAACCAGGAGGGAGAGGTCATCGCCTTCACCAACGTGGCGCGGGACATCACCGAGAGCAAGAGGGCGGAACTGCGGTTGGACCGGTTCAACCGCTGCCTGCTGGAACTGGGTCCCGACCCCCTGGACAATATCACGAGCGTGGTCCTCGCGGGCATGGATATCATGGACGGCTACTACCTCCTTTACTCGAGGCTGGATAAGGGGAGGCTTTCCGTTTTCACGCCCCTGCAAAGCGAACTGGGATTCGTGATCGTGGACGATCCCGAGGATTACATATGTTTCAATGTCATCGAATCCGGGGGGGAGTGCACGTGCATGATCGCGGAGATGGACAGTGACGAAAGGGCGAGGGACCCGTTCGCGGCCACAATGGGCTGCAGCTCCTTTCTCGCTTATCCGACCCGTTTGAGGGGAAAGACGGTGGGCTCGCTCTGCCTGTACGGCAAGGGGGACAGGAGGTTCGATCAGGAGGACATGCACTTCATGGGTTTGCTCTCCAGGGCCCTCACCATAGAGGAGGAACGCCTGGCCCACGAGGAGAGCATACGCCACTTCGTGGACATCGCTTCCCACGAGCTACGCACCCCGCTCTCCATCATCAAGGGTTATGCCGACGCTTTCCAGTTCGGGGACCTCATGGATCTGAGTGATTTTCAAATGGAGAAGATCAGGATCATCAACACCAAGGCCGACAAGATGTCCAAGACCATCAACGACCTCCTCGACCTCTCTCGTATCGAAAGGGGCCACTTCACCGTCGAGAAGAGGATGGTGGAACTGGAGCCCCTGGTCCGGAGCGCGGTGAAACAGATGCGGGAGAAGGGCATAGAAAACGATTTCAAGGTAAATGTTGCAGAGGAAATGAGCAAGATCGCGGCGGACGCGGAAAAACTCGTCGATGCCCTCCTTATCCTGCTGGACAATGCCGTGAATTACTCCCCACCCTTATCGGAGATTTGTATAGAAGTCAGGCGCGGCGATGATCGTACGGTCATCTCGGTGTTGGATCGCGGCGGGGGAGTACCGGAAAAAGACCGCGAGAGCATATTCGAGCGTTTCTACCAGCTGGAGGACTCGCGCCACCATTCAGCGTCGGGTATGGGATTGGGGCTTTATATCGCCAGTGAGATAGTGCGTTCTCATGGTGGAGAGATATGGTACGAACCCCGCGAGGACGGCGGATCCGTGTTCAGTTTCTCCATCCCGTGAGGCCTTCTCGCCAGGCGGCTGTCACCGTCCTGTATACATCTCGGCGAAATACCATTCCACGGCCGCGCCTTGCACGCCCAGGGATACATGGCCGCCCCGTATGGGCTCTCTTCCACCGCCTCCCCTGCCCATATCGAAATACATGGCTCGCTCGGCCACGATAGGTTGGTCGGAGGAGAGCTCCAGGGCTACCTGGGACGGGTTTCCTCGTGCGGACAGCTCCTCGTTCACGCAGATCGTGACCCTGGAGCCCGCAGAAACGGTATAGGTAGCGTTATGAACTCCCTCGCCCGGTCCCAGGAGATAGGTAGCCCTGACCCTTGCCTCCTTCTCTCCGGGGTTGACGAGGAGTATATACTCGTCGATGCCGGTGAAGGTAGACCCTTCGGCGAACCTCCACTCCAGGGAAGGGCTCACATTGCCGGGAGAGGCGTGTCCGTCATCCCAGGAGCCGTTGTAGTCGAAATACATGGCCCTCTCGCAGGCTATGGGATGATCCGAATCGACCACGACCGAGACGTCGGTGGCACCCCTGAACGACTCGTTGACAAAAACCGTCCTGCGCGACTCCGGCGGTATGTAAACCTCCAGCTTCTCCCGTTCGCCAGCCGGAGTGATATAGGTAACGACGGCACCAGCCGGCTCGGCACCCGGATTTACCAGCGAGATCCACTCGTCGAAATCACCGCTCACATGGCCTTCCGCGAAATACCAGTGGGAGGAGAGGGAGTTTACTCCCAGCTTGGTGTGGCCGCCGTCGGCCGAGAAGCCCCCGCCGGGAGAGCTGTAGCGGAAATAGATGGAGCGTTCGGCCACGACCGGATGGTCCGTCTCCACCCTCACGGAGATCTCACCCTGGATATATGAATTCAGATAATATGTCCTGCGGACACCGGCATCAACGGCGATATCCATCTCCACCGCTTCGCCGTCCTCGGGCATGATGGTCATGGTGCCCCTGGCGGTCTGGGATCCGAAATTACCCACGCAGATATACTCCCGGAACGGCTGGGTCTCGGAGGTATACCCCTCGGCGAAAAACCACGACGTGCCGGCACGGCGCGAGCCGAAGGTGTCCGAGCCGCCGTCCATCCAACCTCCATAACGGAAATACATGGGTCTCTCCACCAGCAGGGGGATGTTGTCTACGGACCGTACCCTCACGGACAGGCTCTTGTCTCTGAGGTAACGGTTTGCGTTGCAATCCAGCGTGATGCGCGAATCGCCGGGAACCTCACGGTATATGGTCAGGTATTCCCCATCCTCGTCGTAGAATGTAACCTCGGCCCAGGTGGAAACGGCGTTGGGGTTGGCGATACAGATGAAAGGGAAGAAGTTGTAGGACGTGTCCTCCGAACCGAATGAGTCCCTGCTGTCGTGGGGGAAGTTCGGCTCGCCCAGGTCGGTGTTATCCCCATCCCCGTTCTCATCTCCGGGCACGCCGCTGCAGACATCCCTGATGGTCAGACCTGGGTCGCCTGCCCAGGCGGGCATGCCCCATACGGCGGTGTTCGTGCTCCCGGGAAAGCGGCTCTTGCGGAAGACCATACCCGAACCGCCCAGGTAATAATGGGGCCCGGTTATAAACTCGTAACCGCTGCCCGCCTGGTAAGAGGAGGAGAGGTTCGGTACGGTGAGTTCGCCGATGGGAACATCGTAGTTCTCGAACAGGTTTTCCAGGTAAGCGGGGGTGCCGCCTACTATATTGGTAGCGGTGTACGAGCTGATTCCGGTGGCGGGAGCGAGAAAAGTATAGGAATACTCGTTTATCCTCCGCATGACCTCGCTCGCCGAAAGCAATGCCGCCCCGCTCCTCATGTCGTAGGCTTGCAAACCCTGCGCGTAGCAGGTATGACGCATGATCACCATGGCATCCGGCGCGAGGCGGATCTCATCGCGCCAGTGGGCGCGGTGGTCGCCGAACTCACGCGCCTCGTCCCACCCCTGCGGCGTCGAGGATTGGCTCGCCCAGGCGATATCCTGCGGGAGGCAGAAAGCCCAACGGTCGGCGTTGCCGTGGCCGTAGTAAACCACGAGGTTGTAGCTGTTACCGTCCACATGCTGGTGCAACTGGTGGTGGGGATACGCCGTTATCCCCCCCGTGTCGTTGTAGGCATCGAGGATGGAAACCTCGAATCCGTATTCCCATAGCTTCTGTACCGTAGACTGCAGGTCGGAGACGGCCGAATTCCGCAGGCTTTCGCCCGAAGAGAAGGCCAGTACCAGCAATGCCTTGGGTGTCGTCGCGGCTGCGGCCTCGCGTGCTGCCGGCATGGATGCGGGCAGGATAAAGGCGAGGGCTATAACTGCTGCAAGCAGCGCTTTTTTATATCGATATCTCACGGCATCTCTCTGCTTCATGCAATGAGTTTCCGGGACAACAGCGGCCATACTATACCATCACGATCTTTTTGTATATGGTTTCGCACAATGCCCTGAAAATCCTGTAGCGGTTTTCGCGGTTTCTCATATTAACGCACGATCCAGCGGCATATTACCGCCTTTACGCGTTAGGCGGAACCGGATGTTGCGATGATGTTACTATCCTGCATCTATCCTGTTACGTTTCGCGGCCTTAGCTAAACCAGACCGCCTATCATGCCGATACATATGTCGTCTAATTGTATGGGAAACAAGAACACGCGTCACAAGCGAGGAGGGAAGGATGCAAAAGAAACCCGACGATAGCCTCTTCATCAATTCCTCATACCGGCGAGCCGGACTCCTCAAGACCCTTTTGCAGGGATTCAGGCATGGCCGGGAAACGGATGAGACCCAGGAATTCCCTCACGAGCATTGTGATGGTGTCCTCCCCCCTCCCCGCTCGTGGAGCGGCGAAAAGGGCGGCGACCCCCGCATCAAGAAAGCCGCCAGCCTCTGAGATCCCACCGCAGTTGCGGGACCGGGTGCGACAGGAATCCAGCGCCGGACGTTTTCTACTGGCGTGATTGACTGCCCATCATCGGTATAAACAGGCATCGCCACTCAGCGTTGACATGGATCAACTTCTTGCTATGAACCTTTTTCGCTCTCGTGCGTCTCAAGTAATGAGAACGATAAGGTTTGGAGGAAAAGTGAACAAGAATCGAGAGTACGAGGTATTTGTTAACCCCAATCTCAGAAGACCGAGTGCCTTGAGGTCGATGCTTCCCGTATTGCTGTCAAGGCCAGGACGCAGCAGTGCCGCAACGAAGATGATACATACACATCACACCGGCAAAGAGAACAAGAAGCCCAGATAAAGCCTACGTAGTGACCCCGTCCCACCCCTGTGTATCCCCTAACCGGGACGGGGTCCTTCTAAGGGGTCAGCCCTCAACTACCTCGATGCTCTTGACAGCTCATACATTCAACTTGATCCAGCAAAGTTCTCGTCTGACCGCTTACGTTGGTGATCACGTTGAATGCCGCCACGTCGCTGCGCTCCTCACGATAAATTCCGGGCTGGAATGATAAAGATCGGACACCTCCGAACAATTAGGTGGTAACTGCTGGCAGTCCTAATTGAAAGGAGAGGTCCGATGAGTAAAGTGTGCATCGGGATCGACCTGGCGGCCAAGTGCTGCTGGGGGGGGCAACGAGGAACGGGCAGGGAGAGCTCACGAGCATAGAGAGGTTTGCGACCAGCGAGGAGAACCTCATAGCCTACGTGAAGGCCCAGGGAGGGGAGGCTACCGTGCTCCTGGAGGAGTGCGATCTGGCGGGCTGGGCGCAGAGGGTACTCAGGCCCCACGCGGAGAAGGTGGCGGTATGCGAGCCCCGGGCCAACCTGTGGATCCACCGCGACGCCGTGAAGACCGACAAGATCGACGCCAAGAAGCTGGCGCACATCGCCCTCCTGGGTAACTACAAGGAGGTCTACCACACCACCGACGCCAGGATCTACGAGCTCCAGGCGGCGGTGAAGGCCTACGACAGGCTGGCGGGAAAGAGCAAGGCGCAGAAGAACCAGATCAAACCAGGCTCAGGGGCGAGGGCATCATCACCGAGGGCAGCAAGGTCTTCGGCAAGGGGGGCCGGCAGGAGGCTATGGCCCTCATCCCGAGCCCGCTCCTGCGGGAGATAGTCGCGGCCGACTACGAGCTGCTGGACTTCCTGCTGCGCTGCCAGGCCAGGGCCAGGGGGCGCTTCGTGCGCCTGGGTACCGAGATCCCCATCATCCGGGCCTGGCAGGCCATCCCCGGGGTGGGCCCGGTGGTGGCGGCCCGCTTCTGCGCCTACGTGAAGTGCCCCCACCGCTTCGCGAAGAAGGGTAAGCTCTCCAGATATTCCCGCCTGGGGGTCACCCAGAGCGAGACCGGGGGGAAGGCCATACGCAGGCAGCACCTGGACCCTTCCGGGTGCGGCGCGCTCAAGGACATCTCCAACAAGGCCTTCCGGGCCGCCCTGAACTGCCGCGGGGACAACCTCATAAAGAGGTCCTATTTGCCCGCACGCTGGCGAGCACGGGCTCGGAGGAACACGCCCGCCTCACCACCCAGAGAAAGATACTGGCCATCATGTGGGCCATGTGGAGGAAAGGCACGCCCTACGACGATAACCATGATGTGAAAAACGGGGCTTGCGAGGCCCGCTTGTAGGAGAGCCGCGTATGGGATCATCTCTTGCGCGGCGGTTCGCCTCTATCCCTGCGAGCGGACCGGGCTGCCGGGAAGTCTCACCTGGGGTCATATCCCGGACTCCCCCGGGGGGCAGAGGATCAGAGGGCTGGATAGACCCCGGCATGCAAGCCCCACCGTTCCATAGCACAACCCGCCCGCAAAGGCGGGAGATGCTCTTAAAGGTGACTGGCTGAAAGGACCTCTAACCGGCGAACCAGAGGTTTGGGAAGTCCGCATGTGCATACGAAAGAGCGAGGCAGATCGCCAAGGCGAAGGAGATGAGGGTTCCCGTTCGGAGGCGTCCTCCCAAGCCAACAGGAATGTCTCAACCCCTCCCGTGAGGGGACAAGGGAGGTTTACCCTTGACTTGGGTCTTTAAAGGTGACCCCAGGCGTGGAGGCCTGACCCCCGACGTTGAAAATGGAGGGCTGACCCC
>JAFGDU010000004.1 GCA_016931915.1 Actinomycetota bacterium
CATCTCCGGCCGCAGTTCCTACTATTGCCCGAGGTGTCAGAAGTAACAGGACCTGGGTCTGACATACGGACGTAACGTGCCAGGTCAGTCAAAGGTGATGGCCCCGGCAAGATACTCCATCTCCTCGGAGGGGAAGCGTACCACACCGCTCTGGCCGATAGCGATGAGATAAACGGTGTTCTTCTTCTTGACAATGAGCTCCTCGATGCTGGCATGGGAACCGTTCGGACTCGCGAGGACGTACATGCCGACGTTGCCGCAGGCGAGCTGAATGGCCTCCATCTCCCTGACCGTGATCTCTTCGCCCATCTTCGCGGAGAGCAAGGTTTTCTTTACCCTGATATAACTCTCCATCTCCTCGAAGCTCTCGGTGTCCGGCAGGTCGTCATAGAGGACGTACTTGATATGCGCTATATAGATGATGTCGCTGGAGAGAGCGATGTTCTCTCCCTCCACGCCCAGATCCATATCATCGAGTTTGCAGAAGAGATAATCGAGCTCCATGTCGTTGTAGGTCGCCTCGAGGGCTTCCATCGTAACGTCCCGCAGGAGTTCCGGGGCATCGCTCCACCCCGGGGGGGCGGTGGTGTTTATCTCGGGGACGTGGAACAACTGGTATGCCAGGTAAAAGCCCAGCCCCAAAAAGGCGGCGACGATCATCGCGGCGACCACCCAACCCCAGCGGATATTCGTCCTTCTCTTCTTCCACGGCGCCGGTTCTCCGCGAACAACCCCGTAACCGCTGTGCCGGGGAGGTGCGGCGGCACTGTAGGGCGCGGCAAAAGATTCCTCTCCCTGGAGCCGGATGGGTTCTTCCAGCGGCGGTACGCCCATATCGGAAAGGTCCCCGGATCCCGCGTCCGGCCCGGATCCGAAGAGGGGTTTCCCGCACACGCTGCAGAAATACTCGGTCGCGCTTACCTGCGCGCCACATCCCGGACAGGTTATAAGCATGATATGTCCTGTTCTCTACCCTTTCGCGCTGTTGCCCTACGCACTACAACGATTGTAGAGCATCGCGCCCGCAGCCATAAAGGGCCGCCGGGGCCCTGGCCGTGGGGGGCGGGGATCCGTAGCGGCGGCGGGTAGGACGGGAACCGCTGATGCGAGGACATAAAAGAAGGGCCGGGAGGTCCCGGCCCTTCTTTGTCTCGTCTCTTACCAGGTGCCGTAACCGATGGAGGAGGAGCCTCCAGCCTTCTGGGAACCGTCCTGGGGATCGGTATAGGTGAAGTACATGGCCCTCTCAACGACCACGCCGCCACCACCGCCGGCGGAAGCCACCTCGGTGGGCTGCGCGTAGATCATGGTGGACACGTCCGTCGCGGCAAGGGACGGATCCTGATCATCCACCTTGATGGTCATGCGGTACTTGGGCGGGCACAGGTACTCCATGACGATGGGCTCGCCCGTGGGGGTCATATAGGTCGCGGTGATCTTCTGGAAGAAGTCGTACGGGTTCATGACGAGCACGAAGGTGTCGAACTTGCCACCCGTATAGCCCTCTGCCAGGAACCACCTGGGGTAAGTACTGCAGGCGCCTATGGAGGTGGCGCCGTCGTTGGCGGATCCGTAGTTGAAGTACACGGAGCGCTCGGCCACGATGCCGGCGGGCACCTTATCGACGGTGAGGTTTACCTCTCCCTCGACGCCGTCGTATATCTGCGGCACCTGGTTGGCGCCTTCCTCGGCGAACACGAAGTCCGTCACCCTGTTCTTCAGGTATTCATGGGCTTCTTCCGCGCTTACGAGGTTGTCGCCGCTGGTGTCCGCGGCCTTCTTGCCCAGCGCCTCGACGAAGTAATAAGCCCAGGCGCCGTTGCCGGAATCGCCGCTGGCCGCCTCGAAGGAAGCGTCCGGGAACTCGTAGGAGAGCTCTCCCTTGGAGCAGGACGCCAGGAGGACGCGCCCCGGGCCGGCCAGGTCGTAGGCGAGCTCACCGCTGTCTGTGTTGCAGCTGAACAAGCCCACGAGGTTGTCGGTCTGCAGGGCCGCGAAGTAGGCCTCCAGCTCGGAGCTGGTGACGCTACCGTCGTAGAGGTCGATGCGGTTCTCCACGGCCACGGAGCTGCGGCCCCCGAAGAAGAAGACCACGACGTCGTTGGCGTCGGTGTTCTCCGCCAGCCATTCCATCTTGTGCTGGAAGTTCTCCAGGTTGGCGTTCTCACCCTCGTAGTAGTAGTAAGAGAACGCTCCGAAGTCCGCCAGCCTGTGCTTGATGTCGTACATGTCGTCCACGGAATAGAGGAGGTCGTCACCCGTGGGGTAGTCCTCCACCCCGAAGAGCACCGCGATCCTCTTCACCTCGTCCTCCGCCGAGGCCAGCTGCACCGGCCGCGTGGCGGTCACCTTGGTGGACACGTCGGTCCCCTCGAGTCCCTGCACTTCGTCCACGTGGATGGTGTCCCGCGACCACGGCGCCACGCCGGCATGGGTTACGCTCACCGGCTCGAAGCCTTCCGCATTGGAATAGAAGGTGTAGGTGATGTCCACGGTGTTGCCGGAGGGGTTCATGGCCATGACCCAGGTGTCGAAGTCGCCGCCGGTGTAGCCCTCGGGCAGGTACCACTCGGAGGCCGCGCAGGTGGCGCCGATGGAGGCCGATCCACCCGACTTGCCATAGTAGTCGAAGTACATGGCCCTCTCGGCCACGATGCCCCTGTCGGCATATATGAGGGTGGAGACATCCGTGTCGTCGAACTTGACCTGCAGGGGCTCTTCACCCTCGCCGCCTTCACCGGTGGCGGGGATGATGTTGTCCTCCCCCTCCGTCCATACCAGGTCGTCCAGTTTTACCGTCGTCCTCCGTCCTGCGGGGACCGTGACCTTGAAGGGATAGTACCTTCCGTCGCTCGGCTTCATCAGCTTCAGCCAGACGTTGGCGTCGCCGTCGGTGGGGTTCATCATCAGGACATAGGTATCGAATCCCCCGCCGGTGTAGCCCTCGGGCAGGTACCACGAGCCGCTCGTCCTGGGCGCGCCGATGGTGGAATGGCCGCCCACGCGCTCGCCCTGGTCCGTCCCGTAATCGAAATACATCGCCCGCTCGGCGATGATGCCGTCCATTTCACCGTACTTCACGGTTACTTCCGCGGCGACCTCCTGGTTCTCCAGTCCCGGGACGGTATTGAGATATATACTGTACCGGGTCTCACCGAGTAGGGAATATTCGTTGACGATAGGTTCGCCGCTGGGTGTGAAGAACCTTACCTGGACTATGGCTTCCGACTCATTAGGATTCTGGATGAGGATCCAGGTGTCGAAATCCCCGCCGGTATAGCCCTCGGCGAAGTACCATCCTTTGCTTCCACAACTCGTGTCCACCTCCCCCGCTGGGGCCACCGCCAGGGTGGCGGCGCAGAACAGCCCGCTCAGGACCAAGATCAGGAGGACCTTGAATACTCTGCTCTTTCCTCGCATTTGAAGCTCCCTTCTTCTCATCGCGAGAGGCTGGTAAGCTGCCCTCTTATCCTGCCCCCTTGCTACCCTCTACCTTCCTTTGCGTGACCACTTTTGCCTGCAAGCATATCTTCTTCATCGACGCGCCGAGTCCGTCGCTTGAGACGAGGTGATTTCACCCCTGACATATGTGAAAACGGTCGCTGCGCGCAGCTATTACACTTTAGAACGAAGCGGTTTTTTACACCGCTCGGACCTGCATTTCCGCAAGAGGCCGGCACGATATACCTGCGCGCGTCTTATCTTCGTTCACTAATATGCATTGGCATATCGGCAAGCCGGCATGGATGAAAGGTGGCCTGGATGCAGTGTTGGACACGCCACCTCGCTGGTGATCTACCCGCCTTGGATCAGGCGGTGCCGTCAGGCAAGGACGGGTTTCTCGGAACGACGCGGGAGGGCGCGGGGAACGCGCAGGAGCTCGAGGGTCACCCCCGCGATCATGGCCACCGCCTGCCACGTTCCAATTGACGACCTGCCGTTTTGCCGCGACCTCATCTCCACCGCCACCTCACAGACCTTCATGCCGTTCGCGGTGAGCAGCCTTAGGGATGTGACCTCGGGGTAGCGCAGCGGCTCGGCCCGGGAGAGGAGGTACATGGCCTTCCTGCCATAAGCACGATACCCGGAGGTGGGATCGTTGAAGTGGAGCGAGGTGCTCGAGCGCAGCAACGCGCGGAAATATGCCATCCCCAGCCGTCGCACCCTGGAGGTCGTATATCCCTTGCGAGACCCCGCCATGAAGCGTGACCCCAGGGCAACATCTGCCCTGCCGCAGCAGAGCGGTGCGAGCAGCTTCGCGATGCTATCCGCGGGGTGCTGGCCGTCCCCGTCCAGGCGAACCGCGAAGGAATAGCCTTGGCCGAACGCAAAGGCCAGGCCTCGCCGCTCCGCCTCACCCACTCCCATTTTCTCGTCCAGCCTCAGCACCATGGCCCCTGCCAGGAGGGCTTCCTCACCTGTACGGTCGCGGGACCCATCGTCCACGACGAGGATATCCAGGCCCGGGCAGACGCGGCGTATCTCGCTCACCACCTCGCCTACATTCCCCTCCTCGTCGTGGGCCGGTATCACCGCCAGCACCGCCTTTTCCCCGCTGCCTCCGCAGGTGCCCTGCGGCGGAGACACTTCGGGGGGACCACCCCGGCTTCCCTGCCCCGGTCTGTGCATAAAGAAGTCGGCGCTTATCGCCACCGCCGCGGCTAGTAAGAGCAAATACGCCGCCCAGAGGGGGAGCGCGGCGGACCCTTCCGCGGTACTCGTGCCCTCCGCTGTACCCTCGCCAAGCGAGGAGTCACGCACGAAGATGACGTAACGCCCTACCCGGTCGACCCTGGACCATCCCTCTTCCTCCAGGGCGGTGCTCGACCCGCTGCGCACCACTCCCGCGGCCATGGCTCCCGATGCCACGTTGACCACCGCCAGGTCGGCTTCGGTCAGGGGGTCCGGCTGCACCTCCGGCTGCACCTCGTGGAACATGCCCTGCGTGGCGTAAAGGCCGGTCATGGCGTAGATGAGGTCGCCCAGGCGTCCCTCGGGGGCGAACACCACGTCTCCCGGCTCCCCGTACTCCAGGATGGCCGCCATCAGATCCTCGTTCTCCTCGCCGAACACCTCCTCCACGCCCGGCTGCTGCCGCGGCGCTTCCTCCAGCCCCAGGAGGACAGGGAGCGTGGTAGGCTGGAGCGACATCTCTACAGAGTCGCCGCTCAGACCCCTCAATCTCTGCAGGGGACGGCGCGGAAGCCCCGTCTCATCCGCATGCGGGAGGACCTGAGGCTGATCCAGACCGGGCGGCGATGTGTAGGGGTCGGGAAGACCCTGCCTGGCTGCCGGCGGGATATCACCGGACCGCTGATACGGATAGACGTCCCGTGGTTGATACGAGGCCCCGGCATCGCCCGGCAGCAGATAAGGGGTCTCGGCGGTTCCCGCAGGCGGGTTTGCTCCCTCCGCCATAGCGGGCAGCGATGCCCTGTCCTGCAAAGCCTGCGGGGCGGGCCTGTTCGAGGTGGAGGCGAGGACGGGGTCGACGAAAAGAACCGGGACGAGCAGGACGCCGAGCAGGACTCCCGCCGCCGCCCTGGCATAAGAAGCCACCGATATGCGCCGCGACAGACGCTCCGACAGGAAGGCATGCAGCCGGTCCAGTGCCACGCCTCCCAGCATGGCCAGGGGCAGGAAGACGTGGCCTTCCCAGAAACGGTGGGAGTAGAAAAAGGCGATGGGCACCATGGAGAGCAGGTAGGCGGGAAGCAGATAATACTGCTTCTTACGCAGGTAGCATACCACGAAACCCGCGGCGGCCAGCCCCCACAGCAGGATATGCAGGGCGAGATCGCTGCCCAGGCCAGGCTCAGAGGCCGTGAAGCTGCCCAGGTTGGAGATGACTACGATGCCCCAGGGCAGGTAGAGGAGATACGCCCCCACCAGCACCGTGATCACTTTTTTCCAGGCTTCCCTGCGGTGGAGCAGGTAGATGAAGAGGGCCAGGGCCACGAGATGCCCCAGGACGAGGTGCGTATAGAGGCACATGGCCAGAAGCAGCATGGAGGCGATCTTGTGGTCCTCCTCGAGGGCGAGGAAGACCAGTGGCGTCAAGGCCAGCACCAGGGAGGCGGCGATGGTGATCCCGGTCTGGTAGAAGAAAGCGTAGGGTACCCCCACCAGCAGCAGCGCATAGAAGGCGGCGCGCGAGCCGAACAGCCTGCGCATGGCCCACCACAGGCTGAGCAGGATGAGGGGGAACATGATCACGCACACCAGGGTGGCGGTGGCCTGCACAGGCAGGCCGATATCCTGGAGCATGGACATCCCCACGTGTAGCAGCGGAGGGTAGATATGCGGCCGACCCGACGGAGCATAGTCCCAGAAGTCCCAGGTGGTGACGCCCCCCGCCTCCTGGAAACCGCTGGTCACGGCCATGTGATAGGGGATATCCAGGTAGACCGGATACATGGAGATATTCACCACGACGAGTACGATGCAGAGGACGATGAAGACGGCGGCCAGGAGGTCGTAGGTGTCGCGCCTCCTCCACCACGCCGTCATCCCGTTCTTCATCTGCAGCACCCCTTCGCGCGTTATGCCGGACCACCGGGGGGGAAGGCCTCCGGGGGGTTGGAGGGTATCCCTCCCTCCCCGGTACCGGCGGCTTGTATCGTCCGTGAGCGAGCCGGCTCCATGCGGCGGACCGCGGGAGACAGGAGCGTCTCCCGGGTCGAGCCTTCAGTCCAGGTTCAAGACGCCCACGCCGGGACCGCGGCGGACTTGGCGCCCGCCCCCTCGCTCAATGCTCTAACGGTCTCGAGGATCTCCTGCAGCAACTGGTGCGCTTCGCCCAGCTGGGCTTCGAGCTCGCCGGCCCTTGCGATTGCTTCATCGAGGTTGGCAAGGGCGCCGTCGAGGTCGTCCTGCTCCCAGGCCTCCCTGGCCGCGGCGAGCGCATCCCTCATGGCGCCGGCGGTCTCCCGCGCCGCCGAGATCTTATCCTTCACAGTCCCGACATACTCTTTTCTCGCGGCCGAGACCTCGTCGAAGAAGTCCCATTTCTCATCCCGGGGCAGCGAGCGCGCTTTACGCCACAGCTCCTGCATGGCGGCCTTGAACTGCCTTACGTCCTCCTTGAGCAGCGCTCCGTCCTCACGCAGCCCGGACGCCGCCTCCTCGAACTCCTGTATCTTCGTCTTCAGTTCCTCGGGGATCTCCTGCTCCAGTTCATCCCGGGGCGCCTCGTCCTGGGCCAGCGCGGGGGCCGCGGTAAAGAGCAGGAACGCGGCCGCGAGCATCAGGGTGGTCACGGCCATCACCCATCTCAACAGCTTTTTATCCATGCCGATCACCTCCTTATGTATCCATTCTCGTTGCCGCTTTTTATGGCGCTCTTGAGGAAATGTAAAGAATCGGTTAAGAAGCATTCGGATTTATCGCCATTCCTCCGATAGTCTGCATCGCGTAAGCTAGGCTTCCCGCGTTGCGGGAAGCCGTATTGCGAGGAGCGAAGCGACGCGGCAAGCCCGATTGAGTATCACGTTGAGATAGAGAAGCCCATGACGCTGCGGTGTCCCAGCGCCTCCACGTTTCCGAACGTGGAGGCCTGGCACGTGTACGCTCTTGAAAAGCTGTTTGGCGAGGACTAGAGAAACCTCAGTGTAGAGAAAGCAGGTGAAACGGCGTTTTACATGGGTAGGAGGCCCAGGAAGGTCCTGGTTTTTCCTACGGCAAAGGTTTATTACGGTTCTTTCGAGTATATAAACCTATATAGGGATTGTTTGTCTCGCTTCGAATATGTGAAAGGGCGGGAGCGTATCATGCATGATATCCAAATTTCAAGCCGTGTAAGGCCCTTGCCGTTCTCCGGGCTTATCCTGCTGATTCTGGTTATATTCCTGGCCACCATCTGGCCGTACACGACCGCCGCCGTGGCCGAGTCCTCTGAAGGGGCGTCCATGAGCGATACTTCGGTAGGAGAGTCCGGTGAAGGCGGCTTCGAAGATCTCGGTCTTACTCGTCCATATTATTCCCCCGAGGTAGCTGCGATGTACAATCCGGATGCTGCCAACAATGATGCGCGGATCAAGGAGGTGATCCCGCCTGATCTGCTCCCCGACTCACTTCAGCCCACCAAGGGGGGACAACAGCAAGACGGTATGGCTGGCGGAGATCCCTCCAGCATTGGCGTGGAATCCGGCGCTGCCGGCGCCGAAGGTGATGTAAGTGCCGCCGGGGCGGGCGGATGGACGCTCCTGAACAGGCCTTACACTCCATCGCCCGACCCCAACGTCTCCTACTGGGCGAGCTCCTACGGACAGGTCCTGGACGGCGGCGGCAGGATGCACGTCGAATACGAGAGTAACGTTCTTGCCGACATAACCCAGCCACCGGACCCGGGACATGAATATCAACGGCTGTCCGATATCAACTACACCATGTTCCGTGAGGGTACATGGACGGCCCCCGTCGATCTCACCAACACCTCGGGTTTCGAGGATTGCGAATTGCTTTTCATGCAGGCGGATTCCGCGGGCTATCTCGACCTCGTCTACACCAAGTGGACCTGGGGCATCGATCCCCATACCGCCACCTACCAGCACGAGAACGAGAACCTCTGGTACCGCTACCGCACGCCGGGGGGGGCCTGGAGCGCTCCAGTGCAGCTCACCAACTACACGGGAAGCTGGGGCCTGCTGGGCGCCGATTTCATAATGAGGAACGGCCGTCTTTTCGGAACCTTCGTGACCGTCCGCAACAACGAGACCCTGACCGCATCCTACCGGGCCGAGGTCGGCTATCTCGAGGGTTCATTGGGTACCTGGGAACCCGCGGTGCAATTAAGCGCATGGGACTACAACTTGAACCCGGGACAGCGGATACCCGCCGGATGGCCGAGCATCGGCGTATCCTGGCTCGGCGAGGAGATAACGGTCGCGTACGGCGTGCAGACCCGGTCTGGTGTGATCACCGACCTAAGAAGCGACATCTACGCCGTGGTGCGCGATACGGGCGGCGCCTGGTCGGGAGCGCAGAACATAACCTCCGCGGCCGCCAACCAGTTCTGGATGCCGCTCTTCGCCTTCTACAGGAACAACGCGAACAGGGCGATGGTGCTGAGCTATCAATACGTGAACTTTACCGACGCCACCCATCCGCCGCGCAACAACTTCCAGCTCATCTACCATGACGGCGGGGGATGGGACGCGCCGCTCAACGTCACCCGGGTGGCAAACCAGCAGGACGGGAATTTAGTCAATATCAGGATAGACCCCTTTCAGAACCTGCATTTCACCCAGTCCGTTTTAAATTATGGCTGGACCGGCGCGGCATGGGAGCAGCTGGGCGCCTCCCTGGAGTATACCCGCGAGACGGAAGGGGGCCTCTCGGGTATCGTCACCATCTTCGGCTACGTCTTTCATAGATATCCGGCCGACGCCAGCACCGTCATCGACGCGGACGGCAACGTCCGTATCCTGTTCACCACGGTAGTGTACGACGGTGCGTCCTTCCGGGACTGGAACGTCAACTACGTCGACAACGCACCGACGGGCGACCCCCTGGCCTTCAATGCCGTCGAGCAGATAAGGCCCGATACCGCCTACGAAATATATGAACTCAACCTGAGCGCACATGTGGACGGCGACGTACTCGCCTCCTGGTTCGAGAAGGGTTTCGATGCAGTCAACAGGCCCACCTGGGGGCGCATGTTCTCGCGCTACCGCGACGGCACCACCTGGCAGGGAACGGTGCCCGTCTCGGTGGTGCCGGGGAGCACCGATATCCTGCACGTCATACCTGCGGGCTGGCCCGCTTTCCAGACCGTGGAGATCGGTGACACGGGCGAACAGCAATGCGTCTTCGAGACCGCCAAGTACAACCCCGGCCCCGGCGTCTACTACGACTTCAACAAGTACTTCACCGAGACCGTAAACGGGATATGGACCACGCCCGAGTTCATCTCCACCGCGGAGATCAGCGGAGAAGGCCCGGCGCTGTATGCCGACGGCGGCCGGCGCTACTACACCCTCTACGGCACCATGGACGCCGTCACAGGCAAGGGAGTGCTGTACGGCACCCAGCAGAGGCTGCCCACCCCTCCCGCCAGCACCTATTACTTCGCCGAGGGAACCACCCGTCCCGGCTTCGACGAGTGGATATGTATCCAGAACTCGGGCGAGGGGGACGCCAACGTGACCCTCATCTATATGCTGGAGACCGGCGCCAATATCGAGAATACTCTTGTAGTCCCCGCCCACAGCCGTTCCACGGTCAACGCCAACGCGGCCGTGGGACCGGGCCACGATGTCTCCACCCGGGTCAGTGCCGACCGCCTCATCACCTGTGAGCGGCCCATGTACTTCAATTACTACGGTTGGACGGGAGGGCACTGTACCGTCGGCGCCCAGGAGACCAGCAGGCTGTGGTACTTCGCCGAGGGCACCACCCGCAGCGGTTTCGAGGAATACCTGACCATGCAGAACCCCTCCGACAGGGACGCCCGGGTGGACATCACCTACGTCCTGGGCGATGGTACCACGGTGCCCACGGAGGCCTACGTGGGAGCCAGGAGCAGGGCCACGGTGAGCGTAAACGCGGCCGTGGGACCGGAGCAGGACGTGTCCATGGTGGTGGAATGCGGCGACGTGGCCATCGTGGCCGAACGCCCCATGTATTTCGACTACCGCGGCCTTACGGGGGGGCACTGCGTCATGGGGAGCAACTCCCTGGACACCCAGTGGTACTTCGCGGAGGGCACTACCCGCAGCGGCTTCGACACCTACATCTGCCTGCAGAACCCCTACGGCGTCGACGCCACGGCCAGCCTGACCTTCATCCTGGAGGACGGCTCCACCGTGGTGCAGCCCATGCTCATCCCTGCCACCAGCCGGCAGACTTTAAGGGTGAACGACGCCGTCGGCCCCGGCAGGGACGTCTCCACCGTGGTGGAGTCCGACAGCCTGCTGCTGGCCGAACGGCCCATGTACTTCCTGTACAGCGGCGCATGGCCGGGCGGACACGTGGTCACGGGCGCCGGGAGCCCCAAGAATTACTGGTTCTTCGCCGAGGGCACCACACGGGACGGCTTCGTGGAGTGGCTTTGCCTGCAGAACCCGGGGGATACGGACGCCACCGCCACCCTCTCCTTCATGCTGGAGGACGGGACGGTGCAGGAATACGACGTAGCCGTACCGGCGCACACCAGGGCCACCGCGGCCGTGCCCAACTTCATAGCTCCGCACCATGACGTCTCGGTAGTCGTGGGATGCGACCAGGCAATAGTGGTCGAAAGGCCCATGTACTTCCTCTACCAGAACAAGTGGCCCGGCGGCCACGTAGTGATGGGGTTGTAATTCCCGGGCGGCTGGGCAACGGTACCGCTCCGCGATATTCCGACCAGGGCTTCGTGTAACGAATGCAACCGGTTGCGCGTGCCGCGTCGAGAAGAAGTCTGCTGGCTCGGAGAGATCGCCAAGAAGCCCAGCCTGACGATCCTCCTATGATGGTGAACATGCTGCAGATCGCCTTTGATTCCGACCATGAAGTATCCTATGACAAGCGGGTTAAAGATAAATGCGGCTCGAGAGCCGGCGTCGAACGAGGGAGATGCGATAGATGAGCGTAAAGAAAATCATGGTCCGAGGAATGATGGGATTGTCGGGTTTCACTCTCTTCGCTGCTGGAGGATTGACCGTTCGCTATCACCTGGGCCGCCAAAGAGCCGATCGCATATGGCATGAGAGCAAATATCCTCCGTTGCAGGGGCTGGGAGCAGTGAAGAAGTTGACCATAATGCCCCTCATCGATTTTTATGCCTCGGAACGCGGGGGGGAGCAACTGCTGGGCGAACCGGGTGTTTCCTATCTGGTACGGGCGGACGACACTGCCATTCTCATGGACGTGGGCTATAACATGCGCAACGAACACCCCTCCCCGCTGTTGCGAAATATGAAAGCCCTGGGCTTGGATATCTCCGAACTGGATATGATCTTCATCTCCCACGCGCACGTTGACCACCTGGGAGGTATGGCGCAGCAAAAACGGCATTCCTTCGCACTTTCGGCCCGGACTTCGGATTTAAGGGGTATCCCGGCCTACGTACCCGTGTCACTCTCCCACCCGACGGCGAGGACCGAGGTAGTCAGAGAACCGCGAGTCATAGCCAAAGGTGTGGCCAGCACCGGCACCATCCCCCGCCAGCTGTTCTTCCTCGGGTGGACGCCGGAGCATTCGCTTGCCGTAAACGTTGAGGGCAGGGGCATCGTCCTGGTCGTGGGATGCGGCCATCAATCATTGCAACATATCGTCGAGCGGGCGGAGATGGTCTTCGACCAACCTGTCTACGGCATAATCGGCGGCCTGCATTATCCGGTCACCGCTTCCCGGCAAAACATACTTGGTCTGCCCGTCCAGTGTTTTATCGGTACTGGAAAATGTCCCTGGGACCGTATCACCAAGGAGGAAGTCGAGGAGAATATCTCCTTTCTGCAAAGCCGAAATCCCCGCATTGTCGGCCTGTCGCCCCATGACAGCTGTGATTGGAGCCTGGGGGCCTTTCGCGATGCTTTCGCTGGAGCATACCGGGAGATTCGAGTGGGAGAAGAGATAAAGATATAGAGATGTGAACATACGCCTGATGTTACATCCGGCGGAGGAAGTACATGGGGCGTTCGCAGATGATGGGGGCCGTGGAGTGGATGGCGGTGGAGACGTCCCTGCCGGAGCCCAGGACGTGGTTGACGTTGATGGTGGTGCGGGAGTGCGGCGCCAGCTCCAAGCCGTAGGGGACGACCTCTCCCTCGCCGGTCATGAAGGTCAGGTCCGCCGCGACCTTCTCACCCTGCGGGTTCTGCAGGCACAGCCACTCGTCGAAGCCCTCCCGCGTGGTGCCCTCGGCGAAGTACCAGTCCTCGGCGGGTGCCGCCACGCCACACACGCAGTGGCCTCCCGACCAGGCACCGTTGTAGAGG
>JAFGDU010000032.1 GCA_016931915.1 Actinomycetota bacterium
CTCCGCCGCTACCCGTCCCCGTGCCCTCGCCGCCAGTTCCGGTCCCCGTACCTTCACCGGCTCCGCCGCCATATCCGCTGCTTCCGCCCCCGGAACCATTTCCTCCTTCCACCGCCGACCCGCCTCCGCTCACAGGGCGCGGCAGCTCCTCCCCCGGGCCGGCCGGGAAAGCCTGGTCCTGGGGCGTGGAGACTTTGCGGAAGGTATCGGGGGGCTCACTCAACGGCTTGGGCAGGACGAGATACAGAAGCGCGGCTGAGAGCATCAGGATCATGGCCGGCAGCAATAGCCCGCTCAGGAAGGGAGCCTTCTTACCCTGTTCCTCGACGGAGTAAGCGCTCCCCTTGACCGCACGCACGTGGTGCTCCCTGCGCCCCTGCTTTACGACGGGGATCAACAGGCAGAGATACAACAGAACCGGGACCAGGCTCAGGGAGTCGCGGCTGAAAAGGCCCACTATGAGGATGGCCGCGGATGCCGCCATTATAAAGAAGTAATCCCTGACCCTCTTGAGGGAGAAGCTGAATCCGGCGCAGGCCGCCGCCACCAGGTCTGCGCCCATGATAGACATGGTTGCGGACATACGCAAGTTGACAAAGAACGCGGTGAAGACTAGGAAGACACTCATGCCGGTCAGCAGCAATACCTCTCTAGGAGTGCGTTGCTTGTCCACACGCTTCCACGACACGCAGAAGCCGGCCGTGGTCAGCGGCACGATGAGGGCTACGGCCCCCGGGGAATCCATAAAGAATGGCATGCCCGTATACGCTACCAGGAAGATGGCCAAAGTTCCCCAGTGCAGGTAGGCAAGGGAGCGGTCCTTGATCATAGTCAGCTGCTTGTCGCTGGCCATGGGGACCGGCGGCTTGACCTCCTTGCCTGCCCAGCGCAGCACCTGGCCGTTCATAGCGCCTCGTCCCTCTGCAACTCGTATATCATCGGACCGCCCAGGTAGTTCACGGGATACACGGTGAAACCGTTACGCTTGAGCAGCGCATAGGTGCTCTTGAAGACCTGCCTCTCGGCCGTCCTGTACGGGCTCCGGAAATCGAAGGAAGAGCGGTCGAAGAGTAGCACGATGGTCTCCATCTTGCGGCGGCGCAGGAAGAGCAGGGTCTCCAATATGCCGGGGAAGGGCACCTGCAATGGCAGCAACAATGTAGAGCCGTTGCCACCCTGCTTGGGGAGGGTCAACAGGGTCTCGAAGATGTGGCGGCTGCCCGTCTGCTTCAGGCCGGCGAGGAAGTCCAGAACGCGGGGGAATTCTCTCCTGCCGCCCTTTATCTCCAGCTGCCGCGGACCGTTACCCAGGGCGACGATACGCAGATCGTATCCCTTCGCCAGGACCTCCTCGGAGACGGCGCCCACTATCTTCACCGCGTACTCGAAGGTGTTGTACTTGTCGTCCCCCGACCAGGCCGCGCTATCCAGGTCGATGACCGCTGTGAGATCGAGGTCCGCGGGCATCTCCAGTTCCTTGACCATGAGTATCTGATGCCTTGCCGTGGATTTCCAGTGGATGAGGCGCCTGGAATCCCCGGGGCGATATTCGCGCACGCCGAAGAAGTCATTGCTCAGACCCGACTTGTCGATGGTGTTCAACCCCACGCGTTCCCGCGTGCCTCCCGCCACGAGATGGAACCCACGGTTGGGATAGAGATGCGGGTAGATCTTGATGAAGCAGCGTTCGTCGATGATGCGCCGGTTCTTGAACAGGCCCAGGGGGAACTCTCTCCTCACCTCCAGCGGACCGATGTCGAAGACGCCGCGCCGGTAACATACAGCCCCGTAGCTCAAGGTGGTCTTCTCCTCCGCCGCCAGGGAACCAACGGCGATCTTTCTCTTGCGGTAGGGAGCGCTCTCGGCGGCGAAGTTGTCCACGATGGTGAGATGGTTGATCCTCCCGGCCGGATTGTAGACCTCGAGCTTCACCTCCACCAGGTCGTCCTCCTCGGCATAGGCGGGAGCCTCACGCGAGACCATGATCCTGTCCATATCCCCGGTGGAGAGCAGGCAGAAGGCATAGTCCATGGCCGTCAGTATCAACGCGGCCAGGGCGGGCAGGTAGACAAGGGCGTTGGAGGTCAAGTAGGCCAGCAGGCCGAGGGCGACCGCCACCGCGAGGGCGAGGGCGGCCCTGACCGTCCAGCGGCTGTTGCGCTTCTTTCCGGCACGCGGCTTCGGGGCGGGCGGCTTTCTGGGCGGGGTTGCCTGGGGGAGCAACGGTTCCACCGGTACACCGCCACCCTTCGCGCCGGCCTGGACCCCCTGCGCGAGCTCATCGTCCACGACCTTGCCGGTGATGAGCGAGACGCCGGTGGCCCTCTCGTAGACGATGCATGTCCTCACCAGGACGGCGAAGGAATTGATCGCGGCAACGAACCCGAAGGCGCAAACGGGGTTGGAGGTTGTCAGCATGGTCACGATGAAGAGACCGATCATCAATACCAACAGCGGGATCTGTACCATATTGGTCTTCTCGTAGGCCTTGCCTTCGGTCGCCCACTCGTTGATCTTGAACTTAAGTAGAAAGAGAATGATGTAGCTGTAGCTTATATTCGCCCAGGCGAGAAAGAAGAGGGCCAGCAGCAACCCCGGTTCCAGCATCGCAGCCCCCTAGCGCGCGGGGGCCACCGGCACGGGCACCCGCTGGAGGATGGAGACGATCACCTCTTCCGGCCGCTTGTCCTCGAGGAGGATGTTGGCGTTCATATGCACGCGGTGGGAGAGCACGTATATCGCCACCAGCTTTATATCATCGGGCAGAACGTAATCCCTGCCCTCCAGGTAGGCGTAGGCGCGCGCCGTCCTCATCAGGGCGATGGAGCCGCGGGGACTGACGCCGAGGGAGATGTCCCTGTCGACGCGGGTCTCCTGGGCCACGTTGACGATGTAGCGCTTCAACTCCGCGGACAGGCGCACCGTCTTCACCTCGGAGATGGCCCCCTGAACGTCGGCCAGGTTGGCGACGGGCGTGAGGGACTCTATGGGATGCGAGATCTCCTGGCCGGTAAGGATCATCTCCTCCTGCTGGTGATCGGGATAGCCGATGGGGATCTTCATCATGAAGCGGTCCAGTTGGGCCTCGGGCAGCGGGTAGGTGCCCGCCAGCTCGATGGGGTTCTGGGTGGCGATGACGATGAAGGGGCGCTCCAGCTTGTAGGTGATGCCGTCCACCGACACGCGGTATTCCTCCATGCACTCGAGCAGGGCGCTCTGGGTGCGGGGAGAAGCCCGGTTTATCTCGTCGGCCAGCACGATGTGCGAGAATATGGGCCCCGGCTTGAACTCGAACTCACGCGTCTGTAGATTGTACACGCTCACACCGGTCACGTCGGTGGGGAGCAGGTCGGGGGTGAACTGGATGCGCCGGAAAGAGGCATCGATGGAGAGGGCCAGTGAGCGCGCCAGCATGGTCTTCCCCAATCCCGGGACGTCCTCCAACAGTGCGTGTCCCTCAGAGAGCATGCAGGAGAGAAGGAGCTTGATGACCTTGCTCTTGCCGACGATCACCTTCTCGATGTTGTCATGTATTCTCTGTATGCGGTCGTAGTATTCCATCGTTCTCTCACCTTATGCCCGTTCGCCCTCTTCTCGCTTTTACAAATATGGTCTCGACAGCAGGCGTATAAACTTTACAGGTAGCTTGATGGGGTGTTGGGAGGCCCCATATCGATCTTCTATATACTGAAGCGATTTCACCATATATAGCTTTTCACCTTTTGGTGAAATATATTTATAAAGTGAAAAAGTAGTTGATTCCCAAGTGCATTTCACTATATAATTAATTTCACCTTTTGGTGAAAGGATGATATCGGTGAAAAATAACCTGGAAACAGAGGAAAGGGCATTAAAAGCACTGAAAGAATGCTTGTCGGGTATAAACCTGATAAAGGATTATGAGATAGAAAGAACAACAGCCGCTGCTCCCTTCGATCTGATCGTCAAGCTCATTCTCCCTCAAGGGGAATATAATATGCTGGCCGAGATAAAAAGCGGCGGTGAGCCCAGGATCCTCCGCAATGCCGCTTTCACACTTTTACGGGTTCGGGAGGAATACCCTGAATCATACCCTTTATTAATAGCTCCCTACGTATCTCCCCATTCTTCAAAGATCCTCATAGAAGATGGGGTAGGATATATTGATTTCGCCGGGAATTGCCATATCGAATTCGACAATATATATGTTCATGTCGGGGGGCATAAAAATCCTTTTCCGGAAAAGCGAGGTTTGAGAACCGTTTTCTCGCCAAAGGCTTCCAGGGTCATCAGAGTTCTCCTGTCTCAGGGTATGAGGATATGGAAGATCGAAGAACTGGCAAGAGAAGCCGACGTAAGTGTGGGCCATGTCTTTAAAGTTAAGGACATTTTAAAAGATATGGCGTGGATAGAGGAAATGAAGCCCGGTTTCATTTTACGAGCTCCAGAGGAACTGATCGGCGAATGGTCCCGGCATTACAATTTCAACAGGAATACCGCAAGCGATCTCTATTCATTTGAAAATGTAGAACCACAAGAAAAGGAGATTATGCGGTTTTGCTCAAAGAATGAGATCCGCTGCGCTTTTACCATGTTTTCGGGGGCTTCAAAGATGGTGCCCTACGCAAGGTACAAGTTAGTATCCGCCTATATTGACAAAGGCATGGAACGGATCCGGGACGGATTAAAGCTCAAAGAGGTCGATACTGGATCAAACGTCATGCTAATCAACCCATATGACGAAGGTGTATTCTATGCATCGAGGAGAATCGCCGGTATCGATGTGGTGTCACCCACCCAGCTCTACTTGGACCTAAAAAGTTCGGGTGGTCTGGGCGGCAAGACCGCTGATCATCTTTACGAGAAAGAGATCGCTCCGCTATGGTCGAAAACGTTAAGCCCGAACCAAGGGAAGTAAGAGCCTGCAAAGCAGTCCTCTTCGAGATAATGAAGATCCTTGCGGGATATCTTGACAATATCGTGCTCATCGGTGGCAATGTTCCACCTCTACTCTTTCCAGATAGAGAAGAAGATTACGCGGGAACAATTGACGTCGATCTTGCGGTGGATCCGGCCGATTCAGGAATATCCATCTTGCAGCATATTATCGACGATCTCTTGCGTGCCGGCTATGAGAAGGGCAACGAGCGCTTCAGGCTGGAGAGAGCAGTCCATTTAAGTGGGGAAGACGAACCCGTAAAGATATACGTAGATCTATTGACGACCGCCGATACGGGTATCGACCAGAAAAAGAGCGATTTCTTCGAGATGGGTATTGCATTTCTGGAAGCTGAGGGCTGCCGTCTGGCATTTGACACAAATGAAGAGAAAACTATAGAGGGAACTTTACCAGACGGAGGCATCTTCAGAGGTAGAATCAGGATTCCAGGCACACTGCAATTGATTGCCATGAAAGGTCTGGCCTGGGAAGACCGCAAAGAAGACAAGGATGCATACGACATCTACTTTTGTCTTGACCTGGGTAGAGATGAACTCAATGCCCTTATCGAGCAAGGCGCTCAATTTATTAAAGAAGAGCAGATTAAAAGAAGCCTTCAGTATATCGGGAAGAATTTTAGAAGTCCTGAATATCCGGGTCCCGTGGCAGTAGCCAGATATATTAGTACTGCCGATACACAAGAAAGTGAACTCATTAAACGTAATGCCAGCGAGAAAGTAACCTATTTTATAAGAGGGCTGGGAATCAGAAGCGTCCTGGATTTCGAATTCTAGCCGCCCAAAGCACTTCTCTAATAGATGGACTAGAATACTGCAATATGTAATCAGGGTATCGGCAACGTTATCGTACACGTATTAATTGCTCAACCTTATCCTCAATATGAACCCCCTAACAGATGCGGGGGAAGTGCTCGCCGGAGGGCATGCGCAGCAGGCGGTGGGAAGCGAGCGGCGTGAGAACGCTGACCTCCCCTTTGCGGCCTACGGTGATCCTGCCTATGACAGCGGCATTCTCCCCTAGGGGATGGGAACGCATGGCCGCGAGCACCATTTCGGCATCGCTCTCAGCCGCCGCGGCCACCAGCTTCCCCTCGTTGGCCAGGAGCAGCGGGTCGAGCCCGAGCACCTCGCAGAAAGCCCGCACGCCCTCTCGCACCGGGATGTCCCCGTCCGCCACCTCAACGGTGACCCCGGACGACGCGGCCATCTCCTTGAGGGAAGCGGCCAGGCCACCCCGGGTGGGATCGCGCAGGGCATGGACGGCTCCCGCTTCCTGCATGGCCTCCACAAGCCCGCCCAGGGGCGCACAGTCGGACTCCACGTCCACCTGGAAATCGAAGCCCTCCCTGCAGCTGAGGACCGATGCCTCGTGGTCCCCGATATAGCCGTTCACCACGAGCACATCGCCCGGCACTGCCCCCCTTATGGAGACCTCGCGCCCCTCGGGGATGACCCCGAGGCCGGAGGTGTTTATATATATAGAGTCGGCCGCCCCCTTCTCCACCACCTTGGTGTCCCCCGCCACGACCTTCACTGCCGCCTCCCGCGACCAGTGCGCCACCGATGCCAGCACCTTGCGCAGCACCTCGAAGGTGAGCCCCTCCTCCAGGATCAAGCCCAGGGTGAGAAAGAGGGGCCTGGCCCCGCGCATGGCCAGGTCGTTCACCGTGCCGCAGACGGCCAGTTTGCCGATGTCCCCGCCGGGGAAGAAGATGGGCTTGACCACGAAGGAATCGGTGGTATACGCGACATGCACGCCGGGCAGATAAAGGGCCGCAGCGTCCTCGGCCTCGTCGAGCACCGGCTCCCCCAGGGTGGGAAAGACCACTTCTTCCAGGAGTTCCAGCATGCGTGAACCGCCCCCGCCGTGTGCCATGGTGATGACCTTAGACGTCAAAACCCTCTCCCTCCCGTCGATCGTAAAGATAGTATGAGGCGCAGGTCCCCTCGGTGGAGACCATGCAGGGTCCAACGGGATTCTCGGGGGTGCAGGAGCGGGCGAAGAGGGGGCACTGCATGGGCTTGATCTTACCGCACAGGATATCCCCGCAGCGGCAGCCGGCGTCGCCTGCCGGTTCGGGCACCTCCACCTCCCAGGTCCCCGCATCGTGCGCCTTGAACTCATCCCTTATCTCCAGGCCGCTTGCGGGAATGAAACCCAGTCCCCTCCATTCCGCGTCCACCGGCGCGAAGACCCGCCGCATTACCTCCTGAGCCTTGCGATTTCCCTCGGGCCTGACGGCGCGCGCATACTCGATGTCCACCGCCGGTCCCTCCTCTTTCATCCTCATCAGCAGGTAGACGGAACGCAGGATATCCGCGGGCTCGAACCCGGCCACCACGCTGGGTACGCCGTACTCCTCGCAGAGGAACGCATAGGCAGCAGAGCCCAGGACCGCGCTCACGTGGCCGGGCAGCATAAAGCCGTCTATGGAGAAGTCCTCCATCTCCAGGAGGGCGCGCAGGGCGGGCGGCACCAGCTTGTGCAGGCTGAGCACGTAGTAATTGTCTATCCCTGCCTGGTGTGCCTGCAGCAGGGAGGCCGCCACGGCGGGAGCGGTGGTCTCGAAGCCCACGCCGAGGAAGACCACCTTTGTTCCCGCATCCTCCGCGGCCATGCGCAGTGCATCCAGGGGAGAATACACCACCTTCACCGACGCCCCCCGCGAGGCCGCCTCGGAGAGGGTCCCCTGGGGCCCCGGGACCCTCATCATATCGCCGAAGGTAGCGAGGACCACGTCCTCGAGGCCGGCGAGGGCTATGGCCCTCCCTATATCCGCGGCGGCGGTTACGCAGACCGGGCATCCCGGCCCGGATACCAGGTCCACCTGGGGCGCCAGCAGGGGCCGCAGGCCCGACCTGGAGATGGTCATGGTATGGGTGCCGCAGACCTCCATAATCGAGAAGGGGAAGGGGAAGGATCGTATTCTCTCCAGCTGACCCTTGAGCAGGTCGGGGGAACGGAACTCGTCGATATACCTCATCTAATCCTCCTGGAGCAGGTTCTGACCTGACCCCTCCCTTATCGCCTACATACCCTAGGGGGTAACAAAAACAAGACCTGACCCCTTAAAAAGAGGTGTCGATCTGCAGGCGTGCGGCCTCTTCCAGCAGCTCCAGGGTCTTGCGGGCTTCGTCCGCGTCGATCTTCTCTATGGCGAAGCCGGCATGGACCAGGACGTAATCGCCCGCCTCCACGCCGTCCACCAGCATCAGGCTGATATCCATGCGCACTCCGCCTATGTCGACGAGCGCGAGCTCGTCTTCCTTCAGATCCAATACCTCAGCCGGTACCGCCAGGCACATCGCTCTTCAACCTCTCTTCCGTCCTTCGCTCTCCAGTCTCTTTTCCTAACTGCTCCAGTCCTCGCCTCTCCAGGCGGCGCGCGGCCGCCACGGCCTGTCCCAGCGATATTCCTCCATCGTTACATGGAACGCGCCGGTGCAGGTAGGGCACAATACCCTCTTCTTTCAGACCCTGCAACACCGTGGCAGTAAGCAGTCCGTTCTGGAACACACCGCCGCTCAAAGCCACCCTGCCGATCCCCGTTTCCCGGCTTAACTTCCCGCAGGTCTCGACGATCGCTCCCGCCAGCGCGGCGTGAAAGGCGCCCGCCATCTCGAGCTTCCGGGCTCCGCTTATCACGTCCTCGAGCAGCGCCGCGAAGAGGGGGCGGGTATCCACCACCCAGGGCCGCACCCCTTCGTTTATCTTGTATGGATAGGGGAGGACATGACTGGCAGCGACCGCCTCCAGCTCGCAAGCGGCCTGGCCCTCGTAAAAAGCCTCATCCCTCAAGCCCATAAGCGCCGCCGCCGCGTCGAAGGCGCGGCCGGCGCTGGAGGTAAGGGGCGTATTGAAACCGCTTCTTATCAGCGTGGCGAAAGCCTCTGCTTCTCTTTCCCGCGCCGCGAATACCTTCCCGAACAACCTGCAGGTCTCCGCGTCATCCGCGCATAACTCCCACAATACGCCGAACGCCATGCGCCGCAGCTCCTTCATACACGCCTCCCCGCCGGGCATGGGATAGGTGATGAGATGGGCTGCCCGCATGAATTCCTCCTCGTCGCAGACGAGGAACTCCCCTCCCCATACCGTCCCGTCCGTACCGTAGCCGGTGCCGTCCCATGAGACGCCTATCACCTCTCCCTCCAGGCCGTTGTCGGCCATACAGCTCACTATGTGGGCGTGATGGTGCTGGACGGCGATACCGGGCAGGCCGAAGTCCGCGGCCATCTGGGTGGTCAGGTACTCGGGATGGAGGTCGTATGCAACCGCCTGAGGCGAAAGGGAGAACAGCCGCCTTACGGCCCCCATCGCCTCACGGTAATGCTCCAGGGCATCCCGGTTGTCCATGTCCCCTATATGCTGGCCCACGAAGGCGTGGTCTCCGCGCAGGAAACAGAAGGTGTTCTTTAGCTCGGCCCCCAGGGCCAGCACCTCCGCCGTCGAACCCCTCTCCAGCTTCACCGGGTAGGGGGCATATCCGCGCGCCCTACGTATTGGATATTCCTCCCCCGCGACGCAC
>JAFGDU010000033.1 GCA_016931915.1 Actinomycetota bacterium
ATCCACCTCGGGATCAAGCCTGCGCAATTCCCTGGCGATGGCCAGGTCCCGGGTTATATGCCCCAGCCCCAACGACCCGCTGATGAAGAGGACCCTTTTCACATCCGCCTTCCTCCGCGAAATGCTCATTGGATGAGGACCAGTTCAGTGCTAACCCTTCACTGCTCCCGCAGCCGCCCGTACAGCTCGAGGGTCTCCGGAGAGGGAGGTACATCGTAGTTGTCTTTGAGATACCTATCGCAGCTGCGGAAGGCCTGCTCCACACCGGCGCGGTTCCCCATGCGGCTGCATACGATCATCTGCTTGCGGTAGAGCTCCTCCCGGCCGGGGTCCTGCGCCAGGGCTTCCTCCAGGTGGGCGAGGGCCTCCTGTCCCTCCCCCCTTCTCAGGTGCTCCGTGGCGGCGTCGACCATGACGCCTAGGTAGCTGCTGGCGAGAGCATCGCGCTCCTTGGCGCACCAGTCCTCGTAGAGGTCCTCGGCCAGGAACTGTCCCCGGTAGAGGTCCGCCGCCTCGTGCAGGGCCAAAAAGTAGAGGTCAAAATCCCCCGCCGTTCTCGCCTTGCCCGCCTCCTGCAGCTTCGCCCTGAAAAGCTCGAGGTCGGTCCACCCGCCGTTTCCCAGCTCCAGCCGCAGCGCGTCGGCGCTGGTCACCAGGTAAGAGGACATGCCGCGGCCCGCCTGCGGCTCCAGGGTTTTCCGCAAAGACGTGAGGGCAGCATTTAGGTTCTTAGCCGCGGACTCGGGCGCGGTCTCCGGCCACAGGAGCTCCATGAGCACGTCGCGGGGGATGAGGCCGCGGTCGCGGTTGGCGGCGAGGTACTTGAAGACGGCCAGGGCTTTCTTGCTCTTCCAGTCCTGGGAGTGCAGGACGAGGTCTCCCAGGGATACTTCGCAGGACCCCAATAACCTCACCCTCAAGGGCTCGGCCGCCTTGCGCGAGATGCAGTCCAGTAATGCCATCGCTTTGGCAGCGGTCTCCGCGTCTCCGCCCTTGCTAAGCTTCTGCAGGTAGGGGGTGGAGCTCGTGCCCCCGGTGGTGAAGAGCCGCTGCATGAACGCGAGGTACTTGCCCTGCGAGAAGAGGTCCGTAAAGAAGGGCAGCAGGTGCTCGACCCCCGTGGAATACAGACGCAGGATGATGTCCTCCCCGAACTCATCAACATATGCCGCCAGCACCTCCTCGGCTTCATCCTGCCTGCCTGCTGTGAGCTCGAGCGTGAACAGGATTGAATAGGCTGTGGAGCGGGAACCGCCGAGAGTGCTGACCTCTATGATCTCCTGCGTTTCCTGCATTGCTTTTTGTAAGCCCAGGTCTTGAAGTGAGATCGCGTCAATGAGAACCCTTGCAAAGTGCCGAGCGTCGCCTGCGCCATAATTCGCGAGCATCTCTTCCGCTTTCTTCAGGTGCTGCAGCGCGGTCGCGTTGTCCCCGATCAGGACGTATGTCAATCCAATGTAGAACTCGACAGATCCCACGTAGGGGATTGTTTCGTATTCCTTACACATCGAGGCCGCCGCCGCTGCATCCTCGCGCGCCCGCTCGCGCTCTCCCAGGTAAGCCCGAGCGACCGCCCTAGCCGCCCGGTTGAAGAATATCATGGGCACAAGCCCCTGCTGCTCGCCGGCGTCCACGGCCCTGCCGGCCAGCTCCGCCGCCTCCTCCGCCCTGTCAATAAGTGCGAGTGAAACACTTCCCAAGAAATAAAAAGCTGGTAACATGGCTACTTTAAATCCAGCTCTTGCCACGATCTTGTCCGCCTCCATGCAGGCCTCCCCGGACTTGCCGAGCCTGCCCAGAAGACAGAATGCAATGCCGCACCAGGCAAGCACCCTGATCTTGAGCTCGACGTCCTCGATCTCCTTCACGTGGCTGAAAGCTTCTTGCAGCAGGGGATCGGCTTCTTCCGCTTTTCCGTTGCTAACATAATTGTAGCCTTCGAAACCCATGGCCTCGTAGCGGTGGGGCGAGCCCGGGGGCATCGCCTCCCGCGCCTTTCTGCTCATCTCGATAGCCTCGAGTTCTCTTCCCATGTTGATAAGTCCCTCTGCCACGCGAAACAGGGACAGCGCCCGCCGCTCATCATCGCCCATCTCCTCGAATCCTGCCGCGGCGGCACCCGCGGAATCCAGCACGCGGCCGTAGTCGCCCAGGAGGGCGGCCACCTGGGTGTCGTGGAGCATGAGCGCGGGGTGTTTGCGCTGCACGTCCCCGGGCAGGCGGGCGATCTCACGATAGAGGAAGGATATGCGGTTGTCGTGCAGGAGTTCGCCTGCCATGTCCTCCAGGACGTCCGCGGCTTTCTCGTAGTCCTGCGCCTCCATGTAGTGGAAGAGGGCCTGCTCCGGCTCACCCTCCCTCTCCCACAGGGAAGCGGCCTTCAGGTGCAGGTCCGCTACCTCGGCGGGAGGATAGTCCTCCCGCAGGGTTGCCTGCAGGAAGGTGCCAAGGCAGTGGTGGTAGCGGTACCACTCCCCCCGCTCGTCGAGGGGTATGGTGAAGAGGCGCTCCCCGGTGAGGCGGGAGAAGAGCTCCCTGGCCTCGGCCATTCCCAGCAGCTCCGCGCAGAAGGCGGGGTTCATGCGGGAGAGGATGGAGGTCCTGGCGAGGAAGTCCCTTACCTCGCGGCTCTGGTTCCCGTATACGGCCCGGGAGAGGTAGTCGGACATTGCCGAAGGCAGGACGTCCAGCTCCTTTAGGGCGGCGCTGATCCTATCGCCGTCGCCGCCTTTCGTGGCGAGGTAGAAGAGGATCAGCCCCGAGGCCCAACCCTCGGTGAACTCGGAAAGGGCAGCCACGTCACCGTCGGACATGGGCATACCCAGCACCTCTGTAAACAGGCTTGCCGTCTCCTCCAGGGTGAAACGGAGGTCGTTCTCGGAGAGCTCCAGCGACTCCCTGCGTACCCTCAGATTGGAGAGATCCAGGGACGGCGCGGAGCGGCTCAGGATGATGAAATGGAGGTTGGGCAGCATGTGAGAGAGGAGGAAGTCCATGGCCTCCGTTATCTGGGCGCTTTCATTCACGGTGTGGAAGTCGTCGAGGACCACGAAGAGTTCCTCTCCGATGAGGTCGTCCAGCGCCCATATGAAGCTGGAGAGGGTGTCCCCGCCCGGTTCCATGGTATCCACGGCGGAGTCGGGATGGGGCAGTTTCCCCCTCCCGAACTCCGAGTATATTTCCCTGATGCCCGCTGCCAGGTAGGAGATGAACACCGATAGGTCGGAGTCGGTGTCCTCGAGCTGATACCAGACGAAGGGGCTGCCCAGCCTGTGCATGAACTCAACGGCCAGGGTGCTCTTGCCGTAGCCCGCTCCGGCGATGATGGCGATGAGCTTTGCTGACCGCTGTCTTTCGAGCTCTCCTATGAGCCTTTCCCTTACAATTATCTCGGGCAGCCTGGGGGGGTAGAGCTTAGTGCGCAGTATCGGTGACGTAAGGGCCACGGCAGACACAGGAACCCCCTGCTCTTGAGTATGAACAAACCGGCCATGCTGTAGTGGATAGGTTTTTACCCTGCCAACGCCGATTCTCTATCGATCGCTATTTCCCATATATACCCGTTGCTGACCTTATTCTACCATTACGCGGTTAGAAGGAATATTCCAGCAGGCCGCCATCACGAAGCATGGGCTGCTCCCGGTGCGTAATTCCTGGAACGTATAGTGGTCGATGGAGTGTTACCAAACCACGTTCTACGGGTAGATTAAAAAGGTAGTGAATCAGCTTGAAAGGCTTGATGGCAGTGACAGCGGACAGGTTGGAGGAATACAGCAGGAAGAGGGACTTCCGGAAGACCCCCGAGCCGGAGGCATCGCTGCAGCCAGGGAACGATGCGCTCTTCGTAGTGCAGAAGCACGACGCGCGGAACCTCCATTACGACCTGCGGCTGGAATCCGACGGGGTGCTCATGTCGTGGGCGGTGCCCAAGGGCCCTTCCATGAATCCCCGCGACAAGCGCCTGGCCGTTGCCACCGAGGACCACCCCCTCTCCTATGCCGACTTCGAAGGGGTGATACCAAAAGGAGAATACGGCGCGGGCACGGTGGAGGTCTGGGACCGGGGGGTCTTCGTGAACCTGAAACCAAAGGGCGACGGGAATTCCATCGCCGCCAACCGGGAGGAAGGCCTCATAGAGGTATGGCTGGAGGGCGAGAAGCTCAAGGGCGGGTTCGCGCTCGTCCATACCAAGGGGGGCAAGGGACGGAACTGGCTGCTGGTTAAGATGAAGGACGGCGAGGCCGCCCCGGACCGCAACCCCGTGGAGGACCTGCCCCGCTCCGTGCTCACCGGCCGCACCCTGGAGGAGATAGAGGAGGGTAAGGGCTATCTCGCGGAGGACCCCCCCAACATAAAGGTGAGCATAAACGGCCGCACCCTCGCCCTGACCAACCTCGACAAGGTCCTCTATCCAGAGGCGGCTTTCAGCAAGGCGGACGTGTTGAACTACTACATAGCGGTATCTCCCTATATACTGCCCCATGTCGGTGGGCGCCTGCTGACCATGAAGCGCTATCCGGACGGGGTGGAGGGGGGTTTTTTCTACGAGAAGAGCTGCCCCGGCTTCAAGCCCGACTGGCTCTCCGTCACCGAGGCGGGCAAGACGAAGAAAGTAGCATACTGCACCATAGCCGGCGAGGCCGGCCTGGTGTGGATAGCCAACCTGGCCTCCCTGGAGATGCATACCTCGCTCAGCCGTGCCGAGGACGTGGCCACGCCGACCGCGGTGGTCTTCGACCTCGACCCCGGGGAGGGCATGGATATCCTGGACTGCGCCGAGGCGGGAGTTCATCTCAGGGAGATACTGGCCGGCCTGGGCCTGGAGAGCTGCGCCAAGACCTCGGGCGGCAAGGGGCTGCACGTCTACATCCCGCTCAACACGCCCGTTTCCTTCCCGGAGACGAAGGACTTCGCGCACGCAGTGGCGCTGATGATGCAGGAACGGTACCCGGAATCCATCGTCGCCAACATGCGCAAGGCGCTGCGCAAGGGCAAGATACTCGTGGATTGGAGCCAGAACGACGAACACAAGACGACGGTATGCGCTTATTCCCTGCGCGCCCGCCCCAGGCCGGCGGTGTCGACGCCGGTCGCATGGGAGGAGCTGGACGCGGCGTTGCATGCGAAAGACAAGACCTTGCTCTATTTCGAGGCCGGGGACGTGCTGCGGCGCGTGCGGGATAAAGGCGACCTCTTCAAGCCCGTGGCCGAGCAGGAGCAGGAACTGCCCCAGGCGGCGCGCTTGCGGCGGTAATGTACAGCGATGAAAGGATGAGTGAAAATGCCCAGAGCCCTGTGGAACGGATATATAAGCTTCGGCCTGGTCACCATACCGGTCTCCCTGGTCACGGCCGTGCGCGACAAGAGCATCCACTTCCACCTCCTGCACGAAAAGGACGGGGCGAGGCTGCGCCAGAAGCTCGTATGCCCCTTCGATGCCAAGGAAGTGAGCCGCAAGGACGCCGCCAGGGGGTTCGAGGTGGCGGACGGCGAATACGTCATCGTCGAGGACGATGAGCTGGCGGCCCTGGAGCCCAAGAAGAGCAGGATGATCGAGATATCCGATTTCGTCGACGTGGACCAGATAGACCCCGTCTATTACGAGAGGCCCTACTACCTAGTACCGCAGGAGGGGGGAGGCAAGCCTTACTCGCTCCTGGTAAAGGCGATGGTGGAGAGCGGCAAGACGGGCATCGGAAAGTTCGTCTTCCACGAGCGCGAGCACCTGGTGGCGTTGAGGCCCCTGGACGGGGTCCTGTGCCTGGAGATCATGCGCTTCGCGGACGAGATCGTGGACAGAGAGGAGATCGAGGAGATCATCGAGGAGGAGAGCGGCACCCCGGACGAGAAACAGCTCGCGCTGGCACAGGAGCTCATCGCGGCGCTGGCGGGTGATTTCGAGCCCGAGAAGTACAGGGACGAATACAGGGAAGCCTTGCGGGAGCTGATAGAGAAGAAGGCCAGGGGCGAGGAGGTTATAACGGCGCCCCCCGAGGCCGAGGAGGGCAAGGTCGTCGATCTCATGTCGGCCCTGGAGAAGAGCCTCGAGCAGGTCCGGGGCGGACACGAAGCAAATGAGGGATCCGAGAAGAAGACGGCACGCCGCGGGAAGAAGAAAGCGTCCGGCTCCTGACCCGAAGTGCTGAATGAAGCATTGAAGCGGAAGCGGTATTACTTGGACAGCATCTGACCAAGCCGCCACAGGGAGACGCTCAGTTCCTTACGCTTGGATACCACGTCTTCCAGGGGTATGTATTCCACCTCGTAGCATTTCCAGCCCGCGAGCACCCCCTTTTTTCCGTCCTGCAGCGCCTGGACGGCGGAAGACCCCAGGCGGGTGGCCAGGTAGCGGTCGAAGACGGTGGGGGGACCGCCGCGCTGCACGTGCCCGAGTATGGTCACCCGCAGCTCGAAGTGGAACTCGTCCAGGTGTTCTCTTATGTATTCCTCTATCTTCCTCACGTTGTTCTTCGCCCCGTCGGTGACCACGGCTATGGCGTACCTGTTTCCCCTTTCGTGGGCCAGGTGCAGCTCCCTGACCACCTCCGGCGGCTCCATCTCGAACTCGGGCGTGATGATGACCTCGGCCCCGCTGGCTATGCCGGACATCAGGGCCAGGTAACCGTATTTCCTTCCCATGACCTCGACGAGGAAAGCACGGCGGTGCGATTCGGCCGTGGTGCCGATGCGGTCCAGGGACTCGATGATGGTGTTCAGGGCGGTGTCCACCCCTATGGAGATGTCCGTCCCGTAGAGGTCGTTGTCCACGGTCGAGGCTATGCCTATCACCGGAAAGCCGTGCCGGTGGATGGCGAAGCTTCCACGCTGCGAGCCGTCCCCGCCTATCACCAGGAGCCCCTCTACATCCGCGTCTCTCAGGTTGCGCACCGCCCGCAGCTGCGCCTCTTCGTCCTTGAAGAGCTCGAACCTGGCGCTGCCCAGGATGGTGCCCCCCTCGTTCATGTTCTCCCTGAGCTCCCGGTGCTGCAGGGCCACCATGTCCCCTTCCACCAGGCCTTCGTATCCCCTCCTGACACCCATTACCTCTATCCCCAGGTCGGTACCCATCTGGTATATGGAGTTCAGCGCGGCGTTCATGCCGGGCGCGTCCCCGCCGCTGGTGACCACTGCTATCCTTTTCATGCCGTCCTTTCAGCTCCGTGATATATGCCCCGTCTTTTTTTCAAGCGACCGTAACCTCTCCGCACAGGTAGACGTCCTGGATGGCGTGGAACAACTCTATCCCCTCGGCCATGGGCTTCTGGAAGGTCTTCCTGCCGCTGATGAGCCCCATGCCCCCGGCGCGCTTGTTGATCACCGCCGTACGCACGGCTTGCTTCAGGTCGTCCTCGCCAGAACCGCCCCCGGAGTTTATCAGGCCTACCCTGCCCATGTAGTTGTTGACCACCTGGTAGCGGGTGAGGTCTATGGGGTGTTCGGAGCAGAGTTCGCCGTACATCCTCTGGTCGTACTTGCCGTAGGACACCCCGGATTCGTTCAATGCTATGTAGCCCCCGTTGATATCCGGCTGTTTCTGCTTGATGATATCGGCCTCCAGGGTCGCGCCCATGTGGTTTGCCTGGCCGGTGAGGTCGGCAGAGGTGCTGTAATCCTTCCCTGCTTTCTTGAAGGCCTCGTTGCGCAGGTAGCACCACAGGATGGTAGCCATGCCCAGTTCGTGCGCCGCCTGGAAAGCCTCGCCTATCTCCACGATCTGGCGGCCGCTCTCCTCGGAGCCGAAATAGATGGTAGCCCCGATGGCCACCGCCCCGAGCTCGAAGCCCTGCTCCACCCGGGCGAACAGTACCTGGTCGTAATGGTTGGGATAGGTGAGGAGTTCGTTGTGGTTGATCTTGAGGATGAAGGGTATCCTGTGCACGTATCTGCGCGCTACGCTCCCGAGCACGCCCAGGGTGGTGGCGACGCCGTTACAACCCGCCTCCATGGCCAGCCTGATGATGTTCTCGGGGTCGAAATAGGCGGGATTGGGCGCGAAGGAGGCGCCAGCCGAGTGCTCAATGCCCTGGTCCACGGGGAGGATGGAGAGATACCCCGTGCCTCCCAGCCTGCCGTGGTCGAACAGGGCGCCCAGGTTCCTCAACACCGGCGCACTGCGGTCGGAGGGCAGGAATATCCTGTCGATCCAGTCCGGACCGGGTACGTGCAGGTCCTCCCTGGATATCTTGGGCGCGTCGAAATCGAGGAGGTCGCTCGCCTCCTCTCCCAGCAGCTCGCGGATATCGGCGAATTCCATCATGAACACCTCCATTTGCGAAACCGACTTTCAGCCCTATTCAAGGATATCCTCAAATGTCCAGTTGTGCACGGGCTTACTTGAGGGTCCGGGCGGAGGCGCACAGCGCCTGCACCTCGTCGCCGCACAGGGGCAGTTCCAGTACGGCCGCGATGCCTCCTCCGGAAACCCGGAGGCCGCTGGCCGGCGCAGTCATGGTTTTCCGGAACCCATTATGGGAATCCGCCTAAAAGAGAGGAATAGACTCGACGGCGGGGAAAAGCCGACAACAACATCGATCCGGATCGGACAGTGTAACGACTCAGACGTCGGCCTTGCAATGTCGCATACGGCTTCGGGCAGGAAATAAAGTCTCGGGATCGGGAACCCATCGCCAGCCGGAGCGTCTATCACACTATGTGTCCATAGGAGGAAAGAGCGACATGAATGTAACGGAATTTATAACCAGCAGGCAGTTTCTGCTCCCCGCGGCCTTTATCGTGGGTGGTTTCGTCCTGGGCCTGATCCTGGAAAGATTCGTCCTGCTGCTTATCAGGCGAATATTCCAGAGATCCGGCCGCGCGGGTTACCGCACGGTTAAAAACGGCCTGCGGGGTATGATCGCCCTCTGGCTCACCATCGTCGGTCTTTATATCGCAACGCGTTTTATAAGTATGAGCCCTTACGTGCAGAGCATCTACGAGAGGGCCCTCGTGGTGCTCATCCTCTTCACCGTGACCCTGGCGGTGATGAGGATCACTGCCGGACTCGTGGACTTGTACATAAGGAGGGCGGAAGGCGCGCTGCCCTCCAGCACCATCATCGGTAATATTCTGAGGATAGGTATCCTGCTCACCGGCGTCCTGGTCATCCTCACCTACCTGGACGTGCCCGTTACCCCTCTCATCACCGCGCTGGGTATCGGTGGTTTCGCCATCGCCCTGGCGTTCCAGGACACCCTCTCCAACCTCTTTTCCGGCCTGCACATACTGGCCTCCAGGTTGGTGCGGCCGGGGGATTTCATCAAGCTGGACACGGGAGAAGAGGGTTACGTCGTCGACGTCACCTGGAGGAACACCTCCATCAGGACCCTGCCCAACAACATGGTGATCGTACCCAACTCGAGGCTGGCGTCGGCCGTCATCACCAATTATTATCAGCCGGTGAGGGAGATGTCCGTGCTCATGGAGGTGGGGGTGGCCTACACGAGCGACCTGGACAAAGTGGAGCGCGTCACCACAGACGTCGCGAGGGAAGTCCTTGAGAGCGTGCCGGGGGGGCTTTCCAACCCCGAGCCGTTTATCAGGTTCCACACCTTCTCGGAGTACAGGATAGATTTCACCGTCATCATGCGTGCGGCGGAGTTCGTCGACCAGTACCTGCTCAAGCACGAGTTCGTGAAGAAGCTCACCCGCAGGTATGAAGAGGAGGGAATAGAGATACCCCTCCCCGTCCATACCGTCCACATGGAAAGAGAGCGGGCCGAATCCACGCTGGGATACTGACGCACGCCCGCCTGGACTCCGGCTTCCATCGGGCCGTTTCGCCATGCGCCGAGTACGGATAAGTTACTGCGGCAGCCGGGCGGGGAATATGTATATGTAAGCGCTTGCCTAAGCGCTCTTTGCATCGTGCGCGCAGGAAGGGTAAGAAATGGATGGCGACACTAGACTCGAAAAATATCACGAGAAGAGGGATTTCAGAAAGACTTCCGAGCCCGGTGGGGAGAAAGCGGGCTCCGAGCGAAGCCGCATATTCGTGATCCAGGAGCACGATGCCAGCAACCTTCATTACGATTTCCGCCTGGCCATAGACGGGGTCCTCAAATCGTGGGCGGTTCCCAAGGGCCCCTCCACCGACCCGAGGGAGAAGCGGTTGGCCGTCCCCACCGAAGACCACCCCCTGGAGTATGCGGATTTCGAGGGAGTCATACCTGAGGGGGAGTACGGAGCGGGTACCGTGCTCTTGTGGGACAAGGGCACCTACAGGAACCTCAGGAGCCAGAAGGATAAAGGTAAGGCGAAGGCCGCTACCATGCCCGAGTCTTACGACGACGGTCACATCGAGGTGTGGCTGAAGGGCGAGAAGCTCAAGGGCGGATACGCCCTGATAAGGACCGGCAAGGGCAAGGACGAAAGGTGGCTGCTGGTGAAGATGAAGGACGACGAGGCGGACGCGCGCCGCAACCCGGTGAGCACGGAGCCGGAATCGGTGAAGAGCGGCCGCACCATAGAGGAGCTGTCGCAGGACCATGGGTAGTCTCGACGCCCTTCCCGGTGAGGCCAGGAAAAAGGCGCGCAAGGAGGACCAGCCTTCGTGGACCCAGCCCATGCTGGCAAAGCTGACCAAGGACCGCTTCTCCAGCGAGGACTGGATTTACGAACGTAAGCTCGACGGGGAACGCTGCCTGGCCTTCAAGAAGCAGAAGAAGGTGCAGCTGTACTCCAGGAACAGAAAATCTCTCAACGCCAGCTATCCGGAACTCGTGGAAGCCCTGGAGGACCAGGAAGAGGGCCGTTTCATCATCGACGGCGAGGTGGTGGCCTTCGAGGGCGGCAAGACCTCCTTCGCGCGCCTTCAGAACCGCTTTCAGGTACAGGACCCCGAGAAGGCGCGCCGCAGCGGCATCGCCGTCTACTATTACGTATTCGACCTGCTCTACACGGACGGCTACGACGTGACCGAGGTCCCCTTGAGGCACCGCAAGGCCCTGCTGAAGGGGCTCCTTGCCTACGAAGACCCGCTGCGCTTCCTGGGCCACCGCAACGAGGAGGGAGAGAAGTACTACGAGGAAGCATGCGGCAAAGGCTGGGAGGGAGTCATAGCCAAGAGGGCGAACGGCCCTTACGTCCATAAGCGTTCCTCGGACTGGCTGAAGTTCAAGTGCGTACGCGAACAGGAACTGGTGATCGGGGGTTACACGGAACCAAAAGGGAGCAGAAAGGGCTTCGGCGCCCTTCTGGTTGGATACTACGAAAACAAGAAACTGCGCTACGCGGGCAAGATCGGCACCGGTTTCGACGACCGGACTCTGGAGAAGATGAAGGAAAAACTCTCAGAACTGGAGAGGGACGACCCCCCCTTCGAAAGCGAGGACATCAGCGAAAAGGGCGTGCACTGGGTGGAGCCCCACCTGGTGGCTCAGGTAGGGTTCACGGAATGGACGGGCGACAACAAGCTGCGTCACCCGCGCTTCCTGGGATTGCGCCGCGACAAGGACCCCAGCGAGGTGCACAGGGAGAAAGCGGGTCAACAGGGATGACCGAGAAGATGAGATTCGGCCGCTACAGCGTGGAGGTCACACACCGCGACAAGGTGCTCTTTCCGGACAGCGGTATAACCAAGGGAGACCTCGTGGACTATTACCACGACATCGCCGGGACCATACTGCCCCACATGAAGGGCAGGCCGTTGATGATGCACCGCTACCCGGACGGCATCGGCGAGGAGGGGTTCTACCAGAAGGAAGCCGCGGACCATTTCCCCGCTTGGATAAAGACTGTGAAAGTCAAGACGGTGCAGGGGAAGACGGTGACCCACGTGGTCTGCGAAAACACCGCCACACTCGTCTACCTCGCCCAGGAGGCCACCATAACGCCACACGTCTGGCTGAGCCGGTCCGGCAGGCTGCATTATCCGGACAAGATGATCTTCGACCTCGACCCGCCGGGAGAAGACTTCGAGGCTGTGCGCGCTGCGGCCTTTGACTTCAAGGAGCTGCTGGACGAGATGGGGCTGACTTCCTTTGTCATGACCACCGGTTCCCGCGGCCTTCACGTGGTGGTCCCTCTGGACAGGAAGTCCGAATTCGACCAGGTGCGCGCCGTCGCCCGCGGCCTGGCGCGCGAGCTGGAAGAGCGCAAGCCCGAAAAACTCACCACCGAACAGTACAAATCGAAGAGGAGGGGGCGCCTCTTCCTGGACACCAACCGCAATGCTTACGGGCAGACGGGGGTTGCTCCGTACGCGGTGCGCGAAAAAGAGGGTGCGCCGGTGGCTACTCCGCTGCTATGGGAGGAACTCGAAGACGGGGACCTGGGACCGCGCTCTTACGATATCGGGAACATCTTCCGGCGCCTGGGGCAGCGGGAAGATCCCTGGAAAGACATCTTCCGTCACGCGCAGGGCCTTGCGAAGGTGGCGGACAAGATAGACATCGGAGGTTGAGCGGCATGAAGGAAGCCATGTACTACGTGAGACTCGATGACGACAAGGTAAGGTGCGAGCTGTGCCCGCACCTCTGCGTCATCGCACCCGGCAAGAGGGGCATCTGCCGCACGCGGGTGAACGAAGGGGGTTCCCTGTACTCAGAGATATACAACCGCGTCATGGCCAGGGGCATGGACCCCATAGAGAAGAAACCTTTCTACCACTTCCATCCCGGGAGCACCATCTATTCGCTGGGGACCAGGGGATGCAACCAGAGCTGCGATTTCTGCCAGAACTGGCAGATGCTCGAGCCGGACGCCCCCACCGGAGAGATAACCTCGCGCCAGGCGGTAGAAGAAGCCCGGGAGCTCGGCTCCATAGGTATCGCCTATACCTACAACGAACCCCTCATCTGGTATGAGTTCGTACTGGAATGCTCCCGGCTCGCTAAGGACGAAGGTCTGGTAAACGTCCTGGTCACCAACGGGTTCATTAGCCCTGCCCCCTTCGAGGAACTGGCGCCCTTCATCGATGCCATGAACGTGGATGTGAAATCCATGGAGCCCGATTTCTACCGCAGGATATGCGGGTCCGAACTGGAGCCCGTGCTGGATACCTGCCGGGCCGCGCGCAGGCATGGGATACACCTGGAGGTGACCAACCTGATCATCCCCACCCTCAACGACTCCGATGAACTCATCGCTGAGCTGGTGGATTTTGTCTCCGGCGAACTGGGCCGCGAGGTGCCGGTGCATTTCTCGGCCTACTTCCCCGCCCACAAGATGACCATCGCACTCACCCCGCTCTCCACGCTGCTCAGGGCGGGGGAGATCGCAAAGGAGAAGCTGTACTACGTCTACCTGGGTAACGTTGCGGGAAGAGAAGGGAAGGACACCCACTGCCCGCAGTGCGGCAACCTGCTGGTCTCGCGCACAGGCGGCGGCGGCATCATCGAGGGTGTGGCGGACGGCAAGTGCAGCAACTGCGGCAGAAAAGCGGACATGGTACTGTGATGAACGGCCGAAGGGAGCGGACATGATCGCATTGAAGAGGATCTATGACGAGGAGTCGCGCAGCGACGGTTTTCGCGTCCTGGTGGACCGTCTCTGGCCGCGCGGGATAAAGAAAGAAGATGCAGGGCTGGACCTGTGGCTGAAGGAAGTCGCCCCTTCGAGCGAGCTGAGGAAGTGGTACGGCCACGATACTTCCAAGTGGGACGAGTTCAAGGAGCGCTACTTCGAGGAGTTGAAGGGACACGAAGAAGAGGTCGGCGAGCTGCTCTCCAAGGCCGACGGCGGCAGGGTGACCCTGCTTTACGCGGCGAAAGACCGTGAGCACAACAACGCCGCCGCGCTCGAGGAATACCTGAAGAAGGAAATGGTGTAAAGGGGTGGTACGGATGATGCCCATCGGCCCGTTGATGATCGAGCACAGGCTGATAGAGCGTATGATCCCGCTCCTCGAAAACCAGCTCGAGGACATAAGGGAGAGCGGCGGGGTCGACCCGGTCTTCATAGACAACGCGGTGGATTTCTTCCGCACCTATGCCGACCGCACCCACCACGGCAAGGAAGAGGACATACTCTTTCGGGACCTGGCCGCGAAAGAGATCAATTTGGAGGACCGCAGGACCATGGATGAGCTGGTCGAGGAGCACGTTCACGCCAGGGAGACGGTGGGAGGGCTCCTGCGGGCGAAGGGCGCCTTCGTGGCCGGAGACACGGACGCTCTGGAGACGGTGGTGGAACACCTGGAGGAACTGGCGCGCTTCTATCCCGGGCACATCGAGAAGGAGGACAGACATTTCTTCATACCCTGCATGGACTATTTCTCCCGGGAGGAACAGGACGGGATGCTGCAGGAGTTCTTCGAGTTCGACCGCGATATGATCCACGAAAAATACCGCAGATTGATCGAGATGTATCAATAACCTGCGAAGTTGGACGCCATAATATTCTCTTTGGGTACGGCGAGCTTCTCCAGCTCGCTGGCGATCCCCTTGTTCATGCCCGGCGGCCCCGCGATCATGTAGGTCCTGGAAGTCGGGTCCTCCACGTAGTCCGCGATCAACCCCGCGTCTATCCTCCTCGTCTCGCCCTCCCAGGATGGATCGTCGGTCATGATCAGTATTATATCCAGGTTGACGTTACCCGCGGCCCGTTCTTCCAGTTCGTCCAGGAATATGGCAGACTCCCTGTTGCGGTTCGAATACATGAGGATGATATCGTAGGCGATGCCTTCCTCCATGGCGTACCTGATCATACTGATGAAAGGGGCTATGCCGATGCCTCCGGCTATGAAGACCAGTGGCCTGCCTGTGTCTTCAGGCAGCGTGAAGTCCTTGCCCCCGATCTTGCCGATCTCCACCTCGCTTCCCGGCTCCATGTCCGCAAGGGATTGCTTGAACGCGCTATCCCTTTCGCGGGTGACCATGGTGATAATGCCCTTCTCGTTGGGCGAGTTGACGATGGAGAAGTGCCGGTGGTGGCCCTTGTCGTCGTTATAAGGGGGGTCGATAAGGTCTATGTTAAAGAATTCGCCCGGCTCGAAATCGATGGTATTACCCAGAAGATCGAAATCCACTTCCAGCGTATCTTCCGCCACCTCTTTCTTCGACTTTATCTTCGCCTTCATTTCCCGGCCTCCTTTTCATGCCGATATCGTCGCGGCCCCACGGACTTCATGGCTGCGCGGTCTCGTCATGCCGGGATCCAGGCCGGTTCCCTCCAGATGGCGGGACTCGCCGATCATGCACACCGCTTTTTTCTGCAATCTCGAGACCTCCATCTGAGAGATACCAAGCCTCTCCGCTATCTTCTTCTGGGTCCAGCCCGCGAGCCTCAGGCCCATTATCTCTCTGAGATCGTCGGGAAGAGATCCCATCATCTGCTCGATCAGCATCCTGTTCTCCAGATACTCGTAGGAAGTATCCTGGTGCCCCAGGAAATACAGGAGGGAATCGCTGCCCTCTTCTCCCTCTACCTCCAGATCGAGAGAGAGCACCGTCGTTCTTCTCGCAGCCGCGAGGGCTTCTATCAGTTCCTCTTCCGGAACGTCAAGGCTTGCGGCGACCTCGGGTATGGTGGGCTCTCTTTTCAATGATTCCCTCAGGCTGTCCTGGGCCACGACGATCATGCGTTTGAGATCTCTTATCCTGCGCGGTATGCGCACGACCTCCATGTGGTCGCGGTAGTGCTTCTTCAGTTCGCCCGTGATGGTCGGATATGCGAAGGTTATAAAGGCGGTCCCGCGCCCCGGATCGAAACGCTCCAGCGCCTTGAGCAGGCCCAGGGCCGCCACCTGGTACGCGTCTTCGTAAGCGAGGAGGGTCGATTTGTATTTGTATGCCAGGGATCTCAGAAGGTCCTGGTATGCGTGGAACAGTTCCTCGACCGCACCCGGATCGTCCAATGATTTTGCCCGCATCAGCAGTTCTTTGTCTGGTAACGCCTCTTTCGTGCCTTTGGCCATGCCGGTTCCTCCATGGGTGATGTCTTCCGTCCAAGAAACCGGTTTCCCGAGCAGCAAAGCGGATAAACATGAAATACGCATGTTTTGCTTACGGGACGCAAATATGGCCTCAGAAGCATTCAACCCGAGCGCCGGCCTCCCACCAGGCGCTTCCTGACATACTTGTATGTCTCCATGACCACCAGGAGGATCAGGGCGAGCAGGAACATGTACGTCCATTCCAGGAAAGAGACAGGCGAGGTCCCCAGCACGTCCTCCATGAAGGGTATGTACATGGAGGCGATATGTATCCCCTGTGCCGCCAATACACCGCCTATCAGGAGCCAGTTGTTGCTCAGCGGCACCTTGAAGGCGGACTCGTATTCGGAACGGCAGTTGAAGACGTGTACGTTCTCCAGGAGCACCATGAGCAGCAGGACCAGGTTACGCGCTTCCTCTTCCGCCCAGCCTGCCCCCTGCAGCCACCACCAGGTAAAAAAGGCGATAAGACCGATGGTTATACCGGATACCAGCGTCTGCTCGATCATGAGCCGGTTGAATATCCTCTCTTCCGGGTCTCTTGGAGGGCGCAGCATGGCCCCGGGTTCGCCGGCTTCGAAGGCGAGGGCCACGTCCTGGATGCCGTTGGTGACCAGGTTGAGCCAGAGCAGCTGCACCGCCACCAGGGCGATGGGTAGACCGAGGGCCATGGCCAGGAAAAAGAGGATGATCTCTCCCAGCCCCGTCGATATCAGGAGGTAGATCACTTTACGTATGTTGTCGTAGGCGAAGCGGCCTTCCTCGATGCCCGACTCGATGGAGGCGAAGTTGTCGTCGGTTATGATGATCTGGGCGGTATCTTTCGCCACGTCGGTGCCCGAGCCCATGGCGATGCCTATATTGGCTTTGCGCAGGGCTGGTGCGTCGTTGACCCCGTCACCGGTCACCGCCACAAAATTGCCGTCCTCCATGAGCGACTCCAGTATGTCCACCTTCTGCAGCGGCGCCACCCGGGCGAACACCCTGCTGCGCGAGACCAGTTCCACCGCCTCGGGGTCCTGCGGCGAACCGAGTTCTTCCAGCTTCTTTCCGGTCATCACCTCCTCCCAGCTGCTGGCGATGCCCGCCTTGCGGGCTATGGCCAGGGCAGTGCCGGGGTTGTCGCCGGTGACCATGATCACCTTCACCCCGGCTTTCCTGCATTTGTCGACCGCGTCCGCGGCCTCCGGACGCAGCGGGTCCATCATGCCCACCAGCCCCAACAGGGTCAGGTGCTTCAGGTCTTGCTCGCCGAACTCGCCTTGCGGCGGTGCGTCCAGTTTCCCCTCCGCGACGGCTATCACGCGGTAGCCGTTCTCCGCGAGGGCGTTCGCCCTGTCCTCAACGTTCTTCCGGTTCAGGTCCTCGTCGCCTTCTCCGCAGCTCCCGCTGCCGCAGAGATCGAGCAGCACCTCGGGCGCCCCTTTGACGGCAGCTTTCATACCGTTGCCTTCCCGGTAGAGCTTCGCCGCGTACTTGCGGTCGGATTCGAAGGGTATCTCGTCTTCTATCTCGATGCCGCCCCTTACGGAATGGGGGTCTACGTCGAGTTTATAGCCGAGTGCGAGCAGGGCAACATCCATCACGTCGCCCTGATGTTCCCATTCTCCATTATCCCGTCTGAGTTCCCCGTCGTTGACGATGACCGCAGTGTGAGCCAGCCTGCGCAGGCTTTCCCGCGCCCTGTCGTCGAGTTCGCCGTCCCCCTCCACCATGACCTCACCTTCGCCGTTGTAGCCTTCGCCCGATATCTTGAAGGTGTCCCGGCCGGGAAGGGCGACGATGCGTGCTGTCTGCTGATTCATGGTGAGCGTCCCGGTCTTGTCTGAGGCTATGCAGGTACAGCTGCCCAGGCTCTCGACGGCCGAGAGCTTTCTCACGATGACGTTTCTGGCGGCCATGCGGCTGGTGCCGATGGAGAGGGCCACGGTCACCCCGATGGGCAGTCCCTCGGGGATGGCCGAGACCAGCAGTGCCACGGTGAGCAGGACGGTCTCGGTCCAGGAACCGCCTTGCAGTATGTTGATAGTGGCGAACACCACCCCCACGGCGAGGATTATATACGTGACCTGTTTCGTGAACCTCTCCATCCTGATGAGCAGAGGTGTTTTTCCCGTCTCTGCCCCGGCAACTTCGCTGGCGATCTTTCCGGCTTCCGTGCGCATGCCGGTGGCGACGACCGCGGCCGTGCCCCTTCCGGCCGTCACGACCGTGCCAGCGAAGGCCATGTCCGTGCGGTCGCTAAGGGAGGTGTCCTCCTCCAGGGCGCCGACGCTTTTCGAGGAAGGTATGGACTCGCCGGTGAGGAGGGATTCATCGACGGTGAGGTTTTTCTCCCCGATGAGACGCACATCAGCGGGTACCTTGTCTCCGCTTTCCAGCAGCAAGATGTCGCCGGGCACCAGCTCCTCGGCGTCTATCATCTTCTCCCTACCTTCCCTCCTCACGCGGGCCTCGACCATGAGGAGTTCCTGCAGTTCCGTCGCCTTTTTCTCCGCCTTCCATTCCTGGATGGTCCCCAGGACCGCGTTGAGGAGGAGGACGGCGAAAATGAAGACCGTGTCCTTTATCTCGCCGATGACGAGAGAGAGGGCGGCGGCAGCCAGCAGGATGTAGATGAAGGGGCTGAGGAACTGGCGCAGGAATACCCGCACGAGCGAGGGAGGTTCCTTGCCGGGAAGGATGTTCTTGCCGTATTTCTCCCGCCTTTCCTTTACGGCGTCTCCGTCAAGGCCTTTCCTGGTTGATGAGAGCTCATCCAGAGCTTCCTCGGGGGTGAGAGCATGCCAATCACGGGACAGCTCTGCTTGAGAACCGTTTTCCTGCTCGCCCATCTTCCTCCCTTTTCCGACGCGGCCGGGGCGGCCGCCCGCGGGACTTACCTAATATAGATGATGACCGCCTGTGCAAGGCGGCAAACATCTCGCGGCGGCCGCAGAGGCCTTCTCGGCTCGTCTCTGTCCGGCAGATGGACCCTGCTCTTAAGGCCTGCGCTGGCAGCGGGGGCAGTAGTAGCTGGTGCGGCCGGAGACGGTCATCTTCTTTACTTTGCCTCCGCAAACCGGGCATTTACTGCCTTCCTCGCGGTGGGGGAGGATGTAGCCGCGCGGCATTTTTTCCGGGTCCGCACCGTTACGCGCCGCGGTGCGCAGTACCCTGCGCACGACCCGGTAGAGGCGTTTCTTTTCGTCTACGCTGAGCTTGTTCGCGGGTGTCTTGGGGTTTACCTTCGCCTGGAAAAGGATCTCGTCCGAGTAGACGTTGCCGATGCCGGCGATCATGGACTGGTTCATAAGGGCGGGTTTGATCATGCCCTTCCTGCCCTCCAGCATCTCCAGGAACCTCTCCCGGTCCACTTCACCGGAGAGTGCGTCGGGGCCGAGTCCGCGCTCAGCTGCGAAGCTCTCGATATCCCCGGTTATGCTCACCTGGCCCAGCATGCGCTGGCTGACGTAGGCGAGCTCGTAGCCGTTCTCGAATCGCAGGACCATCCTTGCGTGCTCGGGACGGTCGTGCGGGTCCTTGTAATATGCGAGCTCCCCCGTCATGCCGAAATGCAGGACCAGCCAGCCGTCGCCCCTTATCCTGGCGAACAGGTATTTTCCGTGTCTTTTCGTCTCCTCCAGCTCGCTGCCTTTCAAACGGCGGGCCAGCATCTGTTGCGAGACACCTGAGAGTATGCGCTCCTCGCTTACCTCGGTCTTCCGTATCTTCTTGTGCAGGGCCGTGGAGTCGAGGTAACCTTTAAACATCTCTACATCCGGCAGTTCCGGCATCCGGGCCTCCTTTCAGTCCGCTTCACCGCAGGACCATCTCCAAGCCGTCGTAGGCGATGCGCGCCTCCACCCCGCGCTCCCGGGCCCAGGACCGCACCTGGGCCCCCAGGACCCGCTCGTCTCCCTTGACTACCCCGGACCCGCAGTGGGTGAAGACGGCCTCGGGGATCCCCTCCTTCTGGCACCAGGTGAGCTGGGTACGCACCGGGGTGTGGCCGATGAGCCGCTCGCCCCGCTTTCGCACCATGCTGCGGCTCATGGTGACCCCGTCCCCTACGTACAGCTCCGTGCCCCGCAGGGCCTCGCCCCTGCCCTCGATGTAGACGACATCGGGCACGTAGAATATGTCCACCTCTCCCGCTCTTATGCGGTAGCCGACCGCGGGAGCGCGCGTGGAATGCTCGACGCCGAACGCCTCGAAGGTCATCCCTTCGATGTGGAGCGGCTCGCGCCGGGAAACGGTCTCCCGCTCGTCTATGGGGTAATCATTCATGGCATCCCATGCCTCGCGGGTGGCATAGACCGGGCAGGGGGAGCCCTCCCGCAGGCCCCAGGCGTGATCGGGATGTGCGTGGGTGATGACGATAGCATGGGCCCCTATGTCTTCCAGTTGCCCTGCCCAGTCCTCGCCGCAGTCGATCATCACCTTGCGGTCGAGATAGGTAAGCAGCAGTGAGCTGTGGCGGCGGTGCCTCCTGCTCCTCGCCTCTATCTCTCCCCTGGTGCCCAGAAATGTCAGTACCATGCTCCCTCCGCAAGCCGAGGGGTCAGGCCCGGCTTTCGGCCTGACACATCGTTTACAGATCGATGACTTTTCTCTCAGCTCTTTTCTTTTCAACTGTTCGATTGAGGCCGAAAGCCGGGCCTGACCCCTCGGCTTCAATGCCGCAACATGTCGTGCAGCTTGAGCGCGTTCTGCGCCGCGTATCCTTTCTGGTCGTTGTCGAAATAGCAGTAGACCTGGAGGCCTTTGCCGGCCCAGGTGGAGAATGCTCCCGCCCATCCTGCGAGGGTCTGCGCGTCGTAGTCGCCCTCGTATGCGTCTCCGGGCCCGTGCAGGCGCACGTAGACGAAGTCCGCCGTAACCTTCTTGGGGGACAGCCGACCGGCCAGCTCGTAGATGCAGAATGCCGCGTTCCTTGCGGACAGGGCCTCGTAGACCTCTTCAGCGAACCAGCTCGGGTCTCTGAACTCGAAGGTGTACTTATGGCCGACGGGCAGTACGTCGAGAAAAGACCGCAGCCTTTCCAGGTTGAGCTTCCAGCGGGGGGGTAGCTGAAAGAGTATGGGGCCGAGTTTGTCACCCAGGACCTTCACGCGCTCGATGAAGGTCGTGACGGGCTCCTGGGGGTCCTTCAGTTTTTTCATGTGCGTTATGTACCTGCTCGCTTTGGCGGAGAAAGCGAAACCTTCCGGCACCATGTCCCGCCATTCCGACAGCGTCTTGTCCTCCGGCAGCTGGTAGAAGGAGTTGTTTATCTCCACCGTTCCCAGGCGCTCCGCATAGAAACCCAGCATCTCTCCCGCGCTGATATCATCGGGATAGAACGACCCCTTCCAGTGGTCGTAGTGCCAGCCCGAAGTGCCTATATTGATCCTCTCCGCTGCTTTCATCTTTCGCGGCTCTTTCTGAAAAGGAATTGTCTTGCCGTGATCCGGGTCGCACGACGTTTGTGTTTTTCACGCGACTTTGCGGCAAAAACGTTTCCCTATAATTATAGGGATTTGCGTACTCTCATCGCTTTCTCTGTCTTCCGTAATACTCATTCAGACGCGCTTCGAAATCTCCGTTAAAAGGGATCGAAGGGTTATAGGTGGGGCTGTTTATTATCATCTTAACCGGCATATCTATAATGATCCTCCTGTCCTGCCAGCTCACTCCCTTCATCCACAAGGGGGAGATGAGTACGCGCTTTGCCGACCTCCAGAAAGAGGTCTTGATCACCAGGTACCTGATGACCCAGCTCTCCTCTTCCAGCAGGAGGTCTGCGATGCGGCCGGCCTTACCGTCCGATGCCTGCACCTTGTAGGTGAGTATTTCCAGGACGCTCCTCAAGTGGGGGTCGGCATCCTCGAGCTCTCCGGTGTCCCGGGCATACTGCGTTTCCTCACCTGCCTGCCCGGATGGCCGTTCCTCCGAACCTTCCTCAACGCTCCAGTAAGGCTCCCAACCAAAATACTCGTGCAGCTCGACCTCCCTCTGCAGCGATACGGGTTTGTCGACGCTTATGTCCGGGCTCTCCTTTATCTGCTTTACGCTGAGCATGACCGGTATGGTCCGAGACGACCACTCGGGCTCTCCCAATGCGACCGGGGATATGAGCTTCTTGCGCCTGCTCAACCAGCCTCCGGTCCGCAGGACCAGGTAACGTACCGTCCATGTGCGGTCGTCGAAGAGAAAATCGTGTACCCTTCCTATCCTGTCTCCGTTCAGGGCTTGCAACCTGTATCCACCGAGCCTTATAACGGACCTCATCATCTCTTTTCCTTCCCCCTGTCTCTATAACGAGCAAATATATTAGTCGCCGTATTTCTATTAGAATGGGCGGGCGGACCTCTTAGCTGGATCAGCTGCAGATAATAAAGATTCCATGCCAGAGCTTGATTTCAGAAGGATCGGCCCAGAGCCTAGAAAGGAGCCTTCATATGCTCCAAGAAGCCAGAGCGCCCTTTCTTAGTACTTCAAGGGCTCTTGGCCAGGGTTCGCTGCAAGGCGGCGTTGAAGATCCTCCAGTCATCCCGGGAGAATATCTTCTTGTCCTTCAACCTCCAATCCAGGTCCATCCTCTCGCGGCGGGTAAAGAACGCGGTGATCTTCCCATGCCGGCTCTCTTCCCACACTCGCATTGACTCCTTACCTCCCCTCCTTGCATAGACGTACAGAGCTTTCCTTTCGCAACTCTTTAACTCCCTGTTTCCCTTATGAAGGCGAGAGAAAACAACTATCCCTGTACCTGGCGCTGCAGGGCGAATCTGCTGCCCGAGGTTATTCGGCGCTGCGGCGTGGGAATCAGTTTTAGAGGAGTCGACGGTGGCAGCCTTTGCGATAATGTGAGATGCAAAAACCGGTTTGCATGGACCGTAACCGTGAATGCTTTCTGTAAACGCTCCAGGGAGGTGAAGTTGTATCGGATGATCGTGGATTGCAGCAAGATGCGCGTAACCCGCAGCTAAAACGAATATGAGAGGAGAGATATAATGACGGAAGACGTCAAGATCGAAGTAAACCCCGTGGAATGCAGGGAGAAGGACGAGGCGGTCACGCCGGTCGGGGATTTCATAGCTCAGGTGGCATCGGCGGCCGCGATCATCTTCGCTTTCCTCACCTTTTACACCAATCCGGTGACCGGTGAGGCTACGAAAGGATATGAGACTGCGTACGGGATCATCATCATAATAGTCGGCGCCCTGACGTTCCTTTTCGCCACATCGGTGTTATGGAGCAAGTTCCTAAAGAGGGATTTCTGGTTGAGGCGCAGCCCCGGCTGGGGATACGGAGCGGCGGCGGGGATCATCATCATCGTCTCCATACTGGCGATGGTATTTCCCGTAAACGGATATGACGCGAGTTGGGGAGCTCTTATCGTGGAGTTCTTCACGGGCGTGTTCGTGGCCGTAGCCAGCATGTTCAAGTTTTGATCTGTACGGGAATTCCGAAGTCGTTGGAGATACGATCATGAGCGATCCAGTGAAGGAAAAGGAGGGGTTATGAAACTGGGAGATCAGGTCCAGACGGCGGACTGGAAAAAGGAGAAACACGTCCCGGTAATAGAATGTCCCGACGAGGTTAAGGCGGACGAGGTCTTCGAGATCGAAGTAGGGCTGGGTAAAGAGGTGGCACACCCCAACACCACCGAACACCATATCAGGTGGATACAGCTGTACTTTCATCCCGAGGATGGAAAGTTCAGTTACCAGGTGGGGAATTACGAGTTCTGCGCTCACGGCGAATCCGTCGAGGGAGCCAACGAGGGCCCGGCTTATACCCATCATTCGGTGAAAACATATCTCAAGGTGAACAAGCCGGGGACTCTCTATGCCCTCGCCCTGTGCAACATCCACGGCCTGTGGGAGTCTTCCAAGGAGATCAAACTCGCCGGATAAAGACCTGGACCGGAGACCTCGCTGCACGAATAGGTCTTGGGGTACCGGACTGCATGGCTTATGGTCGAGGATCTATTACTGGCGATCGGAATAATAACCGCGGGCTTCGCCCTGCCGGCCCTGCCGGCAATGTAGTAGAAGGCTGGTGAATCGGGACAGGAACAATATCTGCACACGCCATCCAACTGCGGGGGAGGGACGGGGTCTTATTGCGATTACCAGTAGCGGGGCCGGCCGTAATAGTCGTACAGGCGTATCTCGTACTCGCGGTTAACCGGGGCGGCCGGGTCATACTCGGGTGCGTTCTCAATGACCTCTCTGAGCAGGTCCACGTATACCATGCGGTTGCTCCAGCTCACGTTGTCGACCCACGCCGGCGAAACCAGGACCTTCCTGCCCGGGAGCCAGTTCCTGGTATCGACGATCATGTACCTCATCGACCAGGCATCGTCGTCGAGGATGAAGTCCTCGACGTGGCCTATCTCCCCGTCGAGGGCATGGATGTGGTACCCTGTCACCTCGCGGCAGCTCCTGAGATGGGAATCCGTTTCTTCCGGAGGTACATCAGGTATGGGGACCTGGGGAGGGGTGGTAAGCTGGGCCGGCTCCGGCGTCCAGTAGGCGGGCCAGCTGTAATATTCATGCAGTAGGGCCTGATGTTGCAGGGATACCGGTTTGTCCAGGTCTATTTCCGGGCTTTTCTCGACCTGCTCCCTGGTAAGGACAACGGGGAAGTATTTCGTATCCCATTCCGGTTGCCTCAATGCATCCGGAGCTATCAGCACCCTCCTGCGGGAAAGCCAGGAGCCGGTTTCGACCACCAGATACCTGACCTCCCAGGTCTCGTCGTCAAAGAGGATGTCGTCCGCCTTTCCCATCTCGCCGTCCGTTGCAAGCACGTCGTAACCGAGCTGTTCGTTAACGCTTCTCAACATCTCCTCCACCTCTCATGCCGGCAATCACTAAATTTTAATATCGTGGCAAACACCTTCGCTTACAATCAACCGGCTTCCCAACCCGGGCAGCACTTAAACGGCTCATCGGCATTATCCAGTACCTTTCCATTCCGCGGGCAACCCGCCAAATATACAGTCATCTGGATGGGTTTAGTAAGCCTCTTTCGTGGGAAGCCGAATGGTTGAGAGATTTATGATCAAGAAGGCTTTGCGAATACTAGGCATGAGCTCGAAGGGGGTTTTTTCGGGGGAGCCGTACGATGCAGGATTTATACAAAGACAGGGATGATGCGGGACGCAAGCTGGCTGGGAGTTACCGCGGACCGCAAAATGACGTTGTCGTCCTCGGCATACCGCGGGGAGGCGTTCCGGTGGGTTATCACCTGGCGGCGGCGACAGGCGGAGGCCTGGATGTGGTCGTCGTGCGCAAATTGCCCATCCCTTCCAACCCTGAGGCCGGGTTCGGTGCCGTCGCTCCCGACGGTTCCATCGTCCTGAACGACGAGATGATGATGCGCATACGTTTGCCCCAGGAAGAGATCGAGGACATCGCGGCGGAAGTCCTGCGGGAAGTAAATCGCAGGGAGAGGGTGTACCGCGGCGAGCGGCCCTTCCCCGAGCTGGCGGGAAGGGACGTGGTCATAACCGACGACGGGCTCGCCACCGGCTACACCATGATCGCGGCCATCAGGATGGCCAGGTCTCAGCGGCCCGCTTCCGTAAGCGCAGCCGTGCCCGTCAGCCCCAGCGATACGGCGGACAGGGTCAGGCCGCTGGTGGACCATTTCCACTGCCTGCAGGTCTCCAGGGGCTATCCTTTCGCGGTTGCTGGTTTCTACCGGGATTTCCACGACATGAGCGATGAAGAGGTCATAGCCTACCTGGACAACGCGAGGTCGGGGGTACAGAATTAGCACTGCAGGCTATGCGAGGAGACGGACATGACGGATGAGATAAAAGAGAGGTCGGAGGAGAAAAGCTCGCGGGAAAGGCCGCTGCTCTCGCAGGAGGACATCCTGGAGAAGATCCTCGAGATCAGCCCCATTGGCATAATCATCCAGGATGAGGAAGGCAGGGACGTCATGGCTAACTCCCGGGCCGAGGAGATCCTTGGTATCGACCGGGGGGAGATAACCTCGCGCACCTACCGTGCTGATGATTGGGATCCCCATGACCGCGAGGGAAACCCGAGGAGAGATGAAGATACCGTGGCCGTGAAAGTACGCAATACCGGCAGGCCTGTCTTCGGCGAGGAGGTGATGATTCCCCGCCCTGACGGTACCCACGTAATTCTTTCCGTAAACGCCACTCCCATAACCAGGGAAGACGGGTCATACGGAGGCCTGGTCTATTCCTTCGAGGACATAACGCAAAGAGTTAATGGCGAGAAGGAGCTCGCACAGAGCAGGGAACATCTCCAGGAGCTAGTTGCCGTGAAGACCGCCGAGCTGGAGGAAGCGAACCGCAGGCTGTCCTCGGAGATCGAGGAACGGAAGATGAAGGAGAAGGAGCTCCTTATAACCACCGAACAACTTCGCAAGCTCTCCCAACGTATAGAGACGGTGCGCGAGGAGGAAAAAGCGCGCTTCGCAGCACGCATCCACGACACCTTCGAGCAGTCCCTGGCTATCCTCAAGATGCGCATCAAGGACCTCGAGAGGAGCCTTTCCGACGAAAAAAGACAGGGCGGAGAGCTGGAGCCCATATACAAGACCCTCAACTATTTCCTGGACGAGATACAGGTCGTCTCCGAAGAGTTGAGGCCCCGTATACTGAGCGACGCAGGGCTGATGGCGGCAATAGAATGGCAGATGAAGGACGTACAAAAGAATACGGGTATCGATACTTCATTCCACAGCAATATAGATGGATTGGTTATCACCGAGGTCCTGAGCACTTTTATATACCGTGTTTTTCAGGAAGCGGTCAGCAACGCGGTCAAGCATGCGGAAGCTTTCCACGTGGAAACAGACCTTTTGATAGAGGAAGGAGCGCTCACGCTCAGGATCATCGATGACGGAAGGGGGATGAGCCGGGAGGAGCAGACCGATCCAGAATCACTCGGCCTTTTATGGATGAAGGAACGGGCAAAGCACTTTGGTGGCAATATCGAGATAATGAGTAGAGAAGATAGAGGAACAGAGATCACGCTGCGCGTACCCATCTCAAGCGTGTGAACCAGGGTGAGGAAGGGCGGAAGCATTGATCGAGGTCTTCGTGCTGGACGACCATCCAGTCGTCAGGCAGGGTATCAGGAAGATACTGGACGGCGAGGCCGACATCTCACTGGCGGGGGAGGCCGCGACCTTCCAGGAATTGCTCGGCCTGTTAGATGATAAGGCACCGGACGTCTTAGTCCTGGACATAACCCTTCCCGGCAGCAGCGGCCTGGACGTGCTCAAGGAGCTCAAGGCTCAGTACCCCGATATCAAGGTGCTGATACTCACCATACACAAGGAGGAGCATTTCGCGCTGCGCACGCTGAAGGCAGGAGCGGACGGGTTTCTCAACAAGATGAGTGTATCAGACGAGCTCGTCCAGGCGCTGCGCAAGATCGCGGGAGGCGGAAAGTACGTAAGCACGAGGGTGGCTGAACTGCTCGCGGCGGGACTTGACGAACGCAGCAGTGGGATGTCCCACGAAAACCTCTCCGACCGCGAGTTCCAGGTCCTCTTGAGGATTTCCCGGGGCATGAAGCTCAACGATATCGCGGAGGAACTCTGCCTCAGCCCCAAGACCATCGGTACCTACCGCGAGCGGCTGCTCGAAAAGATGAACATGAGGACGAACACGGAGCTCACCTACTATGCGGTGAAGAACGGACTTATCGATTGACCCCTTTTTTCCGACGCCGCAGCCTGCCCTTTTAGGTCTTTGTGGTGAAAACGACCACATCCATCCCATATATTCTACCCACATTCACATAGGTCTTACGCTGCTACAAACCTCTCTTTATCCCCAATAATCTTTTAGATGACCCAGTTGTTCGGGGTCTGCGAACGCAGGGCACGCAAGGATCCTCGACCACCAAAGAAGAAGAACCGGAGGAATCGCGTTAGGTATGAAAACAACGATTAGAAAGCAGATGGCATCTGAAAAGGACTGCAGCGACGCGCAGCTCGTGGAGTGCATCAACGGGGAAGAAGACCCGCGGTGCAAGGAGATCCTCTTCGCGCGTTACGAAGGCATGCTGCACGGATTGGCCTACAAATACCAGTCTCCCCTTCTCAGCCATGACGACGCCTATCAGGTAGCGGCTTTGGGGATGATGAAGGCCGTGCGCCGTTTCGACCCCACCAGGGGCATCCCCTTCAAATCTTTCGCCTTTCCCAACGTGGAAGGAGAGCTCAAGAAATACTACCGGGACAAGGCGGAAATGGTGAGGTTGCCCCGCAAGCTGCAGAAGCTCAAGAGGCGCGTGCTGGCATGCGAGGAATCGTTCATAAAATCGACGGGTAGGGAACCCACGGTGTCGGAGGTTTCCGCGATGCTGGGCGAGGACCAGGAGGACATCCTGGAAGCCATCGCGGCCATCAGCGAGCTTTCACCTCTTTCCCTCGACGGGCCGTCGTCGTCCC
>JAFGDU010000005.1 GCA_016931915.1 Actinomycetota bacterium
CACGCCCATGGAGTTCCTGGAGAAATGGGATAATGGGAGCAGGGATAGGGAGCAAGTGTCCGCGATGTAATGAACCAGCACACCCCCTGACCCCGTCGGCAAACTGGGCTATAATGCAGTCGATAGTACGGAGAATCACTGTTGGGGCTGTATGCAGCGGGGGTAGCAATGGCCGAATGTCCCGATTGTCATGCGACCAATCCCGACGATGCCGTCTTCTGCGGTAATTGTGGTCGTATCTTTTCCCGCACAGGCGGAACCCAGGCGCCAGCCGTCACTCCATACGGTGCGACCACTCCGCCGCTGCAGCAGGCGGGCGCGGGCGAGGTGGGGCGCGACTATTACCCTCCCTACCAGTACCCGTACGGCTCATACGTAACCGTCAGCAACAACGGCAAGGCCGTCGCTTCCCTGGTCCTGGCCATCTTCGGACTGGTGTCGTGTCCGATCCTCAGCTCCATCGTCGCGTTGATCCTCGGCTACCAGGCGAGGAACGAGATCGCGGCGAGCGGGGGCTGGCAGACCGGCGAACCACTGGCCAGGGCAGGGATCATCATGGGGTGGATCGGTATCGCCCTGTACGTGCTGCTGATGGTGGTGGTGGCGATAATCGCCGCCGTCTCGTCCTCGACCTTCTCCCTCCCCCTTTACTAGATCAGCCTTTGCATGGATACCTCTCCGGGAGTCCCCCCGTCCCCTTTCTGCTATGATATTAACCAACGCACCGGGGTCCCGGGTCGCGCTCTGGGGAAAGCGGGTAACGGCTTCCTGCTGGAGGCTTCTATCATCCTTCACCAGAAAGATCCGGACACCGCTTCATAGCTCTTCGTCCTGGGAGGGGTTCCTTTAAACGGAGGGAGACATGGGCGAGAAGATAGTTGTCGGTGCTGGCCTCGCGGGGCTCTGCGCCGCCATCAACCTCAGGCGCGAGGGCCACGAAGTGAGGGTGCTGGAGAGGCGGGACGGGATAGGCGGCCCGGCCCGGGACATGTCCACGGGAGAACTCACCTACGTCATGGCCGACGGCACCCCCATGGAAGTAGAGAAGATATCCCGCTATATCGGTATAGACGTCGCTCCCGCCTTCGTGCCCCTGCACAGCACTCGCATCTACAGTTTCGGAAAACGCTTCGACATCCCCTTTCCCAAGAACGTCCCCGCGGTGCTGGTCGAACGCGGCTCGCGCAAGGATTCCATGGACATGTACCTCTACCGCATCGCCGTCGATGACGGCGTGCAGTTCGAGTTCAACTACCCCGTGAAGACGCGCAAGGACTTCGATGACCTCCCCCCGCAGAGCATCATCGCCGCGGGTCTCTTCGAGGACGCTTACAGGGAACTGGGCATCCCCTACGTGCACGTGGAGGGGCTTTTCGGGCAGGGAATGGTGGCCGACGATTACGACGGCCCCAACGTCATCCTGTACATGGACCGCCATACGCAGGATTACGCCTTCTTCTCCACCATCCATGGACTGGCAGGCGCGCTGCTCTTCCAGCGCAAGAAACCCCTCTCCCAGGCGGCCAAGGACTGGTTCCCAGAGCAGCTGGCAAAGGATGAGGGCATCGAGTTCCCGGAGTGGCACAACCTGGACGTCGGGGTCCTTCCCATGGGGTCCATCAACAATCCCCGGCTCTTCCACGAGAAGTTCATCCTCGCCGGGACACTTGCCGGGGCGCAGGATCCCGTGCTCCTCTTCGGGGTGCATGGAGCCCTGGTCACCGGGAAGATAGCCGCCATGGCGTTGAGCCGGCCTGAGGAAGCGCTAAGGCAATTCCGCAAGATAAACTTACTCTGGAAATTGAGCTACCTGAACCGTCTCTTTATCGAGCTCACGCATCCTTACGGGCTCATGGCCGCTAGCAGGGTGGGCCTGGAGCTCTATCCCCTGTACGCCAGGTTTGTCATGCGCTACACCTTCCTCTTCGTCCCCGGCTGGCTGCGGGTGTAAAGGAGCGGGGTCAGCCATTCAATCGATATGGATTAAGACGGGTATCAGTCCTGCACATTCGGAAATGTCCAGGCGCTGACACGCCGGATAATAAGGTCAAGCGTACACAAAGGTGAGGAGATTCCCCTGGCTCGTCACCTTTGCCTACCCATGAACAAGATCTTAGATCGGAGGATGGAACGGAAAGGCAAATCAGTGCATCCGATCATTGCAGGTGAGACGTTCAATATGGTGAAATAATCGTCGAACGGAGATACGAGCCTGAAAGCAGCATGCAATGCACGCGAGTAGCCGGATAGGAAATGGCCGAACGGCGGTGAGGGCGGCTGTCTTCGTTATCCTGTTTTTTCTGCTGGCCACACCCCTCGCTGCGGGCTGCGGCGCCTCGCAAGGCAACTCGATGGCGGACGGGGAGCAGGTCGAGGGCAGCGTCCCCACGCAGGAGGAGACCCCGCCCGAATACGCCACGGGCATCGTGACGGGACTCAAACCCGTGCATACCCTTTACGTGGATGCGGGACCCAAGTCCGTCGAATTGATGCCGGGCGGAGACCGCATATTCGTGAACGACCTCTACGCCCACGAGAACTTCATCTTTGACGCAGCTACCTACGAGTTGCTCAAGATCATCCCCCTGCCCGACGAGCCGGTGGAGACGGACTTCTCCCCGGACGGGCGCTACGCCTGGGTATCCCTCTACAACTTGTCCAAGGTGGTGGTCGTGGATACATACGCGGGGTCCATCGTGGGTGAGGTAACCACGGGAAGCGTCCCCAAGGAGATCGCCGTAAGCCCCGACGGCAGGTGGGTATACGTGGCCAACTGGGACTCGAACACGGTGACGGTCATCGATGCACAGGCGCGAACGCACGTAAAGGACATCTACATGTACGGAACGCCACGCGGCATGGTCTTCTCCCCACAAGGGGATAAGCTCTACGTGTGCGTCATGGGGGGAGATACCCTGGCGGAAGTCGACGTCGGGGCCGGCCACGTGGTGGCGCGGCAGATATACTGCGGACAGAATCCCCGCCACGCGGTACTTTCTCCCGATGGCAATACCATCTACGTCAGCAACAACATACCCGGTACCATCACTTACGTGGACCGCATTGCGGGCACGGTACTCGCTACGGTCAAGGTGGGGAACAAGGCGCGTACCATCGCCATCACGCCGGACGGCGCCTACCTCTTCGTGTGCAATTACGACGACGACACCATAAGCTGCGTGGATACCGCTGCCTGCACGCAGATCTTCACCTACAGCACCACTGACCCCATCGGCATGACCGTGGACGCGAGGGGTGAGAGGCTCTTCGTCAGTAACTATGCTCCCCCGCAGATAACGGTGCTGGAGATCGTGCGGCCATAGACCAGGTTTTCATCGCAGCAGAGTCCGGTAATTTCAGGGAGCCTTATATCACTGGTACCCTTACCTCATACAGAATATAAAGGGTGGTGGAAAGAATGGGCCCTGAACACGAGGATAGCGAGGGACGACCGCAAGGCAGGGGGGGTTCCCCTCTTATTACCCCGGTTTACAATTACCTTGCTTTGAGACTTGCCATGGGCGGAACAGTCGGCGTCTTGCTCTCCATCTTTCTCTGTGTGGACGGCATATTCCAGGACTTTAACCTCGAGCTATGGATATTCACGGGTATTTTCTTCCTTGTCTCGTTGCTGATGGCAATCTTCTCATGGCGCTGGTTGTTCCTGCACAGGAAGAAGGGTTCGAAAAACGGCGAGGCCGGTCCTCCTGATTCAATATGACCCGGAGAGCAAATCAACTGATCGCAATCAGGCGGTCACGCCAGGGTATGGCAGGGGGTCAGCACGGGACTTGTGGTGAGGAGCGCAGCGACGTACCGTTATCAACGCCGGTGGTCAGGCCTCCACGCCCGGGGTCAACCCTCCACGTGCAACGTAATCTCCCACGAATGCGATCAGACGAGACCTCCTCCAGATCAAGTGGAATATGGGGGTTGACCCCGGGTAGATTCAAGGCGATTCAGCGTGTTTCCGATGAAACCAGAGGAACCTATGGCGAAAAAGACATCGAGAGGAGGTCGTCAGTTGAAGAAATTGTTGGTGATCGTCGTACTCGCACTCGTTATCGCCTCGGTGATGTTGGCTGCAACGGGTTGTGGCGATTCGGGGAACGGCGACGGCGACGAGAACGGGACCGTGATGAACGGTACGATGAATGGAGACGATGGCGAGGTTGAAGACCTTACGGATTACTCCGTGGTCGGAACCTACGAGTCGGACGAGGGCACTTATATCACCCTTGCTGCCGACGGCACCTTCGAGACCGACGCCTGGGAAGGCATGAAAGAAGGAACCTACAAGGCCACCCAGGACGAGGAGGACTACTGGTGGGTCGAGCTCACCTTCGAGGATGGGTCTCTGGCTGAGTTGAGCGTGATAATCGCCATGGGCGAGGTAGCAGCCCTCTTCGATGACTTCACCATGGTCCAATTCGACAAGATGTAGCCGGATATAGAATGCGATAATGCCGGGCGTTCCTCCGCCCGGCATTTCTTTGGGAGTAAACCGGGTCAGCGGTACCTGAATCTCCTGCCCATGGAGAGCATCTCCCGCGAATAGAAAGTCCCCCGCCACCAGATGCCACCCTGCGCGGCCCCAACCACACCTGCTCGCAGGAACATGTAGGTGACGATGATGAGGTCGATGGGGAAGTAGAACGCGGCCACAAGCGGTAATCCTATCCACCTGCATACGAGTATGGATACGACTATGCCGAGTGATACCGCCGCTGTACCGATGAGATCGTGGTAGGGGATACCAAAGGGGAAGAAGAAGAGGTAGGGCCCGAACTCGAGGGCGAAGAAGAGCAGGGTCAGCCAGAAAACCCGCGCCAGGCTGAAGTCCCCCAGGGAGGCATAAACGCCCCTCTCCATGCCCACCGCCATCTCGCGCAACGAGTGATAGAAACTCGCCCCCACGTATCCCCGCCCGTTCACCGCTCCACCGCGCCCCCCCGCCGCCTTGATCATCTGGCCCAGGGCTACGTCATCCGACGGCTCCATGCGCAGCTCCGCCAGGCCGCCCGCCTTTTCCAGGAGGGCACGGCGTACGAGTGCCAGGGAAGGCGAACCAGCGGCGGCCCCGCTGCTGTCATCGTCCACCTTCCATATCCGCTCGGTTATGAGCATTACCCTCAGCAGCACCTGGGATATGGAGTCCTGGAGTGACTTTCCGCGGTACAACCCCGGTATGACGGCGAGGTAGTCCAGCCCTTCGCTTTCGCAGTATTCCACCGCCCTAGCCAGCGTGCCGCGGGCAACGGTCGTATCCGCGTCGCTGAATGCCAGCCATTCCCCGCCGGACTCCTCGACCCCCCGCTGCATGGCATATATCTTTCCCAGCCATCCTCCCGGGAGCTCGTCGATATGCACGCCCTTGACCCTTGCGTCCGAGGCGGCCAGCTCGTCGACGAGCGATGAGGTGCCGTCCGTGGAGCGGTCATCCACCAGGATGAACTCGAGAGCCGGGTAATCCTCCTCGAGGCGTTCGGCCAGCGGCCCGCTCACATCATCAGCCTCGTCGCGCAAGGGTATGATCACGGAGACCCCCGGCCATTCCTCCCGCCGAGGCTCGGCCATCTTTTCCATGAGGGGGATCGACCTGATGATGCGTATGGTGAGGTAGAGGACTGCGATCCAGTAGGTACAGCCGGCGGCCATCCACGCGATTATAAGAATGTCCAGGATTATCATCTCGGAATATGAGTCGGAAAGCAGGGAGAAGGGCTTTAGCGGTTTGCAATGCGAACAAGGCGGAATGTATCAAGTATTGTGAGTGTAGATCTGCGCACCCGAGTTATATGGGAACAAGATCTACAAAACGTGGAGGCCTGGCCCCCGACGTTGAAATTGGAGGGCTGACCCCCGGTTTATTCGAGGTAGTCGCGGAGCTTCGCGGAGCGGGTGGGGTGGCGCAGCTTGGCCAGGGTCTTGGATTCGATCTGGCGGATGCGCTCGCGGGTGACGCCGAACTCCCTGCCCACCTCCTCGAGGGTGCGGGGGTGTCCGTCCGTCAGGCCGAAGCGCAGGCGGATTACCTCCTTCTCCCTCTCGTTGAGGGAATTGAGCACGTCCTCGAGCTGCTCCTGCAGGAGGATAAAGGAGGCGGCGTCGATAGGCACGACGGCGTCGGAATCCTCGATGAAATCCCCCAGGTGGGAATCCTCCTCCTCGCCTATGGGGGTCTCGAGGGAGACCGGCTCCTGGGAGACCTTGATTATCTCGCGCACCTTCTCCGGCGTGAGCTCCATCTGCTCGGCGATCTCCTCGGGTGTGGGCTCCCGGCCCAGTTCCTGCAGGAGAGAACGCTGAACCCGGATAAGCTTGTTGATGGTCTCCACCATGTGCACGGGGATGCGGATGGTGCGTGCCTGGTCGGCTATGGCGCGGGTTATGGCCTGCCTGATCCACCAGGTGGCGTAGGTGGAGAATTTGTATCCCTTGCGGAAATCGAACTTCTCCACCGCACGGATGAGCCCCAGGTTCCCCTCCTGGATGAGGTCGAGGAAGAGCATTCCCCTGCCCACGTAGCGCTTGGCTATGGATACCACGAGCCTGAGGTTCGCCTCCACCAGCTTCCGCTTGGCTTCCTGGCCGGTTCGCTCCTGGCGCCGCAGCGTCCTAAGCTCCTCGCGGGAGAGCTTATCGCCCTTTTCGCGCAGCCTCGCGGAGGCTTCCTCCCCGGCCTCGATCTTCTTGGCCAGGTCTACCTCCTCGCTGGCCGTGAGCAGAGGTACTTTCCCGATCTCCTTGAGGTACATACGAACCGGGTCGTTAGTGGGTGTTTTTCCAGCTAGTTCCATATCCTTATCCAGGCTTTCTTCCTTTTCCTCGTCTGCCTCTTCTGTCTCTTCTTCCTCTTCCATTTCGCGGAGGTTTTCGGCGGATGGTCCATCCACCACTTCCACGTTCAACTCCTCCAGGAGAGAGTAGAAATGGTCCATCTGCTCCGGACTCAGGTGCAACGCCTGCAGCGATTCGCCTATCTCTTCCTGAGTCAGGATACCTCTACCCTGTCCCTTTGAGAGCAGTTCCTTTATCTCTTCGTAGTCGAGGTCTTTCCAGTCTTCCACAAATGACCACCTGAGAGAGGATTTCCTAATGGATAATCGAGCGAATACCTTATTCCCTTTAGTGCCCTACCTCAACTCCCGTTTCAGGCGTTCGAGAGCGTAGATCTCCTCGCTGAGCTCCTGCTCGCGATCGTGGTCTCTCCGGGAAGCAGCTGCGTGGTTCTCCAACTCTTTCTTCAATCTCCTTATTTGACGCTCAAAATAGAATTCCTTCAGCGAAACCAGCAGGTCCCCATACATAACCAGGACGTCGTCGTAGTTTATATTATCAACATTCCCACTTTTGTCGAAAATTAACGCCGTGGCCGTATTCCTGACCTGCTCGGATTCGAACTCCTCTATGAGCTGGGAGGAGAACCCCTCATCCCCGGCCGCTCCTGCATCGGGCTCATTTGACCTGTTAATAAGTGCTTGAAGGATTATACGGTACCCAGGGTCCTCGAACAACCCCGCGTCGAGTTCGTCCCGGGCTTTCTCCAACAAGAATGGTTGATGCACGATAAGGCGCAGAAGTTCCCGTTCCGCCTTGATATGGGGTGGAAGGGCTATGGAGGTCTCCGGCGCGGCGCTCCCCGCGGCAACCTCCCCCCGTTCGCGCAGGTACAGGTCGTATACGGCCTGATAACCGGAACCGGCCCAGTCGGCTATCTCCTTGATATAACGCTCGCTGTCAAAATTCTGTCCCAGGCTGCCCACAAGGTGCACGGCCTTGCGCACCCCGCGCAGCCGCGAGTTGGTGTCCGCCGCATCGTGGTCTTCCATCACTTTGTCCAGGCAGAAATCCACCAGCGGCACGCTCACCTCCATCTGCAGCTTGAACTCTTCCGGCCCGCGAGAGGATACGAAGTCCGCGGGGTCCATACCCTCCGAGAGCACCATGACCCTGAGATCCAGGTTGAAATCGCCGTAGAACTCCAATCCCCTCTCGCTGGCGCTAATGCCCGCCGCGTCGGCGTCAAAGGCCAGGATCACGCGCTCCGTGAGGCGGGAGAGGAGTTTGATGTGCTCCTCCCCCAATGCCGTGCCCAGGGTGGCCGCCACGTTGCGTATCCCTGCCTGCCACAGGCCGATGACGTCGGTATACCCCTCCACCAGCACCGCGAATCCCTCGCGCACGATCTCCCGCCTCGCCTGGTTCAGGGCATAGAGATGCCTGCTCTTGACGTATATGGGTGTCTCGGGGGAGTTCAGGTACTTGGGCTGCCCCTCCCCTATCACCCTTCCACCGAAGGCGATGAACCTGTCCTGCAGGTCCCGGATGGGGAAGATGAGGCGACCGCGGAAACGATCGTAGATGCCCCTCTCCCCCTTCAAGCCCAGCCCCGCCGCCATGAAATCCTGTGGCGAGAAGCCCTTGCGCGTCGCCTGGCGGTAGAGGAAATCCCAGCCGCCCGGGGTGTAGCCGAGGTGGAAGGCCTGCGCGGCTTCTCTGTCGATACCGCGGGAGGCCAGGTAATCGCGGGCCGGCTTGCCGGCTTCCTGGGACATGAGAATGTCGTGATAGGTGTCCGCCGCCCACTGGTTGAGGCGGAAGAGCCTTCCACGCCGGCCTTCCGCCTCCCCCGTCTCCTTGGTCACCCCCTCGTAATGCAGGGTGAAGCCGGTACGGGAAGCGAGTCTCTCCACCGCTTCGCGGAAGTCCAGGCCCTCCTTTTTCTTGAGGAAAGTAAATACGTTCCCGCCCTCGCCGCATCCGAAACAATGGTAGAGCTGCTTCGAGGGATCCACCATGAATGAAGGGGTCTTCTCATCGTGGAAGGGGCACAGCCCCTTGAAATAGCGGCCGGCCTTCTTGAGCTGCACGTAGTCGGATATCACGTCAACGATACTGACCTGCTCGCGCAGCCTGTCGATATCTTCGTCCCTTATCCTGCCCCTCGCCATCGCCCTTCCTTACCGGCTCCTATACCGCCGCACCAGACATGCCAGCTTCGCCTTCGACCTACTTTCGGGGCGGCGCGCTGCCTCCCCATTCGCGGGGGACGAAATGTTCGTCGTACTTGCTCTTGGCGTAGCGGTCGGTCATCCCCGCGATGTAATCGCACACCCTCACCTTCAGGTCCTCCTCATCACCATGGAACTCCTGCGGCATCTCCTCGGGGTGCTCGAGGTAGAAGGAGAAGAGGCTCTGCAGCATGGTGACCGCCTTGCCCTCCTCCCCTTTGGCTACCGATCCTATGTATACGCGGTCGAAGAGAAAGCCGCGCAGTTCATCCAGGGCACCCGCGACCTCCGGGCTGAGGAGGATGTCGCCGGCATCACGGCTCTCCTCCACCATGTCATTTACCAGGGTGTTTATACGCTGGCTGTGATGGCGCCCCAGTGTATTCAGGGTAGATGACGGGAGGTCGGTCTCAGCGAGTATTCCCGCCCGTATGGCATCGTCGATATCGTGGTTAACGTAGGCTATACGGTCCGCTATGCGCACTATCCTTCCCTCCAGGGTGGCGGGTACAGGACTCTTGCCGGTATGGTTGAGGATACCGTCCCGCACTTCCCAGGTCAGGTTCAAACCCTTGCCGCCGTATTCAAGCTTCTCCACCACGCGCAGGCTCTGCTCGTTGTGGTGGAACGGGGCGGGCATAAGCCCCTGCAAGGCCTCCTCTCCCATGTGGCCGAACGGGGTATGTCCCAGGTCGTGGCCGAGGGCTATCGCCTCGGTCAGGTCTTCATTGAGGTGCAAGGCCCGGGCGATGGTGCGGGATATCTGGCTCACCTCCAGGGTATGGGTCAGCCGGGTGCGGTAGTGGTCGCCCTCGGGAGCGAGAAAGACCTGCGTCTTGTGCTTGAGGCGGCGGAACGATTTGCAGTGGATGATGCGGTCCCGGTCGCGCATGAAACAGGTGCGCAGTGGATCGGGAGGCTCCTCCCGCTCCCGTCCCCGGCTATCCCGGCTGTGCACTGCATAAGGGGATAGCCACTCGTCCTCGAGGCGTTCGATCTCTTCTCTTACACTCATGAAGCGGCCTTATTTACCTCCTGCGCCAGGCGCCTTCCGAGTATGCTCGCCCTCTCCAGGGCATAGGAATCCTCAGCGGCCGGTTTCTGGCCGCATACTCCCTGGTGCCCGGCGTCCGCATCACCCATCCCCTCGCCTACGATACTCATTCCCTGAATCAATAACATATCGTGCAGAGCCTTTACGGTGGTCTCCTGGCCGCCGAACCGCGCCGCCCCCACGCTCACGGCCGCGGCCGGCTTTCCCACCAGCGACTTCCTGCTGCGGATACCGCGGGTCTTGTCCCAAAATGCCTTGAGCTGTGCCGACACGGTGCCGAAATAGACCGGGCTGCCCAGCACCACCGCCGCAGCTCCCTCGAGGGCATCGCACGCCTCCTTCAGCCCCGCGTCCTTCTCGTGGCAGGCCTCCTTGCAGGGACTGGAGCAGGCCAGGCAGAACGGCATCTTCTGCCCCTTGACGGCGTCCATGACGTGAAGCAGCCTTCCCTCGACCCCCTTCTCCCCAGCCGCGTCCAGCACTGCCTGCAACAGGACGACGGTGTTGCCGCTGCGGTTAGGGCTGCCGTTTATTGCCAGGATATACATGGATGATCACCTCTCAAATCCGTTTAGCTTTCTGCTCTTCTCCGCTCACGCCGACGCGCGGCCGCATCTGCATAGCCGCGAAACATGGGCCGTTGCTTCCATAGCGGAAATCTTCCAAGCGACATATCGCTCTTGCCAGGCGAGATTCCCGCCTATGAAGATTCTAGCGCACGATGGTGTCAGGACATCCCCCGGCTCTTACCTGCGCGACACCTCTATGTTCCGCTGCGCCTGAGGTCAGATGGGATTGCCGCGTAGCTACTTCGTGGCGTCCGAGGTGCCTCCCATGGCGGCGTGCGCCGCGGCCAGCCTCGCTACGGGAACGCGGAAGGGGGAACAGCTCACATAACTCAAACCCACCTCGTGGCAGAACTGTATGCTGCGCGGGTCTCCTCCGTGCTCGCCACATATTCCCAGCTTGATGTCGGGATTCGTCCCACGGCCGAGTTCGCAGGCCATACGCACCAGCTTTCCCACTCCCTCTATATCGAGGGTCTGGAAGGGATTGTCCACCAATATGCCCTGCTCCAGGTAGAGGGTGAGGAACTTGGCCTCAGCGTCGTCCCGGCTGAATCCGAGCGTGGTCTGGGTCAGGTCGTTGGTCCCGAAGGAGAAGAAATCTGCCACCTCCGCTATCTGGTCGGCGGTGAGGGCGGCGCGTGGGAGCTCGATCATGGTGCCTACCAGGAAGTCCAGTTCGGTCTGCATGGCCTCAATGACCCCCTCGGCGATCTCGATGACCTTCTTCCTCTCTATCTCCAGCTCTTTGCGGAAGGCGACCAGGGGGATCATGATCTCAACCCGCGGGTCCTTGCCCCTCTTCTTGAGATCGCAGGCGGCTTTGATGATGGCCCTGACCTGCATCTCGGTCACTCCGCCCATGGTGCACCCGACGCGGCACCCACGCAGGCCCAGCATGGGGTTGGCCTCGGCCTCGGCCCGCACGCGGGAGAGGAGCTTCTCCTTGGCCTCGACCTCGTCCCTTTCACCGGGTACGTGCTTCAACCTCTCCAGCTCCACCCTCAAGTCGGTGGGGTTGGGGAGGAACTCGTGCAGCGGCGGGTCCAGGAGGCGGATGGTAACAGGCAGGCCGTCCATTATCTCCAGGATGCCCTCGAAGTCCCTGCGCAGCAGCGGCTCGAGCTCGAGCAGCGCCTCCTCGCGTGACTCGTCGCCCTCGGCCAGGATCATGCGCCTCACTATGGGCAGGCGGTCCTCGCCTATGAGCATATGCTCGATGCGGCAGAGGCCGATGCCCTCGGCGCCGAACTCGCGTGCCCGCTGGGAGTCCTCCGGCGTGTCGGCGTTGGTGCGCACCCCGAGCCTGCGCAGTTTGTCCGCCCACCCCAGCACCTTCTCCAGGTTCTCGTCCACCTTCGGTTCGATGAGCTTTACCTCGCCGAGGATCACCTTGCCCGAGGTGCCGTCGATGGTGATGGTCTCGCCCTCCTTCACCACCAGCCCGTTGACCTCGAATATCCTCTCCGCCTGCTTGATATTGATGGCCTCGGCGCCGCTGATGCAGGGCTTTCCCATACCCCTGGCCACCACCGCCGCATGGCTGGTCATGCCGCCGTGGCTGGTGAGCACGCCCTGGGCGTTGATGATGCCGTGTATGTCGTCGGGCGTGGTCTCCCAGCGCACCAGGATGACCTTCTCCCCGCGCGAGCCACGCATCTCCGCGGTATCCGCGTCGAAGACCACCTCACCGACGGCGGCGCCGGGCGAGGCGGGCAGCCCCTTGGCGATGACGTCGTACTTCGCGTCGGGGTCGAGGCGCGGGTGCAGGAGCTGGTCCAGCTGTTCCGGCTGTACCCTACTCACCGCCTGCTCCTCGTCGATGAGACCTTCGGCCACCATGTCCACGGCTATCTTGAGGGCCGCGGCGCCGGTGCGCTTGCCGGTCCTGGTCTGCAGCATGTACAGCTTGCCCTGCTCGATGGTGAACTCGATGTCCTGCATGTCCCGGTAGTGTTTCTCCAGCTTGTCCATGACCCCGGTGAGCTGCTCGTAAGGCTCCGGCAGATCCTTTCCCAGTTCCTCCAGGGTGTTGGGGGTGCGGATGCCCGCCACCACGTCCTCCCCTTGAGCGTTTATGAGGTACTCTCCGTAGCGCCGCGCCTCCCCCGTGGAGGCATCGCGGGTGAAGCAGACCCCGGTGGCGGAGTCATCGCCCATGTTGCCGAAGACCATGCTCTGGACGTTCACGGCCGTCCCCAGGTCATCGGGGATGTCGTAATGCTTGCGGTAGGTCTTGGCGCGGTCGCTGTCCCAGCTCTTGAAGACCGCCCGGATGGCCAGATCGAGCTGCTCGCGCGGGTCGGAGGGGAAGTCGCGCCCCGCTTTTTCCCGCGTTATCTCCTTGAACTTCTCCACCAGCTCCTTCCAGGCCGCGGCATCGAGCTCCACGTCCAGCTTGACGCCCAGCTCGTCCTTCTTGTGGTTGAGCTCGTTTTCGTAATTCTCCCTGTCCACCCCCATGACGATGTCCGAGAACATGGTGATGAAGCGGCGATAGGCATCGTATGCGAAGCGCTCATCGCCGGTGAGGGACGCGAGACCTTTCACCGACTCGTCGTTGAGGCCCAGGTTGAGCACGGTGTCCATCATTCCCGGCATGGATATGGCGGCGCCGGAACGCACCGATACCAGGAGGGGGTCGCCGGGGTCGCCGAGCTTTTTTCCCATCTCCTTCTCCAGGCCCTGCAGGTGCCGTTCGATCTCTTCCTTCAGGCCATCGGGGTAATCGCCTTCGTTGTAGTAGTAATTGCAGGCTTCCGTGGTTATGGTGAAACCGGGCGGTACGGGCAGTCCCAGCCTGGTCATCTCCGCGAGGTTGGAGCCCTTTCCCCCGAGCAACTGCTTCATCCCGGCTTCGCCCTCGTTGAAATCATAGACGTACTTCACAGATGCCATGTTGCTTTCCTCCTAACAGGTCCCGTCTCGTGCAGTCATCCCGCCAGAGACCGATGCGATCTCGCAGGAAGAAACAAAACAGTAGAAATTATAATAGATATTGTACCCAAATACACTGGGGTCAGCCCTCCATTTTCAACGTCGGGGGTCAGGCCTCCACGCTTTTAAGCCCATTTTTATACTAGCCAATCACAGGAAAAACCCAGGCTCATAAGGTATCGACGTTGAAAATGGAGGGCTGACCCCTGGCGTGGAGGGGTGGCCCCGGTGATCAGCCTGCCTCGGTGACGACCTGGGTGAAGTCGGCGAACTCCAGGAACAGCCCCGCCACCTCGCTGAGCAGGGCAAGGCGGTTGTCGCGCAGCCGCTCGTCTTCGCCCATGACGAAGATGGTATCGAAGAAACGGTCGACGTCGGGAGCGAGCTCGAGGAGCATGCCCAGGGCCGCGTCGTGTTCGCCCGCGTCCAGGTGGTCGCGGAAGGGCTGCTGGGCCCAGACCATCCTGGAATAGAGGTTCCTCTCCGCCTCCTCCTGCAGGAGCCCCTCGTCCAGACTCGCCTCCTCCACCTTGCGTGAAAGGTTATAGCAGCGCTCGAATCCCGTGTAGGCCTTCTGCAGCTTGCCCCGGGAGCGCGCCTTGCTTATGACCTCCAGCCGCAGGCGCGCATCGTAGGGATCGTGCGGCGCCAACGGCAGTACGGCTGCTACCAGGTCATAATCGAAGCCCTCCGAGATAAGCGCCTGCCTCCAGCGCTGGCGGCAGAATTCCGCTACCTCCTCCGCCACGCCCCGCGGGTCGGAGAATCCCAGCCTGGAAGCGGCCTCCTCGAGCACCGCCGCGAAATCGAGATGCATGGCCGCATCTACCAGGATGGGCATCACCGCCTGCGCCTGCCGGCGCAGCGCGTAAGGGTCCTCCGAGCCGGTCGGCGCCAGGCCCGCCCCGAAACATCCGGCGAGGTTATCCGCCTTCTCGGCCAGGGAGAGGACGTTCCCGGTCCACGTTTCCGGCCTCGCATCGCCGGAGAAGCGCGGCAGGTAATGCTCCTCGATGGCCTCGGCGGTCTCCTTTTTCTCGCCCTCCGCCAGGGCGTATATGCGTCCCATGACGCCCTGCAGGGAGGGAAACTCCGTCACCATGGAGGTGACCAGGTCCGCCTTGCACAGCAGGGCGGCACGCTTCGCCATCTCCTCGATCTCGGTGTCCACATGCGCCCGGCTGCAGATATCCGCGCACAGCTCGCGCAGGCGCTGGCACTTGTCGTACATGCTGCCGAGCTTGGCCTGCCAGACCACGTCCTTGAGGTCCTGCAGGCGGTCCTCCAGGGACACGCGCACGTCCTCCCCGTAGAAGAAAGCCGCGTCCTCCAGCCGCGCACGCAGCACGCGTTCGTTGCCCCTGCGTATGATCTCCTCCCGCGCCCGGTCGCCGTTGTGTACCACCAGGAAGGCGGCGGCCAGTTCTCCGCTCTCGTCCTCCACCGGGAAGTAGCGCTGGTGCTCCTGCATGGCCGTCTCCAGGACCTCGCGCGGCAGCTCCAGGAAGCGTTCGTCGAAGCTCCCCACGATCACGTGGGGATATTCCACCAGGTCCACGACCTCGTAGAGGGTGTCGGCCGCCGGTACCGCGCGCAGCCCCTTTCCGGATACAGCTTCTTCGATGCCGGAGACGATAACCCTGCGGCGCTCCTCCTCGTCGGCCAGGACGTGATTGGCGCGCAGCGTTTCCAGGTACGTCCCGGTTTCCGCCACCTCCACCTCGCCCGGCGAGAGGAAGCGGTGGCCGCGGGTGATGCGTCCGGAACGCATCCCCTCCAGGGAGAGATCGACCATCTCGTCCCCGAAGAGGGCCAGCAGCCAGCGCACGGGGCGCGCGAAGCGGAACTCGCCGTCACCCCAGCGCATGGACTTGCGGAAGGAGAAGGAGCCGATGAGCTCCTCCAGCACTCCTGGAAGTACTTCCCCGGCGGGCTTTCCCTCCTCCCTTACCACCGCGAAGACGAAATCCCCTTTCTCCGTGGCCCGTATCTCCAGGTCGCCTACTTGCAGTCCGCGGGAGCGCGCGAATCCCTCGGCCGCCCTGGTGGCATTTCCACTAGCGTCGTAGGCGGCCTCGCGCGAGGGGCCGCGCACCTCGGTCTCCATGTCTTCCTGCCTTTCGTCCAGCCCCCGCACCAGCAGGGTGAGCCGGCGCGGCGTGGAATAGACGATAATATCTCCATGGTTCAATCTATCGCGCGAGAGCAGTGCCGCCGCGTTCTCGGCCAGCTGCCTGCGGCCGTCCTGCACCGCGCCCCAGGGGAGTTCCTCGGTGCCTATCTCGAAGAGCAGGTCCCTGGCCATTATGAACCCTCCTCGAGCAGCGGGAAGCCCATCTCCTCGCGCTGGGCAAGGAACGCCGAGGCTGCCCCGCGTGCGATATCCCTGACGCGGGCGATATAGCCGGTGCGCTCGGTCACGCTGATGACCCCGCGGGCATCCAGGATGTTGAAGAGGTGCGAGCACTTGAGGACGCAGTCGTAGGCGGGCAGCACCAGGCCCCTCTCCAACAGGCGTTTGGCCTCCGCCTCGTTGCGGTCGAAGAGGTCGAAGACCATGTCCGTGTCCGCTTCCTCGAAGCAGTAGGTGCTCCACTCGATCTCCGACCGGCGCTGCAGGTCTCCGTAGGTTAGATCGGCGTTCCAGCGCAGGTCGTAGACGTTGTCCGCCTCCTGCACGTACATGGCCAGCCTCTCCATGCCGTAGGTGAGCTCCACGGAAACGGGGCGGCAGTCGATGGAGCCCACCTGCTGGAAGTAGGTGAACTGGGTGATCTCCATGCCGTCAAGCCATACCTCCCATCCCAGGCCCCACGCGCCGAGGGTGGGGGATTCCCAGTCGTCCTCCACGAAGCGCACGTCGTGGCGGTTGGGGTCTATATCTATGGCCCGCAGCGATTCCAGGTAGATGTCCTGGATGTCATCGGGCGAGGGCTTGATGATCACCTGGAACTGGGTGTGCTGGTGCAGGCGGTTGGGGTTCTCGGCGTAGCGCCCGTCGGTGGGCCGGCGCGATGGTTCCACGTAGGCCACCTTCCACGGCTCCGGCCCCAGGGCGCGCAGGAAGGTGGCGGGGTTGAAGGTACCCGCCCCCACCTCCACGTCGTGGGGCTGTACGAGGACGCAGCCGCGCTCCGTCCAGTAGGCCTGCAGGGCCATGATCATATCCTGAAAGTACATGCTTACCTCCGGCAATGCGATTACGGCTATGATATCAAATAGCAGCAGGTCGCTGATAGCCGTGCAGCGCTTTTCAATTCGAGAATCTGATAATATCTTCATGATCACTTAAGCAATGAAGCGGAGGTTTCGCGATGGATGGGATCATCAGGGAGGCGCGGCTGGAGGATTTCGAGGATGTCTTCGCGCTGGTGTTGGAACTGCGGCACCACTTCGGCGACGGCCACAAGCCCATCGACAGCGAGGTAGTGCGCGCGACCTACCGTCGCTTCCTCGACCACAGTGACCAGTATATCTATGTGGCGGAAGTCGAGGGCAAGATCGCCGGCATGTTGAACGTGTCCGTCGTCGAATCCCTCTACGAGAACAGGCCTTCAGCCTATATCGATCTGCTCATCGTCAACTCCGGGTACCGGGGACGGGGCCTGGGTAAAAGGCTAATGGGCGAGGCCTTCGCCCGCGCCGTGGAGAGGGACTGCTGCGAGATCGGCGTCGACACCACCAACGACAACGAAGGGGCCATAAGGTTCTACCGGGCGTACGGTTTCGGCCTGAGCAACATCATGTTCGAGAAGGAACTCGAGTAAGGCAGGCGTAATTTGGCTGATTGGGACGAGGTAGCGGGCCGCTTCGACGAGGCGTTTCTCGCGGACCCCACGTATGCGCGCATGCTCGAAGCCGTGGTCGGGGCGATACCGGAAGGCGATGGAAGAAAATTCCTCGACCTTGGCTGCGGCACTGGCAACCTCATCGCCCTGATGCTGCAGAGACACCCTGCCTCGCGCATCGCGGGCGTGGACCCCTCGGCCGGCATGAGGGAGGTGAGCGCGAAGCGCTTCCGGGACCGGCCCGAGGTCGAGATAACCGCCGGCGACGCCCTGAATGTCCCGTTCCCGGACGGGAGCTTCGACATCGTCGTTTCGTCCCTCGCCCTCCATCACGTCCCCCCGGACCTCAAGGCTTCCTGCGCGCGAGAGCTGGCCCGCGTCCTTGTGCCCGGCGGCCTCCTCGTCCACGCCGACCCCTTCTGCGGCGTTCCCCACGATCCCGACGACCCCGCCTGGTGGCGGGACGTGATCGAGAGGATGGTGGCCAAGGCCGTCTACTCCCTGGAGCACGGCGCATGGAACATGATGCTGGGCGAAGCGAAGGCCATCCCGCTGGTGCTGCGGGGAGAGGGCGAATACCTGATCACGGTGGAGGAATGGGAGAACGTGCTGAGCGGTGCCGGCTTCGGTGGTTTCGAGGTCACCGACATACAGCCCATCGACCTCAATAAGATCATCTCCTGCACGCTAAAGACCTGACAAACCTGCATGCAAAGAAGAGGTCGGTCCGAAGCAACACCATCTGCGCTGCCACGTCCTCTGTCGAACCCCATCCGTGTGAGCATTTCCGTCCGACAGTTTGCATTGCGAAAGCGACTGTGCCGAGCGAAGCGAGGTGCGGCGGTGCCTGTCGCCTCCACGTTTCCGAACGTGGGGGCCTGGCACCCGTGATCTGCGCTGCCACGTCCTCTGTCGAACCCCATCCGTGTGAGCAACCCCATGCGTTGTTTGCATCGCTTAACCGGGGATCGGTCCGAAGCGACATTGAGAGCATGCGTGCATATATAGAGGCTAGGAAAAAAGATCCCATCCAGGTGTCGTTCAGCTCAGTACACACTTCTCGAGAACCGGGGTCTGTCAAGCGGAGCGAGTGCGTCATCAGGAGGATCATGGCTCGGTATGCGCCCAACTTACCCGAGAACTATGGGGTCGGTCGCAGCGTAGCATTTTAGCGGAGCGAGGCCGTTACCCCAAGGCTCGGGTCGGAAGAACAACCGTGGCTGGTCTCCGGTAGCGGAGCGAGAATCACTACCCCCGGGCTCGGGAAAACCTCAGAGGCCCTCGAAGGGCTGGGCGTCTTCCGGCGCCTGGACATCCACCTCCATGCCGTATTCCGGGAAGTCCATGGTGATCTCGACGCGCGCCATCTCGGGCAGAAGGGCGATGCCCATGATATCTCCCACGGAGGGCAGCTCCGAGGTGGCGGCCACGTAGACCTCGCGTATCACGGGCTCATCGTTCTGTATGCAGACCTCTATGACGATATCCGCATCCTCGAGGAACGCCATCAGTTCATCCGCGTCCATGTCCAGTTCCCCGGCTAGCTCTGCGACGTTCTCCAGGGAGGAGATGGCCTGCAGGTCCGGCATGACCTCCATCCTGGTGCACTCGTAATCGCCCACTTTCTCCGTCCCCAACTCCTTTACCCCGATGTTCGAGGAGAGTATCTCGGGCACGGATGCCAGCACCCTGACGATGGCAGCGATGGCGCCCTCGCCTACGCCCGCGACGATATCGGAGGTCAAAACGTACCAGTCGCCCCCCAGGTTGAGATAGGCGGTGTCATCCACGTAGCGCAGCGACAGCTCCAACCCCATGACCGTGAATCTGGCCTCAAGCATATCCCTGTTCATGTCGAGCCAGGCATCGCCCATGATATTCAGGGCCATGCCCGGCCCCTCATCCAGGGGCGAGATGACCACGTTGAGCTGGGCATGGGCGCTACCCGCCTCGCTTGCAGCCCGGGTGGCGGCGGCGAGCGTCTCCTGTGGATCCTGGCTCTTGCCGCCGCAACCGGCCAGGACCAACGTCGCGGTCAGGAACAGGCACAGCGGGATAGAAAGAAAGGTAGCTTTACTGGTCAAACCCTTCACCCCCGGTATCAGCCCTTGTCCATCATGGATACTTCGGGCTTGGTTACATCCACCTCCTGGTTGTAGAGGGGGAAGTCGATCTCCATGATGAGCTTGACGGTGTAGGGGGGATTCTGCTCGTCCCCCTGCTCCACCATCTCGATGTTGTACAGGGTGCGCCGCAGGACCAGCGTTTCCTTGTCGAACCAATACTCGTAGTTGACGCTCGCGTCCTTGAGGGATTCCTTGATGTTCTCCAGCCTGGACAGGCTCTCCTCGTCGAGCTGCTCCTGGTCGCCCTGGACCATGTCCAGAAACTGCTCGTTCTCCATGATGGCGTCGAAGTTGGGCACCATGGCGATATGGTAACAGTCACGGTCGTTCACGACCGCGTCCTCCAGGCGGGTGATCTTCTGAAAATTATCCATGTATTCTGCGGTGTTGCGGGTTATCTCCGAGATGCTGGGGATGCTGAGCGAAGACCCGGCCGGCAGCTCGTACCAGGGGCCGCCTTCCTCACTGCTGTAGTATTGCACGCCGTCGTAGAGCACGTAATCGAACTCTATCTCAAAGGACGGCCAGGACATGTGAGCCCGGGCATTCCCGGAGCCGGCGTCATAGTCGCCCTCGCCGTTCAACGCCACCTCGCTGGTATACGCCTGCTGGCCCGTGGGCGGGATGATGAAAGAGTAGTCAAAGACGTAGTGCAGCGTCTCCGCGGCATCGGTGGCGTTCAACCCGTCGAGCATGATCTTCTCCGGCGTAGCGTTCTCGGGCAGCTCCCTTTTCATCAGACCCTCGGAGGTGCTGTCGCCGCAGGCGACCACCATGAGGGAGACAGCCGCGACCATACCGACCAGGAGGAATAAAGCCCCCTTCTTTCTCATACGCATATCCCCTCGCTTTCATAAGTGCGCCTTCAGGCACGCACTAAAAATAACACAACCACGCTGGGAGGAAAAACCGCGCTCCTCCGCCATGCTTTTCTCATCCGGCTCCTACACACGGACTGCCTCACGCTTTACCCTCGTGCAATATAGCGCAACCAGTCAGTCAATCAATTGAGACGAAGCGGGCCGGTGGGCAGTTCCAGCTGCGTACAGCGCCATCAAACTGCCTTTTTGCATGGTCCGCGCTACGGACCACGGCCCCGCTACTCCTCGAACAGGGGCAGTCTCCGCCCGCGCTCGACCGGTGCCCAGTCGCGGGAGGCATCGATGACATGGATGACTTTCCAGCCACGCTCCTCCAGTGCCCCCGCGATAAAGCGACGATGGCATCTCCAGGGCAGGGCTTCCGCGCAGACCACCACCGACGGCGCCAGTGAGGCGAGCCGCTGCAGCTCCTCGAGACCGGCCTCGAAGTCGGGCGTCTTCATGTGCGCTTCGTAACCTCCCTTGCGGTAACCGCCGAGCTGTTCCCCCAGCCAGACGTAATCTATGCCCGCTTCCCGCAGGGAGGCGGCAAAGGCTTCGCGGGAGAACTGCGGGTATCTCCGGCTGCCGGGAAAGGAGCGCACGTCACAGACCCTCGCGATATTCCTGGCCCTCAGTATGGCGATGAACTCCTCCATGCCGCGCGTGCTCGTGCCCAGGGTAAAGATGACCTGTGGGATATCCGCGCGGCCCTCACCCTTCACGGCCATCCCCACCCTCATCCTCCCGCTCATTCAGTATATCCAGTGCGCGCGCCAGGACCTCCTTCTCCCCCTTGTAGGCGAGTAGCCCGAGGGCCTCTTGCGCCGGAACCCACACTACCTCTTCGACCTCCCGATCGTGGTCCTTCTCGCTGCCCCCCAGGTAGCGCAAGAGAAAGAAATGGACCAGCTTGAAGTAACGCGTATCCTCCTCCCTGGAGTAATAGTAGTAACGGATGTAGCCGAGTGGAGAGATGATCTCCCCGTCCATACCCGTCTCCTCGCGCACCTCCCGCAGTGCGGTCTCTTCCGGGTCTTCCCCGGCATCGATAAGCCCCTTGGGGAGGGCATATACCCTTCCGCCCCTGGGTTTGATCAAGGCGACCTCGTAGACGTCGGCGGCCGAGCGGTAAAGAACGCCTCCCGACGAGATCTGCCGCCCGTATTTCATGTCACATACCCCCGCCGGGCGATGGAAAGGCTGCCTTTACAGGGAGTAGAGTTCGTCGTCGCTCAGGAATTCCAGCCCCTTGGCGCGCAGTATATCCTCCGCCTCGGGGATCTTGTCCACCTCGACCACGAGGATCGCGGTCTTGCGGTCCTGGAAAACAAAACCGTAAGCATCCTCCACGTTCACGCCGCTGTCGCCCAGGACCCGGCAGACGCGGTGCAGGCCGCCGGGCCGGTCGTCCATGACCACGGCGATGACCTCCTTCAGGAAAGCCGAGAACCCCTCCCTCTGCAGCGCCTCGAAGGCCTTGCCGGGGTCGTCCACGAGAAGCTTGATCACCCCGTACTCCTCGGCGCCGGAGATGGTGATAGCGCGGATGTTGATTCCCTCCTCCAGAAGCACCTCGGTCAGCCGCTCCAGCCTGCCGGGCTGGTTCTGGGCGAAGACGTTTACCTGGTTGGCCATCTTCAATCCCCCCTCGCGTGTCTCGCGTGTTCCCTCTTATCCACCACCCGCACCGCCTTACCCTCTCCGGCGGGCAGGGAACCCGGCTCCACCAGCTCGACCAACGGCGTCACCAGCACCTCCTGGCGCAGCTCCTCCATGATCCTGCGCCGCAGGCGGTTGAGCTCGCGCACCTCGCCATGCCAGAGCTCACCGGCTACTTCCACCAGGACGCGCATCTCGTCCATCGCGCCCACGGTGTCCAGTACGATCTGATAATTCGAGCCCACCCCCAACACTCCCAGGAGAACCTTCTCCACCTGCATGGGGAAAACGTTCACGCCCTTGACGATGAACATGTCGTCGCTGCGCCCCTTGATGCGCGAGATACGACGGTGCACCCTGCCGCATGGGCACTCGCCCCGGTAGACGGAGGCCAGGTCGCGCGTGCGGTAGCGCAGCAGCGGCATGCCCTCGCGGTTCAGCGAGGTGAACACCAGTTCGCCCTCCTTGCCCTCCTCGACCGGTTCCAGGGTAAGCGGGTCTAATACCTCCATGAGGAAACTGTCCTCCCACACGTGCATGCCCTCCTGCTCCGGGCACTCGAAGGCCACCCCGGGTCCGCACATCTCCGAGAGGCCGTAGGAGTTATAGGCGCTGACGCCGTAGGCTTCCTCCACCCGCCGCCGCAGCCCCTCGGTGTGGGGCTCTGCCCCGATGAAGGCGATGCGCAGGTCGGTTCCACCCCGCGGGTCGACGCCGAGTTCCCCGAACACCTCCAGCAGGTAGAGGGCATAACTGGGGATGATATGTATGACCGTGGTGTGGAAATCCCGCATGAGCTGTATCTGGCGCCGGCTGTTGCCGGAACCGGCGGGAATCACCAGGGCGCCTATCTTCTCCGCCGCGTAGTGGAACCCGAGGCCGCCGGTGAAGAGGCCGTAGCCCATCATGTTCTGGAAGACGTCCGAGCGCCGCACCCCCACCATATACATGCAGCGCGCCACCAGTTCCGCCCATGCCTCGATGTCACGGGCGGTATGGAAGATGACCGTGGCCTGCCCGGTTGTCCCGGAGGAGGAGTGTATGCGCACGACGTCGTCGAGTGGCACGGTGAGGAACCGGGTGGGGTCGCCGCCCCGCAGGGTGTCCTTTTCCATGCAGGGAAGGCCCCTGATATCCTCGAGGGATTCGAACCCGCCGGGCTCGAACCCGGCGTCGCGGAACCATGCCTGGTAGAAGGGGCTCCTGGCGCAGCGCTGTAGGGTCTCCTTGAGCCGCTCGAGCTGCAGCGCCTCGAGTTCCTCCCTGCCCAGAGTCTCCATATCCGGGTTCCAGTGCGTGCCGTCAGCGTTCATGCAGGCCCTCCGATTATCGCTACATGCAGGCTGCGCTTAATTCTATCATCAGTTCTATGAGAACCTCACCGCCAGGTGGGGCCAGAGAGCCTTGAAGCCCAGGCGCTCGTACAATCCGATGGCGGCGTCGTTGTCGCGCTGTGTCTCGAGCCGCACAGTCTTGCCTCGCTGCAAGGAGGACCTGCAAACAAGGGTACAGGCGGCTGCCGCGAAGCCCCGGCGTCTCAGCTGCGGGACGGTATAAACTCCGCCGAGTTCATCGGCGTGCGGGGTCGCCGCCTCGATCTCAGCCTTGGCCGCGCCCTTTCCGTCCCACCTGACCAGGGCGGCGGTGCCGTCCTCCAGCGACCTCCTTATCTGGGAGCGGACGATCCATCTCTCGGGACGGCTGCCCAGGAGCTCCTCGTGCAGCATCATCTCCAGTGTTACCAGGGATTCCATATCATCCTCGCCGGCCGCCTCCGCCCTTCCCCAGCAGGGGATGAGCTCGTCCCCCGACAGTGCCAGGCTGACCTCCTCCTCCCTGTGTTCCACCGATCGCGCAAGCGCGTCCACGCCGGCGAGGAGCTCTTCCACCTCTTCCTCCGTACCCGCAAGGACCTGCGGCATGTCCCACAGGGAGAGCGCCCGTTGCGCCAGTTCACATGCCGTGTCGCCCCGCGCCGCCAGCCTCATCATGCCCTGGTTGTTGAAAAGCAGCAGCCCATGTATCCCGCCTGAGTTACGGGCCGCAAGGTACCTACCCTGTTCCGCCAGCCCCAGGTCGAAGAGTCCCCAGCGGCGCAGCGCCCAGATTATACGCAGGTTGCGGACGGGGTCGAGCTCCAGGAAAGCGATGGCTTCCTTCTCCTGCCCTAACTGCAGCTCGGCGATGCGCACGGCGAGACCTCCACGCGATCCATGCTTTTTCACACAATCATTGCCTAGAATATAATAGTCCAAAACCTGGGGGCTTCGCTTCTGCTAAAATGGTAGCGTGAACAGTGAGAGAGAGACACGTGAGATAGCCGAGTTCGAGTCGCGATACGATTTTCCCCTCGACCGCTTCCAGCACGAGGCAATCGAGCATCTGGCCGGCGATCGTTCCGTGCTGGTAGTCGCCCCCACGGGTTCCGGCAAGACGGTGATAGCGGAATTCGCGGTTTGGCTTGCAGAAAAGGGCGGCAATAAGACCTTCTATACTACGCCGCTCAAAGCCCTGAGCAACCAGAAGTACCGCGATTTCTGTGCCGTCTACGGAGTGGAGAACGTAGGGCTGCTGACCGGCGACAACAGCATAAACGGCGAGGCGCCCGTGGTGATCATGACAACCGAGGTCCTGCGCAACATGATCTACGAGCGCTCCGATACCCTGTACGGCCTGCGTTACGTGGTCCTGGACGAGTGCCATTACCTCATGGACCCGTTTCGAGGCGCCGTATGGGAGGAGATAATCATTCATCTTCCGGTGGACGTGAAGATCATCGGGCTCTCCGCGACCGTATCCAACTACCGCGAGTTCGGCGAGTGGCTCAATGACTTGCGCGGTGACGTGGTGACCATCTACCACGATCAGCGGCCGGTCCCCCTGCGGCACTACTACATGATCGGCGGCATCATGGTCAATCTGCTCTCGGGCCGCTCCCCCCGGGTGGTTGACGAGTACGAGAGATCAATGAAGAAGCGGGGTGGAAGGGGCGGCAGACAACCCCGCACCAGGCATCTCATCCCCCGCCGCGCGGACGTGGTGTACCGCCTGTTCAAATCGGGCATGATCCCGGCCATCTATTTCATCTTCAGCCGTGCGGGATGCGACGCGGGCGTAACCCACTGCATGGAGGCCGGGGCCGACCTTACCACCCCCGAGGAGAAAAAGTCCATAGAGGAGCAGGTACTGGCGCGCATGGCCTTGCTACCCGACCAGGACCTCAAGGTCTTCGGCTTCGACCAGTGGTTGGAGGCCCTGAAGAAAGGCCTTTCATCACACCACGCCGGGCGCCTCCCCATCTTCAAGGAGATAGTCGAGGACCTCTTCGCCCAGGGCCTGGTTAAAGTGGTGTTCGCGACGGAGACCCTCTCCCTGGGCATCAACATGCCCGCGAAGACGGTGGTCATCGAATCGCTGTACAAGTTCAGCGGTGAAAGCCACGAGTTCCTCACCTCCACCGAGTACACCCAGTTCACCGGCAGGGCCGGCAGAAGGGGCATAGACAAGGTCGGAAACGCGGTGACCCTCTACAACCCCATGGTGCAGTTCGCACAGGTGCAGAAGCTGGCGGAGATGGAGAGCCTGCCCATAAGCTCCAGTTTTACCCTCTCCTACAACATGGCCGTCAACCTCCTGCGCTATAACGACGTTGAGACGGCGGTGCACTTGCTGAACTCGAGTTTCGCCCAGTTCCACGCCGATCGCGACGTGGTCAAGCTCGAACGCTCCAAGAGCAAGATGAACAGACGGAAGCGCTCCTACGAAAAAAAGGTGGCATGCGAGCGCGGTGACGCCATGGACTACCTCGAGCTGCGTACGGAGGTCTCCCGCATGGAGAAGGAGATGGCGGAGGAGCGCAAGCGCAGGAGAAAGGAGTTGATCAACCGCGAGCTCGAGGAGCTCCTTGAGGGTGACGTCATCGTCCTTCACCGCAAGGGCGCGCGCCGGCCCGCGGTGGTGTTGGGGATATCCGAGGACAAGTACGGCAATCCGCGCGTGTCGACCATGGATGACCGCGGCCATTTCCTCAAGGTCTCCTACGGGCAGTTCCCGCTGCCCCCACAGGCCATAGGACATCTGGGGGAATCGTTTCTTTCCGCCGACAGCAAGGCAAAGGAGAAGAAGCTCCGCCAGGCACTGGCCGGCTTCAACATCCCGCCGCCCGAGGAATGGGAAGGCGAGCACACCTTGCCTCACCGCAGCGAGCTGGTGGCCGCCCGAGAGGAGCTGGCGGGCAAGGTCTGCCATGCCTGCGATGACCGCGAACAATGCATGCAGGTATGCCGGCAGATACAGAATATCTGTGGGGAGATCGCCCGTGTGGAGAAGCAGATGGAATCGCGCAGCGACGTCTCCTCGCGCCGCCTCGCCGATATAATGAGGGTGCTCGGCCGCCTCGGCTACCTCGAGGACGACAGGCCCACCTCCAGGGGGCTCATGCTCAGCCGCATCTACAACGAGTGCGACCTGCTGCTGGTGGAATGCCTGGAAGAAGGGTTGTTCCATCCGCTCGATGCCGCCGAGACGGCCGCCTTTGCCTCCATCTTCGTGTTCGAGTCGCGGGAGAGGCCGGCTTCCCGCCGGGCGGGAGGACGCGGCAGGGGGCGCGAGCCCGCCGCATCGCCCAACATCCCCACCCCGACTCTGGAGGAAGCGGTAGCCCGCGCGCGCTCCCTGGAGGGGCGCATCAAGACCATGGAATCCAGGCAGAGGCTGGACCTCCTGCGTGCGGTGGACGCCGGTTTTACGCGCGTGGTACACGACTGGGCCAGCGGAGAGGACCTGGAATACATGTCATCCAGCTATCCCCAATACTCGGCCGGCGACTTCGTACGCTCGATGAAACAGGTCCTGGATATCCTGCGCCAGATCAAGGAGGTGGCCGAGGACCCCAGCCTGGCGAGAAAGGTATCCGAGGCCATGGACCTCATCCACCGCAGTATCGTGGCCTATACCAGCGTCGTCGATGCCCTGGAGGAAGAGCTGAGCGAGAGCATGGAATCACCCGTGCAATCTACATGAAGCGTGCGGCGCAATCGATGCGGGCTGCCTCGCATACATCCCAGGTATGGAGCGGACAGAGGCTGAAATACCTGCATCACACCGAGTGCGGCGGATCTTCCCTGGTGTTTTGGATCGCAGCCGGCGTAAAGGTAGTCGGCGAAGATAGACGAAGTAATATCCTGCAGGATCGATCGCTGATATTCTCTCTATTCCGATAGTGGCGATAATGCAACGGAGGGAAGGAGTTCCAGTTGAGGGGACGGGTTGGCGAAAGAGGCCCTTGGGTCATGCCCACATGCATCTTTATACTCGCCTGCGGCCTCTTCCTCGCCTCGTGCTCCGGTGGGAGCGCGGAAGAGCCGCCGGACGTAAACCCCGTGAGCGAGGAGCCGGCGCAGGAAACGCAGGAGCAGCAGGTGGACGAGGAGGCTTATCCCTCGGTGGACTGGTACGATTACCGCTACACCTTCATGGGGGCATGGAGGGACAGGGACCTCAACCCAACGAGCGAGGTCGTGGACTATGGCGGTGACTACGTGCATCTACGCGTCAGGATAACCATGCTCGCAGACGAACATTCCGAGCTCAAGGCACCCCTGCAGATCCTTCTGAACTGCAAGGGAAGAGAGTACCGCATATTCGGCAAGGACTACAGCCGCAATTCTTATATCTGGCGCGACTATACCGATTTCCCGGACAAGGTGGGTGAAAACCACGTCTATATCGTCACCATGGAACTGGCGCCCTATTCACGGGCTCTTAACTCATCCTTCGTGATGGAGCAGGCTGAAGTGGTCCTGAACGGTATCGATTGGACGAACCTGGAACAGCCACAGACGGTGCCTCTGGCTCGTTTACCTCTCAGCCAGTTGAGCGCGGGGGATAGCGCAGCGCCATGAACCCGGGGATGTCTCAATATCCTTCCAACGCCAGAGAGCATTCACGCGTTCAAGAGGCTGCGCAAAAATGCCGATATGTTACAATTGATTAGGTATTTTCCTGATTAAGGTAAGTCGGAAAAGGTTAGAGAAGGGGGCCAGGTGATGAAGAAGATCTTGCTGATAGCCCTCCTCTGTTTTCTCATGTCTGGTTTGCTTGTTGGATGGGCCTGGGCACAGGAAAGCGAGGAGACCCAACCGGCGGAAGAGACCGTGACCACGACCGAGGAGGTTGTGGTCGAGGAGCCGGCTCATCCTTACGTAGACTGGGGAGACTACAGGTACATCTTCAGGGCGGTCGGTCCTTCGTCGGACATCGACCCGCAGAGCGTGATTAAAAACTGGTTCACCCCTGACATCTACAACGCCAACTGGAGCTCCGCAAATTACGTACACCTGAACATCACCGTGGAATGGTGGAACAACGACCGTTCCCTGGATTACATGCCCCTGCAGTTGATCCTGCACAGCGGGGGGCGCTCGTTCATCCTCTTCGGGAAGGCGAGCAGCAGCCAGTCCTACCTCTGGAGGCGCGGCAACCACTATGGAAACGACGTTGGGGCCCGCTACCCCGATCATGTGGGGGACGACGCCAGGGTCATCTTCACCTTCGACACCAACGGCGCGGCAATCGACAAGTTCAGCGCCTACATCGAGGTGAGGGGAATACTCGAGGTATGGGACTGGGGCCTGCCGAGCGAACTCTATACCTGGGAGGCATTCAACGAACATTACTGGGCACGTACAGGCAGCTCCTATTTCACCTACACCCACCTGCGGGACATCCCCCTGATGGAGATCCTGCCCGTGGAATAAGAAGAACGAACGAAAAGGGCGGGTCCTACGACCCGCCCTTTTTTCTTATGCCATTACCTACTACCCAACGTTGCGTTCTGTTCACCGTAGGGTGGGGTCAGGTGTTGCGTTTCGTCTTGCCGACGCATCTTCCTTATATAAAGCTGTGTGACGAAATGCCAAGACCTGACCCCATTTCCCATTACTTACCACCCAACGTAACTCCCTGGGGGACAAGGTTGATCTGCACGTGGGCGTGGTCGCCCATGTCCCCCGTGTAGTACCTGCCGATATCGCTGCGGAAGTAGCGGGACAGGGCGCGCACCGTACCCAGTACGGTCTCGCCCGCGGCAACCCTCTGCCCCTGGTTTACCCCCGTCTCGATATGGACGACGATCACCCTCAAGTCGGGGTGCCCATCGGGGATGATGGCCACGCGCTGGTCGGGATACGATCCGTACAATGCGTAGGGCTCCACGTTGTCGACGACGCCGTCCACCGGGGAGAGCACAGCGCATCCGGCCTTGGCGCCCACGTCGACGGCGGTGGTGGAGAAGGTGCCTCTTCCGCGCGAATCCTGTACCCAATAGTAGGGATCACCCCAGCGCTCGGGCTCCCAGCCCGGGAAACGGGCCTCCGGGTTGTCATCGCGCACGCAACCGCCCTCCGGCACCATGACCCGGGCGCGCGCCAACTCGTTATGGATGTCGTACTGCGAGGCCTCGTGATACATGATCCCGACCGTCTCCTGGTAGCTGATGGGGCTGATAAGCAGTAAACCCTCCGCTTCCGCCAGGGGGTACGGGACAGGGGTGGAAGGGGTGCGGTAGTTGAAGTACATGGGGCGTTCCGCCACCACGGGCAGGTCGCTGTCCACGACCAGGGAGACGTCCTGTCCCTCACCCACCAC
>JAFGDU010000006.1 GCA_016931915.1 Actinomycetota bacterium
CACGCCCATGGAGTTCCTGGAGAAATGGGATAATGGGAGCAGGGATAGGGAGCAAGTGTCCGCGATGTAATGAACCAGCACACCCCCGGACTGGCTTTGGTGTATGCTGTTTCTTATCTGGTACGGGAGGGGTCCGAGAAAGGGGTTAACACATGAGCGATACCACTGCAGGCAAGTCCCAGGCCGACGATGTCTACTCGCGGAAGCCGTGGCTTGCGCATTACGACGACCACGTCCCGGAACACCTCGAATACGAGAACAAGCCTTACGCCGTGAAGTTCCGGGAGGCGGTGGAGAAGGTGGGGGACAACGTCGCCCTCATCTACATGGACAACACCCTCACCTTCAACGAGGTGGACCGCCTCTCCAACCAGCTGGCGGCCTACTTCATAAAGATAGGGCTGAAGCCCGACGACGTGGTGGGGCTGCACGCGCTCAACATCCCGGCCAACTATATAGCCATGGTCGCGGTGCAGAAGGCGGGCTGCGTATCCACCGGCCTAAGCCCCCTGCTCACCCCCCACGAGATGGAGCACCAGCTCAATGACTCCGGCGCCAAGGTCGTGCTCACCATGGACCTGCTCTTCGGGGCCATCGCGGCGGTGGCGGACAAGTGCGGCTTCTCCACGGTCATCGTGGCGGGCACAACCGATTTCATGCCCGGGGAATTTCCCCCCGTGGAGGTACAGGAGATACCCGGCAAGACGGTGGCCTCCTTCTTCGACGCCATAGCTGACATGCCCGAGGACCCCGTCCTCGTCCCACGCACCATGGACGATACCATCTTCATCATGTACACCGGGGGCACCACGGGGCTGCCCAAGGGCGCGGTGCTCACCCAGGCGAACTTCATGGCCAACTGCCAGCAGACCCTCACCTGGGCGGACGAGCCGGGTTACAACGGCGAGGTGAGTATCTCGGCATTCCCCATGTTCCACATGGCCGGGCTGGCCATGGCCGCCGGCCTGCTGCAGGGCGGCCTGGGCCAGATCTGCGTGGCCAACCCCCGCGACCTGGATTCCATCATCACTGCCATAGAAAAGCACCACCCCACCTCCATGGTCAACGTCCCCACGATCTACTTCGAGCTGCTGAAGAAGCCGGAATTCAGGGCGCTGGATTTCTCGGAGGTAAAGTGGGCCATCAGCGGCGCCGCTCCCATGCCGCCTGAGAGCATAATCGCCATGGAGAGCGTCATCGGGAAGAGCAAGTTCATAGAGCTGTACGGCATGACCGAGACCTCTCCCGTCGCCGTCTGCAACCCCCGCTACGGGGAGAAGAAGGTGGGCTCTGTGGGCCTGCCCTACCCGGACACGGAGGTGAAACTGACGGACCCGGAGACGGACGAGCCCGTCCCCCTGGGGGAGACGGGGGAGTTCTGCATACGGGGCCCTGAGGTGATGAAGGGTTACTACAACAAGCCCGAGGAGACGGCCTACGCATTGCGCGGCGGTTGGATGCACACCGGGGACCTGGGTCGCATGGACGAGGACGGATACTTCTACGTGGTGGACCGCCTCAAGGACATGGTCATCGTCTCCGGCTACAAGGTCTTCACCCGCGAGCTCGATGACGAGCTGGACAAGCATCCCGATGTCGAGATGTCCGCCACCTTCGGTTTTCCGGACCCCGACCGCCCGGGCTCGGAGAGGGTCATGGCCGCGGTGGTGCTCAAGCCGGGGATCGAGAAGAGCGACGAGGAGAGGGAGAATATCCTCCAGTACCTGCGCGATACCGTGGCCCCCTACAAGGTGCCTAAGGTCGTCGAGTTCTTCGACACCCTCCCCACCAGCGCCGTGGGCAAGGTCCTCAAGCGCGAGCTCAAGGCCATGATGAAGGAGCAACAGGCATAGCGTAAATGGGGTCGTATCTTCGTTTTTCGGTTATCGCCGGGGCAAATCCAACTTGCCACGAACGCTAAAAGACCGTAAAACGAAGATACGACCCCCCTATGCTACGGGGTGAAGCCCATGGTGTCGTGGCCGCCGGGGCACGTGCCATGGAAGTTGAAGTACATGGGCCTCTCCACGTATATGGTACTGGAGGAGGAGATCCTGGCCGAAACGGCCTGTTCGGACCCGGCATCAACGTTTACCGGCACGGTCAGGCGGGTCCAGGACGCCACTTCGTGGTTGCGCACGATGGGATCACCGCCCCCCTCGGGGTAGTAAGTTATGGTCACATCGTTAGCCGCCCAGATGCACAACCACTCCTCGAAGCCGGCACCGGTGTAGCCCTCGGCGAAGAACCATTCCGAAGCCCTTTCAGTGCTGCCGATGACGCAGTGTCCCCCCGTCCATCCCCAGTCTCCAAGGCCGGAATACTCGAAATACATGGGGCGTTCCACCAGGAAGTAATCCCCATAGGCGGAAACTCCGACGCTGGCGTCCTTCTCCGTGCCGATATCGTTTGGTACGTAGATAGTGATGCGCTTACCGGGTTCTATGCCGTAAGCATAGAAATCCAGGTGGTTTCCATCGGAAAGGACGTATTCGTAGTACACATCGATCTTATGATCCTGCGGGTTCTGTATGCACAGCCACTCCTCGAAGCCGGCCCGCGTCGTGCCCTCGGCGAAGAAATAGTTCGTGGCCAGCGATGTGGCCCCCATGACGCAGTGCCCCCCCGTCCATCCCCAGCTCCCTCTGCCGGTGTAGGAAAAGTACGTGGGCCTCTCCGCCACCACCGGGTGGTTCGCTTCCAGCTTGAGCGAGGTCTGGTAGGAACCTCCACCCAGAAGGTCGTTGGCCTTGAAGGAGGCGCGGGTGTGCGGCCCCACCACGAAACCGGTTACACGCTTCTCCCCCTCCTCCTGGGTCTGGAAGCGGAAGGTGAGCTCGGCGGGAAGGTCGCCGGGGTTGAGGACGCAGATCCACTCGTCGAAGCCCGCACCCGTATAGCCCTCGGCGAAGTACCAGTTGCAGGCGGGGGCGGGCGCACCCACCACGTCGTGTCCTCCCTTCAGGGTACCCTGATATGCAAAGTACATAGGCCGCTCGGCCACGAAGGGTAGATCGCATGCCACCATGGCCGATACCTCGCGGTCCGGCCCCACCGCCGCGTTCACATCCACGGTGACGCGGGAGTTGGCGCCCAGCTCCACCTCCTGCTCCTGGGTGGTGCCGTCCGGGAACATGTAGGTGATGGTGGCAAAGGCTCCGGCGTCCCCCGGGTTACCCAGGCAGAGGTACTCCTGGAAGCCCGCGCCGGTGTACCCCTCCGCGAAATAGAAGTGGTAGGGGGTGGCCAACTCCTTGAGGAAGACCTGTTCACCCGTTGTTGCCGGGATGACCAGGTCGGTGGCTTTGGAATCGAAGGCCACGTACCTTCCGTCCGCGGAGATGGAGGGATACCTGCTGTCGCCGTTACCCTCTGTCCCTCCCGAAGCCGCGGAGACTATTACGATCTCTCCGGTAACGATATCCTTGCGGAAGATCTCCCACCCGGTGGTGGCCGGGCTGGCCAGGTTGGTGGCCTGCGAACCGAAAGCCACGTAGCGGCCATCAGCCGAGATAGAGGAATATCCGGAACCTGAGTTCCCCTGGTTTCCGGAAGCATCCGCGGAGACGAGGACGATCTCTCTTGTGACGAGGTCCTTGCGGTAGATCTGTGAGCCTGTTATACCGGGGATGAGGTTGGAAGCATTAGAGCAGAAGGACACGTACCTGGCGTCGCTGGAATAGGAAGGGTAGCCGTTCCCGTTGTTCGACTCTGCCCCCGATGCATCCGAGGAAGCCAGCACGACCTCGCCGTTCAGCATGTCCTTGCTGAAGAGCTCCTTGCCCGACGTGCCCGGTGTAACCAGATTGGTGGAATCGGAAGTAAAGCACACGTACCTGCCGTCAGGGGAGATATCCGCACTGAAATCGGCGTTTCCGTTCCCCGGCGTTCCCCCCGCGTCCGCCGAGGCCAGCTCGACTTCCCCCGACATGTCCCTGCGGAAGACCTGCCAGCCCGCGGTGGCCGGGCTGACCAGGTTGGTGGCAAGGGATTCGAAAGCCACGTACCTGCCGTCATCGGAGATGGACGGCATATATGAGTCGCCATCGCCTTCCGCCCCCGTGGCGTCCATCGAGACCAGGAATGTTTCCTCCCTCCTTATATCCCTGAGGAAGACCTGCCTGTTAGTCGTCGCCGGGCTGACCAGGTTGGTGGCAAGGGATTCGAAAGCCACGTACCTGCCGTCCGGGGAGATGACCGGACGATTCGAAACATTGTTGCCTTCCACGCCCCCGATCCCGGAGGAAACCAGCTCGACCTCTCCGGTGAGCAGCTCCTTGCGGAAGATCTGCTCGCCCGTTGTTGCCGGGTCGACCAGGTTGGTGGCAGAGGATTGGAAGACTACGTACCGATCATCTGAGGACATACTGACCCAGTTGCTCGCACCATTTCCCTGCAGGCCCCCTGCGTCCGAGGAGACCAGCGTCACGTCCCCCGGCGCCGCATGCACGGTCCCCGGTACCAGCGTAAGCAGCAAACACGCTGTGAGAAGTGACATCATCAGCTTTAGCGCGGCCATCCTCCGCCTGCCGTGATATGAATCCTTCCTTTTGTCTCCCGCATACATTCCTTTCACCTCCATGCCCGATGCACTCGAGAACGATACGTATTCGTCACAACGAGGAGTCCTTTGCGCATGGTAAAAACCCTTTGCGATGCAGCCGGCAGCTGCAAAATCTGCAAAGCCTGTCGTGGGATAGTTATCCAAGCCCTATGGTCTATATTCTTCCACTTGTTATTGGCATATGCAAATATTCGTAAGGCACTGGGGTCAAGCCTCGCCTCGTGCCTGGGGCCTAGGGACCTAGGGGTCAAGGCCTAGGGGTCAGGCCCGGAAAAAGGCCTAGTCAAGGCCTAGGGGTCAGGCCCGGAAATGGGCCTTGCCCGTGTGGACACCTGGCTCCATGTGTCGATTGAACGGCTGACCCCAGGTGGACACCTGGCCCCATGTGTCGATTGAACGGCTGACCCCTTATACTGGGTGGCGGAGTAAGAACGTCCGTAAAGGAGGTATGTAAGATGCTGCGCACCAGCGAGCAATACCACGAGGACCTCTTCGCCATGAGGCCCAACATCTATATAGGGGGAGAGCGGGTGGGGAGGGACGACCACCGCCTCAGGCCGGGGATAAACGTCCTGGACCTCACCTTCGACCTGGCCCAGGACCCGGCGTGGAAGGGTGTCGCCACCGCCATATCCCCCGTGACCGGGGGGGAGATCAACCGCTGGGCCCACCTGCCCCAGGACCCCCACGACCTGCTGCAGAAGCAGAAGCTCATCCGCCTGGCCGCGCGCCGGGTGGGCGGGTGCATCCAGCGCTGCATGGGCCACGACGCCGTGAACGCCCTGGCCATCTACACCACGGAGGTGGACGAGGAGAAGGGGACCTCCTACCACCAGCGCTTCCTGGACTGGCTGCGCGAATACCACGACCGTGACCTGGACGGCTGCTGCGCCCAGACGGACAGCAAGGGGGACAGGCTGAAGAGGCCCAGCGAGCAGCCGGACCCCAACGCCTACGTCCACATCTTGGAGGAGCGCGACGACGGCATCGTGGTCAGCGGCTTCAAGATGTCCATAACCCAGGTGGCCTACGCGGACGAGATCATCGTCATCCCCACCCGCGCCCTCACCGCGGAGGACCGCGACTTCGCCGTGGCCTTCGCCGTGCCCGGCGACTGGGAGGGAGTGAGCCTCATCACCAGGCCGGTGTGGCTGCGGGACAAGGACGAGCCCGGGGCCTCGCCCTTCTGCCGCTACGGCGTTTCCGACTCGGTGGTGGTCTTCGACAACGTCTTCGTCCCCAGGGAGAGGGTGTTCATGTGCGGGGAATGGGAGTACGGGAGGCGCCTGGCCCTGCTCTTCGCCGACTCCCACCGCCACAGCTACAGCGGCTGCAAGCCGGGGGTATCGGACATCCTGTGCGGGGCGTCGGCCCTGGCCGCCGAGGCGAACAACATCCACAAGGTGTCGCACGTGCGGGAGAAGCTCTCGCAGTACGCGGGGGCGGCGGAGCTGGCCTACGCGGCGGGGGTCGCCGCGGCCGTCTTCGGGCAGAGGACCTCGAGCGGGGTTTTCTTCCCCGACCCCATATACGCCAACGTGGGCCGCAGGATGACCGGAGAGCTTATCTATCACGAGTACAACCTGCTCACGGAGATCGCGGGCGGCATCGCGGTAACCCTGCCCTTCGGGGAGGATTTCCACGCCGATGCCACCCGGGAACTGCTCGAGAAGCTCATCGTGAGGAACCCGAAGCTCTCGGCGGAGGAATCCCTCAAGATATGGAAGTTCGTGGAAAACATCGGGGCCTCGCCCATGTCGGCCTGGTACGAGATAGCGGGCGTGCACGGCGGGGGTTCACCCATCATGGAGACCATCGCCCTCAACGTGGAATACGACTTCGAGTCCAAGAAGGACCTCGCACGCTACCTGGCGGGCATCAACCCCACCTACGACGACTCGCAGGACCTGACCAGCGAACCCTCCAGCCCTGGGGGTCAGCCGTTCAATCGACACATAGGGCCAGGTGTCCACGCGGGGTAGGACCCGATTCCGGGCCTGACCCCCGGGCTCCGTCAGACCTGACCCGATGCGAAGCGGTGCATCAGTTCGACCATCCAGTCCGCCAGCTTCACATCCTCGGGGGCGTCAAAGGAGGGGAGATGCGGCTTCAGGTCGAGCACGGGGCTGCCGTCGATGGCGTCGAGACCCCTGACCTCGAGCACGTTCCCCTCCCGTGCCAGCAGCGCGACGGTGGTGGCGCAGATGGGATTGGGCCGCGCCGGGGAGCGGGTGGAGAAAACCCCCACCATCTCGAGGTCTTTCTGGCCCGCCGGATGGACCTTCCTGACGCCGCGCCCGCGCTCTGCGGCCATGTGGGACCAGTAAAGGACAATTACGTGCGAGAACTCCTCGATCCCGTCCAGGCAATCCGCGTATTCGTCGAAAATGACTATCTCGGGTTCCTGCCATGCGGAAGCGCCTTGCGAAGCGTGCATGTCTCCCATATGCAGCTCGCCGCCGCGCAAGGCCAGGATGGGCTGCCTGGAGCCGCCCCTGACCACTCCCACCGGCCTTATCTCTATAACGCCCGCGTCTCCACCGGTCATATTTGTCCCTCCTGTCCTCGAACCGGCAATAACTAAAACCATTCTACCTGGGCCAGGCCTGGGGGTCAGGCCCGGAATTAGGCCTGAAGCCCGGGGGCCTAGGGGCCAGTCCTGGCTTTGGGCTTGAGAACACCTACAAGGTTCGACCCCAAGTGTGTCCCTGGGGGGCGAGCCCATGGGGAGACCGGCCCCGCCGCAGCCCCGGTTTATAATTACCCCGTGGGGAATTAAAGGTTGCGGAGCCTCGTAAAGGGGGATGAAGAGATGCAGAGCACGCGCATGCTTCCGAAGGTCGCCATCGTCGGTGTGGGCAGGGTTGGTTCCACCTGTGCCTATACCCTCATGTTGAGCAGCCTGGCCGGCGAGATCGCCATCGCCAACCGCACCGTGGACAGGGCCCGGGGAGAGGCGCTGGATATCTCTCACGGCGTGCCGCTGCTGAACACCACCTCCATCACCTACGGCGGCTACGAGTGCTGTGCGGGAGCCGAAGTGGTGGTGGTCACCCTCGGAGCGGCCCAGAAGCCAGGCGAGACACGCCTGGAGTTGACCCGGCGCAACGCGGACATCTTCCGCGAGGTCATCCCCCAGGTAGCCGCCCACGCTCCCGACGCGGTGCTGCTCGTCGTATCCAATCCCGTGGACGTGCTGACCTATCTCTCCATAGGCCTCTCCGGGTTTCCCAGCCACCGGGTCATAGGATCCGGGACCGTCCTGGACACGGCCCGCCTGCGCTACGAGATGCGAGTCCTCGAGGTGGACTGCCGCGACATCGAGGCCTTCGTTCTGGGCGAGCACGGGGATTCCGAGGTCCTGCCGCTGGGCATCGTGACCGTCGGGGGGCTGCGGCTCGAAAGCGTGCTGCCGCAGTTCTTCTCCAGCGAGAAGGAGATGAAGGAGAACATCGAGGAGATCAGGCAGCGCGTGCGCAGGGCTGCCTACGAGATCATCGAGTGCAAGGGCGCCACCTACTATGCCATCGGCGTCTGCGTGGCAAGGATCGTGGAGGCGATACTCCTGGACCAGCGCTCGGTGCTCACCGTCTCGTCTTTACTCGCGGGGGAGTTCGGAATCCAGGACGTCTGCCTGTCTCTGCCGTGCATCGTGGGAAGGGAAGGCGTCCTGGACCGCATCGAGCCCAGCTTGAGCGAGCGCGAGGCGGAGGAGCTGCGGGCATCGGCGGAGCAGCTCAAGCAAGCCATCGAGCAGGTCGGGTAACCTGGGCCAGGCCTGGGGGTCAGGCCCGGAAATAGGCCTGGGGCTTAGTGGTGTCATCGCGAGCGACAGCGAAGCGATCCCCTAAAAAAACATGCTGCGTGCGACCATCAGGGGATCGCTTCGTCGGCTGCGCCTCCTAGCGATGACAGCAAGAAGAGGCCCCGGGGTTCCGGGGCCTTTCCTTTCTTCCCTTCGTCTTACGCCGAATGCGCTCATCTCATGTTTA
>JAFGDU010000034.1 GCA_016931915.1 Actinomycetota bacterium
GCGGTGGTGATCATCACCTTCTTCGTCCTCAACTACCTCATCCGCAGGCGCATCACCGAGCCCATCGACCAGCTGGCCGCCGAGGCCGAGGAGGTCATGGAGGGCAACCTGGACGTGGAGGTCGAAGTGCACGAGGGCGGGGAGTTCCAGAACCTGGAGCGGGCCTTCAAGGAGATGGTGCAGAGCATCCGCAAGTACATCATCAGGTCCACCGGGGAGGAATGAGCTAAGCGGAGAAGACGGGCGCCGCGTTATAAGCGGGCTGGAGGCGTGCGGTAGAAAAAACTTACGGAATCCCGCGCAAAGCGTAGGGATTCCGTTTGCTTGTACAGAATAGAATGTAAACGTCCGTATTCGCATGGGCGGGCGAGCAGAGCTGGAGGGCGGTATCCTCCGGCCCGGTTTCCGTGTTGAGGTGTGAACGTGGTTGAAAGGGAGCTGATACTGGAATCCGGCGGTATAACCCTCAGGGGAACGGTGATGCTGCCTTCACAGCGAGGAGAATGGCCTCTCGCGATACTCTGCCACGGCATACCCAGCGGCGCGGCTCCCATCCCGGGTGACACGGGATATGAGGCCCTGGCACGCCGCTGCGTTGATGCCGGGGCGGCAGCGTGTTTCTTCAACTTCCGCGGCACCGGGCTCTCGGAGGGAGATTTCTCCCTGGGCGGATGGTCTCTCGATCTGGACGCAGTACTAGATTACGCGCTCAGCGCCGGGGGGGCGTTCGAGGGATGCGGAAGCGGCCGTATCGTCCTCATGGGCTTCAGCGGGGGCGGCGCCATATCCATCATATGTGCCGCGCGCCGCAAGGGACTGGCCGGCGTAGCCGCCCTCTCTTCACCAGCCACGTTCTCGCGGCTGCTGGCCCGGGAGGGGATGGGGGATTTCATCGCCCATGCCCGCGCCATAGGGATCATCCGAGACCCCTCTTATCCACCATCGCTGGATCGATATTACGAGGATATGCTGGCCTGTAATCCCGAAGACTACGTAGGGCGGGTGGCGCCCACACCCCTCCTCATCGTGCACGGAGACGAAGACGACACGGTGCCCGTGGGCGAAGCCCACCGTATCTACGAGGCGGCAGGAGAGCCCAAGGAGCTGTACATCGTCGCGGGCGGAGGCCACAAGCTGAGGCTGAACGAGGAGGCCATGGGCAAGGCGGTCGCCTGGACGCTGGACAAACTGGGAGCGCCTGGGGTCAGCCCTCCACATTCAACGTGATCACCAACGTAAGCGGGCAGACGATAACTTCGCCGGATCAAGTTGAATGAGCTTGCAATCGTATCGGGGTAAGCAATCGGCCTGGGGTCAGCCCTCCACATTACACACAATCGTCTATGAATGTGGTCAGATGGAATCTTTTACTGATTGTGTGGAATGTGGAGGGCTGACCCCTTACATGCTCTCGGGGGCGGAGACGCCGAGGATGCCCAGGCCGTTGCGGATCACCTGGCGTGCGCAGCGCACCAGGAAGAGGCGGGCGGCGGTAAGCTCCGCGTCGTCGCTTATCACGCGGTGGCGGTTGTAGAAGACGTGGAAGACGGCGGCGAGCTCCTCCAGGTAGCGGGTAAGGCGGTGGGGCGCACGCCCCAGCGCGGCATCCCTGACCAGCTCCTCGAACTCGAAGATCTTCAAGGCCAGATCGGCCTCCTCCTCAGAGTCGAGCAGCCGCAGGGTTTCCAGCGCGGGGATATCGTCCGAGAGATCGACCCCCTTCCCCAGGCCGTAGCGGAGGATGCTGCAGATGCGCGCGTGGGCGTACTGCACGTAATACACGGGGTTATCCATGCTCTCTTCGACGGCCAGCTGGATGTCGAAATCCAGTGCCGTGTCCTGGCTGCGGGTGAGGAAGAGATAGCGGGCGGCGTCGCGGCCCACCTCCTCCACCAGCTCGTCGAAGGTCACCATCTCGCCGGTGCGCTTAGACATGCGCACCGGCTCGCCTCCCCTCTTGAGGTTGACCAGCTGGCCGAGGATTACCTCCAGGCGGTCCGGGTAGCCGCGCGCCTCCATGGCCGCCTGCATCCTGCGCACGTAGCCGTGGTGGTCGGCACCCCAGATGTTTATGAGATGGTCGTAGCCGCGTGCCATCTTGTTCAGGTGGTAAGCGATGTCCGCGGCGAAATAGGTGGGGGCACCGTTGCTGCGTACCAGGACCCGGTCCTTGTCGTCTCCGAAATGCGAGGTGGCCATCCATGCCGCCCCGTCTTTTTCGTAGGCGAGGCCGTCCTCGAGGAGGCCGCGTACCTCCCTCTCCACAGCGCCGATCCGCTGCAGCTCCCTCTCGCTGAACCAGGTATCGAAGTCGACTCCGAAGGAGGTCATGGAATCCCGTATATGGGCGAGGGCGATGCCGTATGCCCTCTCTCCCAGCTCGGCGCGGCGTTCCCCGGAGGGCGTCTGCAGGAGGCGGCCGCCGTCCTCTTCCAGCAGGACGCGGGCGATATCCGCGATATAGGTGCCGTGGTACCCCTCGGCGGGGAACTCCGCCTCCTGTCCCGCCAGCTCGAGATAGCGCGCTTCCACGGAGGCCGCGAAGATCTCCATCTGGGTGCCGTAGTCGTTGAGGTAGAACTCGCGGTCCACCGCGTATCCCACCGCCGCGAGCAGGTTGCACAGGGCATCGCCCAGAGCCGCCCAGCGGCCGTGGCCCACGTGCAGGGGCCCGACGGGGTTGGCGGAAACGAACTCCACGTTATAGCGTTGCCCCTCGCCGAAAGCCCAGCGCCCGTAGGATTCCCCCTCGCTGGCCACGCGCACCAGCTCCCTGAGCACGCGGTCCCGGCTGAGGGTCAGGTTGATGAAGCCAGGCCCGGCCACCTCTACCGCCTGCAGCGTTGCAGCCTCAGCGGTGGGTCCCGCAATCCCCGCTTCCTCCTGCAGGCGGCGCGCGATGACGGCTGCGATGTCCCGCGGGCTGCGCCCCGTTTCCCCGGAGAGTATAAGGGCCGCATTGGTCGACCAGTCTCCATGGGCCTTGTGCCGCGGGCGCTCCAGCACGAAGTCGGGGCGGTCCACGCGAGGTATCTCACCGGCAGCTGCGGCACTATCGATGGCCGCGGCGATCATTTCCCGCAGTTCCTTGGCGATCAAGACTCCTCCTCGCAGGACGGAATGCCATGATGTACAAAGAAAATCTGAGAAGATTATACCCGGTTATCGTGCGACGAGTGCGGGCTGGGGTGCTATCTAGGGGCAGAAAGCCCCATGACCCTGTGACCGCGAAGCGCCTGCCTGCACCCGTACCGCGGCTATCGGCAGACCGTCTACGCGGGTTGGATCACTGCGGCACTTCCGACGGTTTTTCCTCCAGGACTGCGGACGTCTCCAGCCGCTCTTCCCCGCGGTAATAGGTGATAGTGATGCTGTCGCCCACCTCCCGCTTGCGGATCTCCAGCATCACCTCGTCCATGGAAGCCACCGGCGTCCCGTCCAGGGCGACGATGATGTCTCCTGCCTGCAGGCCGGCCTCTTCCGCGGGCGTTCCGCTGACCACGCTGCGCACGATCGCCCCTCCCTCCACCGGCAGGTCGAAGCTCTGGGCCGTCTCCGGATCCAGGGTGCTGCCCACGAAGCCCAGCCAGGGATGGGTGGCGAACCCCTTTGCTATGAGTTCTTCGATCACCGGCTTGGCGTTGTCGATGGCGATGGCGAACCCCAGCCCGTCGTAGCCGCCGCTCTGGGAGTAGATGGCGGTGTTGATGCCGATCACCTGCCCCATGCTGTTGCAGAGGGGGCCGCCCGAGTTGCCGGGGTTGATGGCCGCGTCCGTCTGGATCACGTCCAGCAGCGGCGGCTCGTCCGGGATGTAGATATTACGGTTGAGTGCGCTGATGATACCGCTGGTGACGCTGCCCTCGAAGCCCTCGGGGCTGCCCATGGCGACCGCGAGCTCGCCCTGTACGAGATCGGTCGAGGTGCCAAGGTCGGCAGCGGGCAGACCGGAATCGTCGATTTTGAGTACGGCGATATCTGTATCTGGATCGGTGCCCACGACGGTGGCATCGAAACTGGAGCCGTCACGCAGGGACACCTTAATCCGCGACGCGTCCTCCACCACGTGATTGTTGGTTACTATGTATCCGTCCGAGCTGTAGATGAAGCCGGACCCTATGCCCTCGCCCAGGTACCCGATATCAACCTCGACGTTGACCACGGAGGGCAGGACTCTAAGGGCAACCTCCACCACCGCTTCCTGCCCCGCCTTGACCACGCGCTCCTCAACCGTCTTGATCTCCTGCACCGTTTCCTTGCCCTTGCCGCTTAGCACGTCTATGGGGTTTGCCCCGAAGATCGCGGGCATGAGGAACACCACGCCCACCGCGACTACAATCGCGATCACCACCGCGATGAGGATGGTCCTGCCTCCGCCGCTAGAGCTGGGAGGGGGAGCGGGGAAAGGTGGTTCGGGGGGGAGGCGTGGCGGTTGCGATGGGGTAGACGGCGGGCTGGAGGTCTCGGTCATCTTACTTCTCCTCTGTTCATGGGGCAAGGCCCCGGGCCCTGCTCATGCTGCTTACGTACTATGATCATTATTCCCGTAACGTCAATATTAGCAGACGGAGTCTCGGAACCTTCGGTTCCTTCCGCACCTCATATATCACTGGTTATCGGGGATAATCGAACGAGGTAACATGGCGGTACGAGCAGCCGCGCCAGCCCTTTTATTATACGGCCTTTTTCGTTGTGCAGGATCGCATCGCGACGGCCAAGACCTTGCTTTGTTCCAGGTACCCGCCCGGTGTCCCTGCGGGCGGCACAATATGGCTGGTGGCAAGGAAAAATAGTACGTACGGAGAAGGATTGTTGGATGGAGGTGATGTCGATGGACATGCGCGACGACCAGGCGGGAATGGACGAAATGCAGCGGATACCCGGCGGAGGGGAAGGCGAGGGGCCCCCACCGCAACCCGGACCCCCCGAGGTCGAAAGAAAGCGCCGCAAGGTGAGCCTGATTGGAGCGATAGTGGTGAACGTGGTTACCCTGATCACCCTGGCCATCGTTCTTCTCGCCGTTCTTCTCCCCGGCTATCGCAGGTCCTTCACCGTGGGACGTGCCGTGGAGGGGGCGGAAGAGGTGTTGATCCTGGTCCGCACCACTGAGGCAAGGATGCGTGAGAATAGCACCGATTTCATCAAGGCACAGGACGGCTTGAGAAACGTCCTCCAGGAGGAGGTGAACGGCGGCGATAACGTCTGGGCATACGTGCGCGACAATTACCCGGATCAGGACTGGATAAAGGATAACCTGCCCGAGGGCATGCAGGAATGGCTCCAGGAGCTTTTCCCCCAGCCCGATACGCAGGAAAACACGCCCGGACAGACGATTCAGGGCGCAGCGAGCCGGCCGGGGGAGGAACTGCCGGTCGGCGTTGAGGGACCGTGAATGTTATGACCGCGAACCTGCTGCTCGACTCCCTGCGCGACCTCTGGGATGGTTTCGTCTCCCGCCTGCCGTCCATCGTCACCGGCCTGCTGGTGATCCTGGTCTTCTATATCCTCGCCCGGGTCGTGCGCTACCTGACCGAAAAGTCCCTCAAGAAGGTCAAGGCATCCGAGCACGCCGCCCTGATCACCGCACGCCTCGTCTTCATCGGCGTCATGGTCGTAGGCGTGATGGTCTCCCTGGGAGTCATGGGCATCAATGCCGGTGCCCTGGTGGCCTCTCTCGGCCTGGTGAGCGTGGGCATAGGCTTTGCCCTCAAGGATGTGATAGAGAATTTCATCGCCGGCATGATACTCATCTTCCAGAGGCCTTTTGTGGTGGGAGACGTGGTCTGCTTCGGCGATGTGGAGGGAAGGGTGGAGGACGTCAGGGTGCGGGATACGGTCATTCGCATGTACGACGGCAGACAGGTGTTCGTTCCCAACGCGAAGATCTTTTCCAACTCGGTGATAAACAACGACTTCAACCGCAGCCGCCGCCTGGAATTCGAGGTGAGCGTCGCCTATGCGGAAGATGCCTCCGCCGCCATGGTGGTGGCGCGGGATGCCCTGGCTGGCATAGCGGACATAATGGTCGAGCCACCTCCCCTGGTCGTCGCGGAGGAGCTTGGCGAGAGCTCCGTAGTCCTCAAGGTATATTTCTGGATCGACCCGACCAAGGCGAACTTCCTGGAGGTCAAATCGGCGGCCGTCGCGGCAGTGAAACAGGAACTGCAGAAGGCGGATATCGAGATACCCTTCCCCGTGCTCACGCTGAGAAAAGACACGCATCAGTAGATTGACAGGCCGTAGCGGCGAGCGAGCTCCACCGCCTCCATCTTCTCCTGTGGCGATGGCCTGCGGTCGATCTCCGGGTAGAGTGCGGCGCGGTACTCGGGACGGAACTGGAACATGAGGTTGAAATAGACATCCGGCATGTTCTTGGCGACCCACGCCATGATGCGCGCGGTACAGCACTCCAGGTGTCCCGGGAGAAGGAGTTGGCGGAGCATGATATCTCCCCGCTTGTGCGCGGTGGAGAAGTTGCGGCTCACTACCTCGAAGTAATCGCTGACATCCGAGTAACGGTAGGCGCACTCGTCGTTGCCATAGCGGAAATCGGCCAGGTAGACGTCCATGACCCCTTCCAGCAGGTCCATGGCCTCCCGGGAGGTATACATGTTCGAGTTCCACACCATGGGAAGGTGCCTGCCATCATCGCCCAGGGCGATGATGGTGCGCAGGATGGTATGCAGGTTGGGATCGGGATTCCCTCCCACGAAGTTGGCGTTGCGCGAACCCTGGCGCATCCCCTCCCGCAGGCTGTCCGCCAAATATGCCGGGTCGGCCGGACTGCCCATGCGGGCGTCCATGGCGATATCCCAGTTCTGACAGTACACGCAATGGAAGGTGCATCCCGAGAAGAAGATGGTATGGGAGGGGACGAGCTCGGGCTCCTCGCCGAAATGCAGAAAATTGGATGCCACCCTGGATACGGCCCCGACCCCGCAATAACCCGTCTCGCCCCCCGCCCTGTTAGCGCCGCAGCGGCGTTCGCACATACGGCAATCGCGCAGCATGAGATCGGCTAGCTCCGACTTGAGGTCGAGCAGGGAAAGGCCGGGCAGCAGCGGCGGCTCGGCCATCGCCTCCCAGGCGTCGCGCCACGCAGCCATGGCCGCGCCGTGGAGCTTCCAGAGCTCCTCCTCTGCCAGTCCGTCCAGGGAGGAGGCTCCGGCGGGCGTGCGGGATGCCAACCAGTGGCGCGCCGTGTTTTTCTTTTTCAGGATCGAGAAATAATCCTCGAGCATTACTCCATCACCATGTTAAATTTAGGTCAACCGGCTGCGTTGCACAAGGAAAAGGGTGCGGCGAGGCCGCAGTGTTCCTGCTGTATGCCTGCGCTGCGTGCAGGCCGGAGCCGAGTCTCTAACGTGCGCGAAGGAGTGGTATGACGATCTGGGTGATGCTCCTGGGGATGGTCACTCTTATCAACCTCACCATGGTGGGGGCACTAGTATCGCTGGTCGGAAACATACCGGACGGCTCTTTCCTGGTCATTCTCTCCCGCTACCTCAAGAAACGGGATGAGCCGTTGGGAGTTCTCTCTCCCCTCGAGGCCGCTTCCCGCCTGGAGCGTTTTCGCAGGCGGGTGCTGCAGATCGCCGCCGCGGTGGCGGCGATGGGGGTGGCGTTGACCCTGTGGGCCCTGACGCAGGGGTGGGGAGCCATTGCGATGTCGGCGATAACCGCCTGGATAACCGCCGCCAACCTTGCTTTTTACCACATCCCCCTGGCGCTGTGGAAACGGAGGGCAGGAAGAATGCGCGAGGAAGTTGTGGAAGAAGCCTGGCGCAAGTATCGGCACGCTCCACCCGAGCCCGAGGCCGGGGAAAGCAGCGAAGGGACTACGTCAGGGGAATCCACGCAGGATAGCTCCGTAGAAGGATGAGGCGGGATGCCGCAACGATTAAAGGACGTATTACCGGGATCGCGGAGAAGCGCAAAGCGCATATAAGCAGCCGGTTAAGCGGTCCAGTGTCCGATGACCTCCTGTACTCCATAAACCAGGATAGGCAAGGGCCATACCTGCAGCATGCCGGTCATGACATGAGATACCGGCTACAAAAGGCGGCATGAAATGCCGTATTCTGAGTATTGGTGGGTTACAATTGAACGGGACGAGTGCGGGAGAAAGGAAGAGATATTGCTGGAAGGAGAGTACCTGGAGGCTCAAGAGATCAGCAAGCGCCTGGCCTCAGAGATAGAGCCGCCCCTCTTCTACACGGATAAAAAGGAGGAGTTCGAGGAGTCTCGCAGGGCCTTCGAGAGTGACCCCGTGGTAAGTCGCGCCCTTGCCATCGTCGAGGAAAGGGGCGATGTGCTGGGACACGGCCTCTCTCACGTGCGCAAGGTGGCGGTGGATGCGGGCGCCCTGGTCCTGATAGAGATGGACCGCGACGCTTGCGATGAGAAAAGACGCAGGGCGTTGCTCCTGGCCCACCTGGCGGGCGTTCTGCACGATATCAGGAGAGAACAGCCGGAGCATGCGCAGCGTGGCGCTGATGAGGCGGAGGTCATCCTCAGAGACTTCGACCTGCAGGAAAGCGAACGCGAGGCGATCGTAAAGGCTATCCGCAATCATGAGGCCTTCAAGCCGACAGTGCCCCTCGGAGACCCCTGTCAACAACTGCTTTCTGACGCCCTCTACGACGCGGACAAGTTCCGTTGGGGACCGGATAACTTCACGGAGACGGTCTGGTTGATGGTGGCCCCCTTCAAGGTGCCGCTGACGGCGCTGCTGGGGCACTTCGATACCAGCCTGGAGGGTATCGTGAGGATAAAGGATACCTTCCGCACCCCGACGGGGCGGGAATATGGTCCGGACTTTATCGCCAAGGGCCTGCAGATAGGAGAGAGGCTTCATAGCGAGCTGACAAAGACATACGAAGCGCGGCAGGATGCCCCCTAGGCCCGGCGGCGGCCGCCTTGCGTGCGGGACGTCGCGTGTGGTGGGGAGATGTCACCCGGCCGCAATGCGGCCGCGGGAGGAGATGAGCAGCATGTTCAGCAGCATAGACGAAGTACGGGAGAAGCTGGCCGGCCAGAAGTACATCTGCAACAGGGAGATCGCCACCGTCGTCTACCTCGCGGAGAAGCTGGAGAAGCCGGTGCTGGTGGAGGGGCCGGCCGGAGTGGGCAAGACCGACCTCGGCAAGGTCACCGCGGCGGCACTGGGCCGGGATTTCATCCGCCTGCAATGCTACGAGGGCCTGGACGAGGCCAAGTCGCTGTACGAGTGGGAGTATTCGAAGCAGCTCCTTTACACCCAGATACTCAAGGACGTGCTTGCCGAGGAACTTTCGGGGGCCAGGAGCCTGGCGGAAGCGGTGGACCGCGTTGCCAGGCAGGACGAGGTCTTCTTCTCCCAGAAATTCGTCGTGCCCCGCCCGCTGCTCAAGGCCATTACCTCCGAGAACCCAGCCCTCATCCTCATCGACGAGGTGGATAAGTCCGACCCGGAGTTCGAGGCTTTCCTGCTGGAGATACTCAGCGACTTCCAGGTGAGCATCCCCGAGCTGGACACCCTCAAGGCCAAGCATATCCCCATGGTCGTGCTCACCAGCAACAACGCCCGCGAGCTCAGTGACGCCCTGAAGAGACGCTGCCTCCACCTCTACATCGACTTCCCCGACTGGGAACAGGAGCTTGAGATCGTGAGGCTCAAGGTCCCGGGCATCAACGACCGCCTGGCAGAGCAGGTGGTGAAGGCCATACACCGCCTGCGCAAGCTGGAGATCAAGAAAACCCCCGGCATCAGCGAGACACTCGACTGGGCACGTTCACTGGTGGTGCTCAATGCCGATGTCCTCGACCAGGAACTGGTGAGGAGCACCCTGAATATAATCCTCAAGTACGAGAAAGATATCCAGAAGGCGAAGGACAACCTGCGCCAGATCGTGGAGGGATGATCGCGGCCCTTAGCCCCTGGCGGCAAGGACGGTATGGCGCAGGAGCTGACGATATACCTCGGAGGAAGACCTTGGAGGAAAGGGTCCTGGATTTCATCAACGGCCTGCGGGGGAGAGGTGTATCCGTCTCCACCGCGGAGAGCATCGACGCCATGGGCGCCATCTCGGTGGTGGGAATGGAGGACCCGGGGCCGTTCAAAGCGGCCCTCAAGGCGGCGGTGGTAAAACGAAATCGGGACAACCCAGTATTCGAGGAACTCTTCCCCCTCTATTTCTACGGCCTGGAGGGGAGCGGGGAATCGCAGAGGATCGATGACGAGCTCCTGGCCCGCTTGGAGGAGCAGTTGCGCAGCTTCGCCCAGGGCAACGAGATGAACGCCATGCTCCCCCTCATTCTCATGGGCAGGGCCGGGGAATGGGAGAGCTTTATCCGCATGGCGGCGGGCGAGGTGGGGACGAAACAGCTTGCAACGCGCATGCAGGTGGGGATGTATACGCGCCGCATATTCGACATCTTCGACTGGGAGGAGATGGAGGGAGAGCTGCAGGAGCTGCTCGAGCAACTTCGCGAAGAAGGATGGGACGAGGAGGAACTGCGGCTGGTTGAGGAAGCCTTCTCAGGCAACCGCGATGCCCTGCGCAAGCAGGTTCGCCGTTACGTGGAGCGGGAGCAGGCGCGCAATGCGGACAAGATGCCCAGCAGCGAACGCGTGGAGAGGCTCATGAACCGCCCCCTCTCCGGCCTGGACGAGTTCGAGCTGCAGCAGATGCGCAAGGCTGTGGACATCCTGGCCAGGAAGCTGCGCAACAAGATCAACCTGCGCGAGAAACAGCTCAAGCGGGGCAAGTTGGACGTCAAGGCCACCCTGCGCAAGAATATGCAGCACGGAGGGGTGCCCTTCGAGCTGAAATTGAAGCACAAGAGGATGGAGAAGGCTGAGGTCATGGTGCTGTGCGACATCTCGTCCTCGGTGGCCAGGGTATCGCAGTTCATGCTGCAGTTCGTCTACACCATCCAGGACTGCCTGGCCAAGGTGCGCAGCTTCGTCTTTGTGGACGAGCTTGGCGAGGTGACGGATTTCTTCCGCGACGAGGACATCCAGAAGGGAGTGCGCCGCGCCCTCTCCGAGGCCGAGATCTCCTACAATGCGCGCAGCGATTTCGGAGAGGTGTTCAGGATATTCTGCGCTCAGTTCCTGCAGGACGTCGGCTACCGCACGTACATTATCATCATCGGGGATGCACGCAACAACTACAACGACCCCGGCGTCAAGGCGCTGGAGAGGATGAAGGACAGGGCCAAGGGGATAATCTGGCTCAACCCCGAGACAAAGCCATTCTGGGACACGGGGGACAGCGTGATGGGCGAGTATGTTCCCCTATGCAAGGAGGCGCGGGTGTGCCGCACCCTCAAGGACCTCGAGGACACCGTCAGCTCCCTGCTGCTGTAAGGGGTCAGCCCTCCACATTCAACTTGATCCGTCGAAAGTCTCGTCTGACCGCGTACATAAGCGATCACGTTGAATGTGGAGGGCTGACCCCAGCGTGGAGGCCTGACCCCCAACGTTGAAAATGGAGGGCTGACCCCTGACATAGGGCGGCCCAGGGGGCACCGGGCTTATAATCGAGGATGTAATGCTATAACATATATGTCTATATGATAGATCGCTCGAGGCGGAGGATGGCATGGAAAAAACGGCTCATGACGCGGTGATAGTCGGCGGCGGCCCCGCGGGACTGACGGCGGGTATATATCTCTCCCGCGCGCGCCTGGACACCGTGCTCATCGAGAAGCAGGCCCCCGGCGGCGCGCCGGCCTTAACGGATAAGATCGAGAACTACCCCGGGTTCACCGAGCCCATATCCGGCTTCGAGCTGGTGGACCGCATGCGCAGGCAGGCAGAGGGTTTCGGCCTCGAGATCGACCCCTACAACCCCCTGGAGAGACTGCGTGACGAGGGCGAATGCAAGATTCTGGAGACGGCGGAGGGAGAGCTGACGGCCCATGCGGTGGTCCTGGCCATGGGCATGCGCCCGGCGACCCTGGGGGTGCCGGGGGAAGAGGCCTTCCACGGACGTGGGGTATCATACTGTGCCACCTGCGACGGCGCCTTCTTCCGCGACCGGGTGGTTGCGGTGATAGGAGGAGGAAACACCGCCGTGGAGGAAGCCATGTTCCTTACCCGCTTCGCCAGCAAGGTGATCCTGGTCCACCGCAGGGACCGCCTGAGGGCGGGAAAGATAGTACAGGAGCGGGCCCTTTCCCATCCCAAGATGGAGTTCAAGTGGAAAAAGACGGTTAAGGAGATCCTGGGCGAGCAGACGGTGAACGGCCTGCTGCTCGCGGACGTGGAGGACGGCAGCGAGGAAGAGATAGCGGTGGACGGCGTGTTCCTGTTCGTGGGAAATGTCCCCAATACGGATGAGATAAAGGGAATAATAGACCTGGATGAAAAGGGATTCATCCTCACTGATGAATCCCTGCAGACCAACGTCCCAGGTGTTTTCGCGGCGGGAGACGTGCGTTCGGGCGCCGTGTGGCAGGTGGCCGCAGCCGTCGGAGACGGGGTAAGGGCGGCGCTGAGGGCGCAGTTCCACGTGGAAAGCCTGAAGGGAACGGCATATATCTGATCCCGGTAACCGGGTACTATATAGATGCGTAGATGCGGAGAGGAAGAGGTAAGAATGACCGCCTTTGTATCGTGGAAGCGAGAGAGAGGCGGAGGGTGTTGCAGTCGAAAGAAGCGAAGGAGACGGGAGGTGTGACCCGTGGCGGGTAAGATCACGGAACTGAACGAAGGCAATTTCGAAGAAGAAGTCCTCAAGAGCGACATACCGGCCCTGGTGGACTTCTGGGCGCCCTGGTGCGGTCCCTGCCAGATGATGGGGCCGATCCTGGAGGAGGCGGCCGCAGAATGGGACGGGAAGATCAAGGTGTGTAAGCTCAACGTCGACGATGCCATGGGAGTGGCGCGCAACTACCAGATACAGTCGATTCCCACGGTAATCCTGTTCGAAAAAGGAGAGCCGGCAAAGAAGCTCATAGGGGCCCGGCCCAAGACGGCCTTCGTGGAGGAATTCGAGGCCTGGCTCTGACGGGGGAGAGGGTCAGATGAAGATCGCCGTTATCGACGGCATGGGCGGCTCCATAGGTCACCAGATGATCCTGGAGCTGAGGAAGAACCTGCCCGAGGAAACGGAGATCATCGCCCTGGGGGCCAATGCCATCGCCACCGGCAACATGATGAAGGCGAGGGCAAACCGCGGGGCAACGGGCGAGAACGCGGTGCGCGTCTGCATCGGAGAGGCGGATGTGATCATGGGCAGCATCTCCATCCTGGTGCCTAATGCCATGATGGGCGAGCTGACGCCGGAGATGGCCACGGCCATCGCCTCGGCGCCGGGGCGCAAGATCCTACTGCCCCTGACCCATCCCCGCATCGAGATCATGGGGACCAGCGAGACGCCGCTCCCCAGGCTTATAGAGCAGGCCGTGGAACTGGTAAGAGAGATGAACGATCGGGAAGGAGGCGGCGATGTGTGAGGCCGCGGTCTTCCTGGACAGGGAAGGCGAACTTGAGAAGGTGATGGATGACGTGGTGGAGGTCAAACCCGAGGAGGGCAGGCTCCTGCTGGTGGACGTCTTCGGCGAGCAGAAACTGGTCTCAGCGAAGATAAGCCAGGTAGAGTTGATGGACCACCGCATCATCCTGCGCGAGTGCTGAGCGTAACTGTATGAGAGTTTAGGCTCGAGAAAAGGGGGCGTGACAAGTGGACTATACCGTTGAAGTGAGCGGCGGTGCCGCCTGGGGGATAATCCTGGGCTCACTGCTGGCCGCCGTCGTATTCTATGTACTGTCGGCATGGCTTCTGTACCGTATAGGCAAGAGGTTCAATTACGAGAACAGCTGGTACGCATGGGTCCCTATCCTGAACATGTGGATGATGACCGAGCTGGCGGGAAGGGACATGACCTTCTTCCTCATCCTTCTGCTGGGCACGTTTTTCTGTTTCATCGTCGGCATCGTCATGATGGTGATACTGTGGATGGATATCGCTGAGAAATGCGGCAAGGAGCGCTGGTACGGCGTCCTTGTGATCATACCTATAGTGAACTGGTTCATAATGTACAGCTTAGGCAGCGGACCCCAGATCCCGCGCCAGCCCCCGATGAGCGGCGGATACCCGGGACAGTACGGCCCGCCCCCGCAGGGACCGCAACAGCCTTATGCACCCCCACCACCGCAGCAGCCGCAACAACCCTATACGCCACCCCCACCGCCACAGGGACCGCAGCCGCCTTATACACCGCCGCCACCGCCACAGCAGTAGCGCATTATCAAGACCCCCGAACGTGTCGACCACGCCGGGGGTCTTTTCATGCGCTCCGGCACTAGCGATAATCCGGGTTATCGCTAGTAGTTTTTCGCGCATTTCGCCTATATCTTCGCATCCGCACCCCCGCTATCCTGCGTTTTTGTCCCGATTCTCCCGTTTGTTTAGCCCGCATGATCTCTGAGTGCATGCACACAGCATTTGAAGCGGCAGCGTAGAGGACTATTGCTGCAGAAAAGGGGATGTTGCAAACAAAGTAAGAATATCATACTATCTTACCAGGAGGAGGTGAGGAAGGTGGCACGCCGCATTGAGCTTACCATGATGTCCAGCAGGGGTCAGGTGGTCATCCCCAAGAGGATACGTACTCAATTGGGCTTTGAAGAAGGAGATCGCATGACCGTTGAGGCGAGGGAAAACGAGGTCGTTCTGCGCAAGATATCCCTGGAGGATATCGTGAGGGAGGCGGACGAGGACTGGAAGAAGGGGAAGTCGGTGCGCCTCTATCCCAAGGACTCCGGGAAATAGCCCATGTGGGAGGTGCATGGCTCCCAACGCGTCGCCAAAACGCTGGCGCGCCATGGTAGAGAAATCGCTTCCTGCTACGACAAAGCCTTCGAGAAACTCTCCCGCAATCCCCGCAGCGGCAAGCCATTGAAAGGTTATGAGGGGCTATTCAGCATGCCCGTTACTACGCCGGGTGGGGAGCACCGCATCATCTACCAGCTCAAGCCGGATGAAGAAATAGTGTATGTAGTACTCACCGGCTCACGTGAGGAGATCTATGAGATCCTGAAGAGAAGCGGCTTGAAATAGGAATCAATAACCACACTCCAACTCCTCCTTCACCTACGATGCGGCGGGAAGGCTCGCCTCCATCACCCACAACTTCTACGATTCAGGCCTGCGCATAGGCTATGAGTACGACGCGGTGGGCAATATCACCAGATCGGTGCAGGACAACGTGGAGAACCTCTACACCTACGACGAGCTCTGCCGCCTCACCTCCTGGACGGAGAAGGAGGGGGAGCAGACCTTAAACGAGGAAAGGTACTTCTATGACGGAAACGGGAATATCACCAAGGTAGAGAAGATAGGGTCCGAAGAGAACCATGCATACGATAATGCCAACCAGTGCGCGGACACGGGCTTCACCTATGACGAAAACGGCAACCTCACCTCCGACGGGGAGTGGAATTACGAATACGAGCGCGGCTCCCGGCTGGTCTCAGCCACCAACGATGCGGATAACCTCAAGGTGGTTTTCGGCTACGATCCCCAGGGTAAGCGTTACTCTAAGACCGCCTACGAGCGCGACGGTCAGGGGCAGTATACGGTGGAGAAGTATGCACGTTTCTACCATTACGATTCAGGTGGAAATATATTGTGTGAGACCGATGCATTAGGCAACATCATTCATTCCTATGTCTACGACGCCTCAGGCCACCCCATTGCCTTCACCCAAGACCTGGGGCAAGGCTCGGAGACCTTCTATATCCATTCCAACGCGAGGGGGGATGTAGTCTGCATCACCGACGACGTCATGAACTGGGCGAAGAAGTTCTCCTATGACCCATGGGGGAATATAACCTCGGAGACGGTAAGTTCCAGCGAGTATGACAACCTGGAATGTCCCTATGGCTACGCAGGCTACTTCTTCGATTCAGATACCGGCCTCTACTACATGCCCGCCAGGTATTACTCGCCTTCACAGAGGAGGTTTCTCACCAAGGATTCTCATCCCGGGAGCAAATCGAACCCTCTCACACTCAATCCCTATCAGTACTGCCATAATAATCCGGTGAATAATGTGGATCCGAGTGGGCAGTACGCTTTTGAAAACTGGCATTTCAGCTTTGGCCCAGGAATGAATGAATTTTTTAATCAAATGGCTGCTGATAACGCTGCAAGATCTAGGGACATGGCAAGCAGTCTAGGCCACTTTACAGCCAGTATGGCAAGCTTCAATGCAGATGTACATAGCAGCATGGCAAGAGCAGGTGATTTCGGTATTGGGAAAATCATGAGCGGATTTTCAAAGGCAATATCAGGGGTTAATAGCCTCAAGGGTTTCAATTGGGGTGGTTTGGCCGCAGTGGGCATTAGGGGCGGTGTTGTAACTGGATCTCTTGGTCATCAACTGAGCCAATGGAGCTATGCATTTAAATGCGCTGTTCTACCAAATCCTTTCCCTGCGGGCAAGTCATTTTGGGGAACGACATGGGATTCAATCAACTCCATCCCTCATAAATTTGTAAGAACGATGGATGCCCTTGCTAACAATCCTATATCTAAGACGGCCTGGGGATTGGTAAATGTAATAGGAGGTGCTGTTAGTGGGCAGTCAGATGTTGTTGCTGACGGTTTAAATGATATTAAAACCGCAGGAGAAGACCTTGTTCATGGGAATCTCTTTGGGGAGGAGGAGTATCGTAAGACGCATTGGTATGGAGACTAGCCTGATGAGCGATTGGTTATTGATAATAATTGCGGAACGGGCTATATACAGCAATAATTGGTAAAGAATAGGGAATTTAAAGGAGAGAGAGGAAAAAGCATTGGGTAACCAGCGGGGTAATTCTTAAATGTTGAATATCAAAAATAACTTTTTCAATATAGGTAGTAGAAAACAGAATAGTGGGGCTTATTTCCATAGACTACATACAAAAGAAATAGTATCCATGACACCAAGAGGTTATGCTGGATTCTGGATTAGATCAGCCGCTTTGCTAATCGACTTAGCTATACTTTGGGTTGTACGTTGGCCATTATCTCTATTGTTCTGGGCACAGAGCGATGATTTTTCTATTTGGGGTGGATTAAAATCAGGATCTAACAACACTGCCTTAATTTCATTGTATATAGCTATTAATCTTCTAATATGGTTCTCCTACTTTGTTATCATGGATGTACGATATCAAGCCACATTGGGGAAGTTGATTATGAAGCTCAAGGTCGTGGGGATCGATCTTCAACCAATTTCCTACGGAAAGGCAATTCTCAGGGAAACCATAGGTAAAGCTATATCATTGTTTGTATTTCTAACAGGCTTTGTCTGGGCAGCCATTGATCCAAGAAAACAGACTTGGCATGATAAGATAGCTGAGACATATGTTATAAAGTCATCAACTGACACATAACGTGTAAATTTGATGGTTCATTAGAAGCTCTCACCTCACTTCCGAAAATCCGGGTTATCGCTAGTTACCCATGACACTATCCTGGGCTTTTATGCCCTTTGCCTCCGGGGTTATCGCTCCAGAAACCGGCGAACTTGTCGATAGATGGCTCGTTTGAGCGGCATTACGACCTGGTCTCTTATCCTCGAAGCTCTTGGGCTCTGCGAAGCAATACCCCCTGAAGTACGATCGATCATCTCTGGGGCTATCACTTCAGAAGCATAAGAGCTCCACGATAGCCAGGGTAATACCGCTTTCTACCCATTCTCCTCCGGCGATCCCCTCACGGTCAGGCTGCCTATTCCGCGGGAGGTGCGGGAGGTGCCGCGGCGGGGGGCGCCTCGGTGGGCTCGGCAACCGGCATCTGCGCCGCCGGCGGCTCATAGGCGGCTAGTTTCATATAGGCATAGGCATGCGCCACCATGGCCGTGGGCATGGCCCAGAAAAGGCCCACGAGGCAGGCGAGTGCCCCCAGCAGGATGACGAGCGCCTGCAGGATGCCCAGCCAGAAGAGGTTCCACCAGGACCCCCGGGTGATGCGCCCGCTCATCTTCATCGCTTCCACCGGACCCACGTCCCGGTCAATGATGCAGTACCCGTAGAACTGGTATCTCACCGCCCAGTAGATGCCCGGGATGATGAGCAGCAGGATACCGGCGAAGACCAGCAGGCCGTAGAGTATGGAGCCCACAAGGAATTCCAGGAACTTGGGATAGCCCATCCACAGGTCCTCGAACTCCGCGGTCTCGCCGCGGTTGAAGCGCAGGGTGACGCGGATGACTGCCAGGCCGACGAAAACACCTACCACCCAGCTCAGCAACGAGAAGATAGGAGACCAGAAATAATACCTGCCCCAGTAATACCCTGAGGGCACGTTGAAGATCGCCTGCGCCAGCCAGATCACCAACAGGAACAACACGAAGAAGCCGATGTTGGCCTTGGCGGTCTCCCAGCCAAAGCCGATAGCCTCCTTCTTCAGGAACTTCTTGTCAGCCACGCGCCTCCCCTTTCTCCTCACCGAGAGCCCGTCTGTTCTTATATATAGTTCAATGCGAGTGAGCCCTGGCCTTCATGCCGGGGAGATCCAGCTCCCACTTTCCGCAGCGGCCGCCCCAGCGTGCGAGGACGTCGCCCTCCACCATGATCTTGACGATCTCGCAGTTGTTGGAACATCCCTTGCAGTTGAAGCTGGAGGTGCGGTAGTCGATCTCGGTGACCTGGAAGCCCTTGAAGTTGGTGGTGGCGGAGCCCATCTCCTGGGCCAGCAGGGCGGCGCCGATGGCCCCCATGACGGCGAAGTGCTCGGGGACCACTACCTCCACCTGCAGCGCCTCCTCGAAGGCCCTCTTCATGCCCACGTTTGCCGCTACTCCTCCTTGGAAGACCACGGGCGCCTCGATGTTCTTGCCCTTGGCCAGGTTGTTGAGATAGTTGCGCACCAGCGCCTCGCACAGGCCGAGGATGATGCTGTCGATGGGGTGGCCTACCTGCTGCTTGTGGATCATGTCCGACTCGGCGAAGACTGAGCAGCGGCCGGCGATCTGCACGCCGCTCTCCGCCTGCAGGGCGTAGGTGCCGAAGTCCTCGATGGGTATGTCCAGGCGGGCGGCCTGGTGGTCGAGGAATGAGCCCGTCCCCGCGGCGCAGACGGTGTTCATGGCGAAATCGACCACGATGCCGTCCTGGAGGACGATGACCTTGGAGTCCTGCCCCCCGATCTCCAGCACCGTGCGCACTTCCGGCACCACGTGCAGGGCGGCCACGGCGTGGGCGGTGATCTCGTTCTTCACGATGTCCGCGCCGACGATGATGCCGCTGAGGTGGCGGGCGCTGCCCGTTGTCCCTGCACCAAGCACTTCCACGTCTGCAGGGAGTTGGGAGCCGAGCTGGCGCAGGCCGTCCTGGACGGCACGGATGGGCTGACCCATGGTGCGCAGGTAAACGGACGCCTCTACCTCGCCGTTCTCCAGCAGCAGGACCAGGTTGGTGCTCACCGAGCCCACATCCACGCCCAGATATCCTCTCAAGACCTCCTCCTCGGTTTTGCACAAGCGTTGCTACGACGCACTACATTGTATTTCCCTGCATGCGATTGGGCAAACATGAACGCGATGGAGGTCAAGGTTCACCGCGGGCGGAACGGATGAAAGCTGCGCCTACGGGGAGCGACATCCACAGCAGACACAGCAGGAAAGCGCCCACCGCGGTCAGGGCGCTAAGCTCGCCCGCTTCGTCGACGACGTAGAAGGCGTAGACGGCCAGGGGCACGTAGAGGAAGATCGCCGTCGCCGACCCCGGAGAATAGCGCCTTACGACGGCCATGGGCACCAGGTGCATGACGGTGTTGATGAGCAGCAGGACCGCTATGGAGAGGCTGAAGAACGGCTGCCGCATGCCCACCAGCGCTCCTGCCACGCAGAGAAGCACGAAGAGAGCGTTGACGATGATAAACGCGGCGAGGTCGATACCTGCCGCAAAACGTGCCACGAACCTACCCTCGAGGCCGCGGGTGAATGCGAGCCAGCCGAACAGGTACTCCTCGGCCACGTGCAAAACCGCCGCTCCCGCCATGGCCCAGAACACCCAGTCCATCCCTTCCCTCCGCCGTACACTTCAGGCAGCCTGTTACCCGCCATTCTATCAGAGCGCCGCAGGTCCATATACGGAGACCGTCTGGAAAAGGCAACGAAAACCGCATAATGTGCCCGGCGATTGGGTATGTATATTAGCGGTACAAGCGGCAAGGGTTTATAAAGACAGGAAAACGCGTCAGGAGGGAGTCATGGGGAACAAGGCGGTGGTTATCGGGTCTGGGGTGGGGGGAAGCGGCTGCGCGGCTCTGCTGGCCGGGGCGGGCTATGACGTGACCCTGCTCGAGGGGCAGTCCTTTGCGGGAGGCCGCTGCGCCTCCCTGGAGAAGGAGGGATTCCACTACGATTTCGGCGTACACATGTTCAGCCGGGGGGACAAAGGCCCCCTGGGGGAGATAAACCGGCGCACCGGGGGCGACCTTCGCTGGGCCACACACGACTGGCCCTGCCACATCATGGGCAGGATGGAGTTCGACTTCCCCCTGGACATCACCTCGCTGCTGCGCCAGTTCTACCTCGCCCGCAAGCTGGGCGTGAAGTACAAGAACTACCCCGGGGCCTTCCGTCTCATCCTCAACCTCATGGGTGGCAAGGCGGTGGAGGAAAACGACGACGTCATCCTGCAGGATTACGTCTCGAGGTTCACGGACGACGAGGTGATTCACCTCTTCGTGAACTGCGTCTCGCAGCTGTATTTTGCCCAGTCCTACCGGCAGTCTTCGGCGGGGGAGTTCTTGTGGAGCTTTAATCGCATGTTCAAAGGGGCCAGCTTCGGATACCCGCTCGGAGCTGGGGGAGGCATCCCGGGTTCCTATCTCAGGAGCACCGAACGCATGGGAGGAAAAGCGCTTTTCGAAGAGGAGGCCGTGCGCATAATCGTCGAGGGGGCAAGGGCAACGGGGGTGGAGACGAACAAGGGCACCTACCCCGCCGATATCGTCGTCTCCAACGCGGGCATGCGCAATACCGTCTACCTGGCGGGCAAGGATCATTTCCCCGAGGATTACCTGGCGGAAGCGGAGGGTAACAGCGATTCCAACGCCTACGTGACCATCAAGTACGCGCTGGAGCGCAAGGTCGTTCCGTACCCGGTGGTCTTCTACATGCCCCACGTCGCCCCCGAGAGGGTGTTCGACTACATCGAGAAGGGCGAGCCGCCCGAGGAACCCTATATCTTCATGCCCGTGCCCACCAACCACGACCCCAGCCTGGCGCCGGAAGGCCGGCAACTGGTGATCGCCGGGACGGCGGCTCCCGCCGGAGCCTCGGACGAATTGTGCAACGCCATCCTGGACCGGGTGCACGCCCAGGTGTGCGAGATCTTCCCCGACCTCGAGAGCGCCATGCTGTGGGAGTCGCGCTCCACCGGCGCCGACGTGCGGGAGCTCACCGGGCACCGCGCGGGGGAATGCATCGGCCTGTCCCAGGTGCCGGGACAGGTAGGGAGGAACCGGCCCGGGCATGCCACGCCGGTGCAGGGCCTGTACCTGGTGGGAGCGGACGCGGGAGCGCGGGGCATCGGCACCGAGATGGCCGCTGGAAGCGCCCTCGCATTGGCCGACCTTTTATCACCCTAGGACAGCTCGTCTATGTCGAGGGGTACGCCCTTCCTCTCGTCCAGCACCAGGCTCATGGCATCCTGCTTGCACCTGTCCACGCAGAGGCCGCAGCCCATGCAGGACTCGAAGATGACCACCGCCTTGTCCTCGCCGTCCAGCGCCACGGCCCGGAAGGGGCACGACTTCACGCAGGTGCCGCAACCGGTGCACAGGGAGCGGTCCACGCGCGCGCAGTATCCCGATGCCAGGGTGATATCGGGAGGGTTATCGATCAGCAGCCTCGCGGCTAAACTGGAGGCCTCCAGGGCGTCGCAGGTGTCGGGGCCGCAGTTGCAGATGGAGAAGAAGCGGTCTCCGGCCGCATCCTTGAACCAGGCGGTGGGGATGCTCCCCTTTGCCCTCTCGCGGCGCATGATCTCGATGGCCTCGTCGGCGCTGATGCGGCGGGCATGCAGGCGCTGCCCGTGCTCCAGCCAGAAGCTGGCCACCGGCTCCCCCACGGCGAAGCAGACGTTAAGGTCCTCGGGATCCTCGATGCCCCGCTCTATCCTGCACGCACAGTCCATGACCACGATACTCTGGGGCTGTTTGAGGATGATGTTGTTGGCGTGGGGGTAGGGGATGACGCGGGAGCTGAGCTCGGGCGCGACCTCGATATCCTGCTCCAGCCGCAGCAATTTCACCGCCTGCTCGTCGGTGAGCACCTTACAGTGGTAGCGGTTGAAGAAATAGTCGAAGATGAAGCGGCCGCGGGGCAGGACACGTACCCATCTCCTGGCGATGGCCATGAGGGTCTTTATATAACGGTCGATCCAGGAGAAATACACGTATGCATGGATGGTGCGGTCGAGCCGCAGACCGTTGAGAGCGAAAAGTTGTCTCGTCGATTCCTTCATGGTTTATCCCCCGTTATTCTCGTTGATGCAAACCCCCCGCCCGGCAAAGGCAGGGGGTCTTGCTTACGGCATGGATCCGCATGCCCTCTTATTCCGCCTCCTCCTGGCCGGAAGATGCGGCTTTGCTGACTTTTTTCCTGCGCTTGGGCCCTTTCTTCCTCGCCACCACCTGCTCCACGAAGAGCTCGATCTCCTCTTTGATCAATTCCATGGGCAGGTTTCTCTTGTCGAAGGCGTCTCCCTTCATTATCAGGGTGGGCAGGCCCAGTTCCTTCATCATCTCGCGGCGGAAGTAGGCGATGCTGCCCTCGGTATGTTTGCATGCGTGGTGCCCGCAGTAGAGGAGGCCGTCCGCGTCCAGGTCCGAGGCCGCGTAGCGGATATCCTCCAGCCATTTCATTGACATGGAGTTGGCTCCCATCTGCCTGGTCATGGGGTAATCGAAGGCGGTCTCCGCCAGGCCGCGGATCATGCTGTCCTTGGAGGAGAAATCCATCTCCGGGAAGTAATGTATGGCCAGCACGTCCCCCAGTATGGTGATGCCCTTCTTCTCCATCCAGGTGAAGTAGCCGGCGAAGTCGAAGAGAAAATAGATATAGCTCATGTACAGGCGTGCGATCTCCTCGTCCGCGGTGAACTCGCCCTTTGCCAGCCTCTCCTTGGCCACCTCCACCATCTTCTGCATGACCTCGACGCCCTCTTGCCTTCCCCACATCTGGCTCCTGGCGATGAGCAGGGTGACGTTGAACATGTTGGGGACCGGGCAGGGCTTGGGCTTCCTCAGCTCCCACAGCTCGTGATAGGCCTCCACGCACTTGTAGGCCTTCTCCATCACCTCGCGCATGCGCTCCACCTTGAGCTCCTCGCCCGACCACTCCTCGATGTCCTCGATGAGCCTCTTGAGGTACTGGTAGTAGAGGTCCCGCCCCCTCTTGGTCTCGTCCACCGGTTTCTCCAGGATGAACTGGGGGATGCCCATGTAGTCGGAGGCGAAGGCGTGTATCTTGGCATTGGGGTTGCAGCTGCCGGGGGAGTTGGAGACGATGGCGTCCGGCTTCAGCCCCGGCCCCATGAGCAGGGAGGCCACGGCTATGGTGTTGGCGGAACACAGCGAGTCCGGAAGCCCCATGCCCATGGCGAAATCCCAGAAGCGTTCCCCCTGGCCGGCACAGATATTGACGATCAAGCCGCCGACTATCTCGGTGCACAGGGGGAACACCGTCTCGAAGCCCCAGATGATCTCCGGGGGGAAGGTGAAGGGGATGAAGATGAGCTTCTTTCCTTCCTCCTGGGCGCGCTGAGCCTCCCTGAAGATGTCCATCAGCTTCTGGAAGAGGAAGACCTCAACCTCCCTGGAGGACTCGAGCTCGAGCACCCCCAGTACGGTGCTCTGCAGTTCGGGGAAGACGAAATCCGCCGCCCCA
>JAFGDU010000007.1 GCA_016931915.1 Actinomycetota bacterium
CACGCCCATGGAGTTCCTGGAGAAATGGGATAATGGGAGCAGGGATAGGGAGCAAGTGTCCGCGATGTAATGAACCAGCACAACCCCGCGTGGAAAGAACCGTTATAATGAACCCTGATAAAGCTGGAAACGTCGAAAAAGAGGCTTTTATCAGCGGAAGGAAAGAAACGCGCCAGGCAACATGGCGCACACCCATGGAAGAGGTTGCGGAATGAGAGTTCAGGATATCGGAACGGCCATCGCCAAGAGGTACTGGATAGTCATCGCCCTGGTGCTGATCGCCACCCTGACGGCGGCGATCGTCGCCCAGGTGCAGAGCCCGGTATACAAGGTGGAGATAGCTGTTTCAGCTACGGCACCGATAAATCCGACGACAAAGCAGCCTGATAGCACCGCCATGCTCGGCCTGGCGGCGTCTACACCCTCGATCGCTAATTTCACCGAGAGCGTAAGCGTCGCCAATGCTGTGAGCGCAAGGCTTGCACAAACGGGCATCGACATTTCGCCCGAGGAACTGCTGAAGAAGGTGAGTTCCGTCCCCGAGGCAAATTCCGCCTCCATAAAGATCACCTTCACCGACGGAAGCCCTACCCGAGTGGCGGAGATAGCAAACGCCTGGGGCGAGACACTCGTGCTCATGAGCACGAGTGATACCGAGCTCTTCAGTCAGGAATTCAAGAACCTTATCTTGAACGGGAGTATCGTTTTCACCAACCGGGCCATACCACCTGAGAAACCTACCATGCCCAAGACCTTCGCCTATATCGGGCTGGGCTTCTTCGCAGGGTTGCTTCTCGGTCTCCTGGTAGCGATACTCATCGAGTACTTCGACCCCCACTTCCGCTCCGCGCGCGAGGTGGAGGAGACCCTGGACATACCCGTATTGAGCACGCTGCCCAAACATAAAGGGAGCCGCGCTACCGCTCTCCTGCCTTCCTTCGGCGAGGGCTCGCGCACCTGGAAAGCCTACGCGGAGCTGCGCTCGAGCCTCATCCTGTCCCCCGAGGGGGCCCCGAAGTCCATCCTGGCCGCCCCGGCCATACCCTTCGAGGCTGGATCGGCCGTAGCGGCGAACCTGGCGGTCAGCATCGCCAACACCGGGCGCAGGACGCTGCTCATCGACTGCGACCTCACGGAGAGGAGCCTCTCAAAACTTATGCAGGCGGAAGGCCGTCCCGGGCTCTCCGATGCCCTGGCAAAGGAGGAGGATTACCGGGGCAAGACGGTCGAGGGAAAGGCGGCCAATCTCTCCTTCCTTCCCGCGGGCAAGAAGAGCGACAACTCCACCGACCTGCTCTCCCTCCCCGCCTTCGAGGAAGAGCTGCGCGAGCAGGAGGGTATCTACGACGAGGTGGTGCTCTACGCGCCGCCTCTTATAGACTCCATGGACGCTGCGGTGGTAGCCAGCCAGGCCGAGGCGAGCCTGATCCTCATCGACGCCGACCGCTGCACGCGCAAGGCAGCCCTCGAGGCCATGAACAGCTACGAGCGCCTGGGCATAATACCGCTGGGAGCGGTGCTGGCGAACGTGAAGATGAAGGGTCGCGACGCGGCCGCCCCGGAACGCGAGAAGAAGACCGCTCCAGCTACAAAGAAAATCGCGCCCGAGGAGGCTGTCAAGAAGAAAAAGAAAGATAGAAAAGAGCGTAAGCCGGCCCCCCCGACCATAGTGGGTGAGACGGCAAAAACCACAGCCGGGCCAATAGGGGCTGGTATCACCACGGGTTCCACACGACCGCCGGAGAAGCCGGTCACCATCAAGCCGCCCGCCAGGCAGGCGGACGTAAAGCCGGCTCCGGCTGAGCCCGTCAAGCCCGAGCCTTCCCCTAAGCCGGTGGAAGCGGCACCCGCTCCCGCTGAGACGTTGAAACCAGAGGCTGCACCTGAGCCTGCGGAGGCGGAACCGGCTCCGTCAAAGTGGTATAAAGCCGGGGTCGCCGCGAGGCGCCCAAACGCAGCAGAATCCTCGTGGGGTTCGGCCCCCGCGGTAACCCCCGGTGGTGGAGCCGCGGAAGACCTGCAGCAGGTGCGGGACAGCGTAGCCGAGGATTTCCGCCGCATGGGGGAGAAGGGAGATCCCATCCCCAAGAACTGGCTGCGCGCCTTGAACTCCGATAAGGCGGACGTGAGGGAATCGGCTGCGGCCGCGATCACCGTCTACTACCAGTCCTTCCTGAAGCGTTACAGGATAAGCGACGAGAGCATCGAGCGTATAACCGCCTCCATCATCAGGATGATGAGGCGCGAGGATGAGTTCGCCGGCATGAGCGAGGAAGAGGCACAACGTCATCTGCGGCAGATGCTGATAGACGCCGGCGCCAGGTTCTCGGGCTCCGATGCCCCCGGAGGTGCCCCCCAGCAAGAACAGCCCGGGATGGAGACGAAACCCGCTCCCGAGAAGAAAGACGAAAAGGAGATCAGGCGCCAGGAGAAGAAGCGCTTCCGGCTGGATGGAAAAAGCGAGAAGAAGGGCACGAAACGAGGCAAGGCAGAGGCCGGAGACGAGGAAGGCGTCGACTGGGAATAGTCGATAGGTCAGGCACATTCGGGGTCAGGCCTGGAGTGTGCCTGTCGTTCGTTCGGGCACATTAATTCGGGCTCAAACATCGAGTATACCCGCAACGCATAGAGTGCGAACTCGAACGAGCACCGATAACCTGGAGGTTACGACCGTAACATGGAGAGGGTCGGCAGGCTTTCAAAGAATACCGCCGCGCTGGTCAGCGCCAGGGTCGTGACCTCGGGACTGACTTTCATTCTCGCCATAATCATCAACCGCAACCTGGGACCGAAGATGGCTGGGATATACACCTATGCCTTCACCCTCTACACCATCTTCCAGGTGATACCGGACTTCGGCCTCGGCAATATCTCCATACGCGATGTCTCCCAGGAGACCTCGCGCCTGCAGCGCTATTTCAGGAACATCGTATCTCTGCGCCTGCTCCTGGGTCTGCTGGCCTTCGGCCTGCTCATGCTCACCAACTTTGTGACCCTGGCCCTGCAGGGCTCGGGGGCGGTGGCGGGGGACAAGTTCTGGGTCGTATTCACCATCGCCTTCTGCCTCCTCATCGAGCAGCCCTTCTCCAATTCCCTGTGCGAGAACTTCATCGCCCTGGAGAGACTGGGCATAGTGGCCTTCGTCTATCTCATCATGGGGATCATAAAGGTCGCCATGTCCATCTACGTGGTCCTGGCCGGATTCGAGAACGTCCTCGTCTACCTGGTCCTCATCTATATCATCACCATCCTCTATTCCATATTCCACCTCTACCTGGCCTACCGGCGTGCCATACGCAGGGGCGAGCATGCCGCCGCGGACGCAAGCGACATGGCCATGGCGGAGGCCGTGACACACGTGCCGGTGCTGTCCGGCGAGATGGCCATGGAGGCGCTGCTCGCCGATTATTCCCATACCGGGATGGCGGAAGAGGCCGTTATAACTCCTGACGAGGATGAGGACGATGAGGAACGCGCGGGCTCTCTGCCTGTGCCGCCGCCAAGCCAGCCAGGCTTCATTACCAGGTTCGGCCCCTTCGTCATGGACAGCAGGCTGTGGCGATATCTGCTGGGAAGCGCCTGGCCCCTGGCGGTGGTGGCCGCCGGGGTAACCATCTACGCCGGTATGGACATCCCCATCCTCTCCTGGATCAAGGGCGACGAGCAGGTGGGCCTGTACAGCGCCGCCGGCATGTTCGCCAAGGCCCTCATCTTCCTCACCCTGGCCATCAACATGGCGGTGCTGCCGGCGATATCCAAGGTAGGGGGCAAGTATCCCCGCAGGTTGGGCGAGGTATGGGAACGCCTCATCCATTACGGCTGGCTGTTGATCATACCCATTACGGTGATCATTCCCGTCCTAGCCCGCCCCATACTGGTGCTGCAGAAGTTCCAGTTCATCGACGCCTGGCACGTCACCTGGTTAACCATGGCCGCCATCAGCTTCACCTTCATGTCCGCCATCAGCTTCCCTTTCTTTATTGTCATCGACAAACAGAAGACGATAACCGCCGTGGTACTGTTCGGACTACCGATAAAAGCCGTACTGGGTATTTTAACCATATACCTCTGGGGCTACACCGGGGCGGCGATCAGCGTCCTGGTAAGCGAGGCCGCGGTCTTCGGCCTGCTCTACTGGCGGCTGTCGCGCGAACTGGACCACCGCATCAACCCCATCCGTTTCACCGCGGTGCCGTTGCTCATGCTGGGAACGCTTTACCCCGCCGCATTCGTCCTACATAACGCGCTGGCCGTGGGCAAGGACACTTTTATGAGCTCCCTGCAGTACGCCTTTATAATAGCGGCGGCACTGACGATTCTATACTTAGTGATCGCCTTCCTGACCAAGGTACTGAGCAGAAAGGGCTTGCAGGAGCTCAACGATCTGCTTACGGTGTGAGGCAAAGCCCGTTCACGAGATGAAAGGCCGGAGATGACAGCGGGTCACGTGCAAAAGATAGCTATTGCGGTGGTGATAATCCTCGCCTTCGGCCTCATGCTGGGCGGGTGCAGCTGCGTCCTCACCCGCATCATCGACCAGGCCAGCGTGACCATGCGCGGACTGGCCTGCGCCAACGAGATGAACCAGAAGGCTGGCGAGGGCTACGACGTGCGCGAGGCGCGAGCCAAGTGGATGCAGGCATTGGATGCCTACAACCAGGGTGATTACGCCAGGGCGGACCGGCTCATCGACGAGACCTACGACGCCATGAAAGACATGGAGATAGTGGCGGAGCGGGTATATTACCAGAGTTCGGGCGGACTTACGGTTTCCGGGCTGCTCTTCCGCCCTGCCGAGGGCAGCGGCCCCTGGCCCACCATCATCGTCAATCACTCCGGATTCGGCACGGCCGGGGATTTCAGTGATGTTGCGCTGGGTATACGGGACCGGGGTTACCTGGTCTTCAACCCGGATTTCAGGGGAAGCGGCATGTCCCAGGGGAGCCACGAGGGAGCCAAGGGGGAGGTGGACGACGTCATCGCGGCCATCGATTACCTGGAGTCTCAAGGGCTGATAGCGGACGGGCGTATCGGCATGTACGGCCAGAGCCACGGCGCAGCGGTATCTGTGCTGGCGGCGGAGCGCGATCCGCGTATCAAGGCGGTGGTGGCCGAAGCGGGTTTCTACGACGCCGTCGATCTCTATAACAAGGCCAAGGCATCCAGCGACCCCACCGCGCAGACGCTTATGAACGAGTTCCTGCCCATGGTCGGAGGCACGCCCGAGCAGGTACCCGAGGAATACGCCGTGCGCTCCGCCCTCAACTATACCGATTCCATGCAGGCCGCAACCCTGATCATCCACGGCGAGCTCGACCCCATCTGTCCCGTGGACCAGGCGCGCCGCCTCTACGACGCCCTGCTGGCGGCAGGCAAGACGGTGGAGATAATACTCTACCCCAACGAAGCGCATACCGTGGTCGACCCCGCCGGGCGAAACGAGGTATGGGAGCTCATGTTCGCCTGGTTCGAGAAATACGTCTGACGGATCCTCTGCCTGCCATGGCCTGCCTTATGAATTCGCGGAGTGAAGAAGATGCCAAGCGATGAAATCGACAAACCCGCACCGGTCTCACCGGAGCTGTACACCCGTGAGTACTTCACCACCGACTGCGAGGGATACGGCCTCTTCCTGGAAGGCGCCGAGGCACTGCCCGAACGCATCGAGGAGGCACTCTCGGCCGCGGGAGATCTGAACGGCAGGTGGGTCCTGGATATAGGGTGCGGCCGGGGCGAGTTGGCATGCGAAGCGGCGCGGCGCGGCGCCGGCGCGGTGGGCATAGACTACGCGCAGGCGGCCATCGAGCTCTCCCGCGAGCGCCTGGCCCATATGGGCGAGTCCATACGGGAGAGGGTGGAGTTCCGCATCGCCAACGCCAAGGGCCTGGCCTTCCCGGACGGCTCCTTCGACGTCGTCTTCCTGGTGGACGTCTACGAACACCTCCACCCCTACGAGATCGAGCATACCCTGGCCGAGGTCAAGCGGGTGCTGCGTCCGGGCGGCCGCCTTATCGTCCACACCGGTCCCAACACCTGGTTCTACCGCTACGGCTATCCGCTGGTGCGCGAGGCGGCCAGACGGCTGTTGCGCCGCGAGTTTCCGGAGGACCTGCGCGGCCAGTACGACGACATCATGCACGTCAACGAGCAGAATCCGCTTTCCCTCTACCGCGGCCTTACCGCCGCCGGTTTCGACGCCGCGGTCAGGCCGCGCAGTTTCTTCGTGGGCATCCATCCCGACCGCTGGGAGAAAGCGGTGATGGGGCTCCTCTTCGCCCGGCCCCTCGGCTACCTCTTCTGCACCAGCCTCATGGCCGTGGCCGTTCCCCGCGAGGGCGGCAGCGAGGCGCGCCTGCGGGTGGGCCGCATGCTGCGCATGCTCGACCTGCCGCGGGGAAGCAGCGTGCTGCTGGTGGGAGAGGGAGAGGGCATGCTGGCGCGGAGGCTCTCCGCTCTCGTCGGGGTCGACGTCACCTGGCTGGAAACGGGGCCGTCCGGCGCCGTGCCCCCCTCGGCCGAGGGATACGCGCGCGTCGCCGGCGACCCGTCGTCCCCGCCCTTCCCGGACGGAAGCTTCGACGCCGTGGCGGCCCAGTTCACGCTGGACGGGGTTGAGGACCCGGCGGCAGCGCTGCGCGCCTGGCACCGCATGCTGCGCGACGGAGGTGCGCTGGTCCTGGCGTCGCGCAACGCCCTCTACGGCGGCGCGGAACAGAGGCCCTCCCCGAGGCCGCGCCGCACCTTCATTCCGGATACCCTGGCGGACCTCGTGACGGCGTGCGGATTCCGCGTCTGCGAGACCTCGACCCTGATACCAGACCTCAAGCTTCCCGCGCTCTACCGCGGCGACCTTGGTTTCGCTCTCAGCCTGGAGCGCATACCTTATATTTCCAGTCGGGGAAAGCTGCTCTTCCTGCGCGCCGAGAAGCGCCCCGCGGCCGGAGGGGGGCCGCGGCCATGAGGGTGGGGATAGACGCGCGCGGCCTCTGTAATATCAACCGCACGCGGGGCATCGGCCGCTACACCGCCCGCCTGGTGGAAGCACTGGTGGAACTGGCTCAGGGCGACCCATCCTTTGTTCTCTTTGGTTACGGGGACGGCCCCGAGCCCGGGCTCCTCGACCCCGGGGTCATGGACAAGGTGGAATGGCGGGGGATGCCCCACGTGGAAGGCCTCTCATATGCCGGCCTGATGGCCGACCATGTGAGCATGGCGCGCGCGGTGGAAGCGGCGGGATTGGACCTCTTCCACGCCATCGACCATAACATGACCCCCTTTGCGCGCACGCCCAGCGTGGTCACCGTGCACGACCTCATCCTGCTGGTGCTGCGCGGGCCTTACCTCGGACCCACCGCCTGGTCCTGGATGCTGGCGCACAAGTACGCCGCGCGGCGGGCGCGGCGGGTGATAGCGGTATCCGAGAACACCCGGCGGGACGTGGAGCGCATCTGGAACATCCCCCGGGAGCGCATCGACGTTGTCTACGAGGGGGTGGCGCCTGGCTACCGCCCCGCGGAGGACCAGGAATGCGTGGATGCGGTTTGCGAGAGATACGGCATCAAGCCCCCCTACTTCCTCTACCTGGGAGGTTTCGATCCGCGCAAGAACCTGCACAACATGTTCCTGGGCTTCAAGCGTTTCCTCCTGGCCGCTGGGGGCGGCTACAGGCTGGCCCTGTGCGGGGACGCCCGCGGCTTCGAGGCCTACCTGGATGACGCGGTGGAGGAATTCGGCCTGGAGGAAAGCGTAGTCTTCACCGGCTTCGTGCCCGAGGAAGACCTACCCGCCCTTTACTCCGGGGCGGTCGCCTTCCTCTGCGTCTCCCTCTACGAGGGCTTCGGGCTGCCCCTGCTCGAGGCCATGGCCTGCGGGACCCCGGTGCTGGCATCCAATACCTCGTCCATACCCGAGGTGGTCGGCGACGCCGGCCTGCTGGTGGATCCCCTGGAGCCGGGGGAGATAGCCGAGGGCATGCGGCGCCTGGACCGCGACCCCGTCCTGGCCGCGGAACTGACCGTGGCGGGACCGGAGCGCGCGGCGGGATTCACGTGGCGCAAGGCCGCAGATAGTATCATGGGCATATACGATAAGGCCCTGTGGGGAGGTGGGTGAGATAAAGACGAGCGAGAGCAAGCTGGGACTGGCGAGCGCGCCCCCCTATATCAGGGCGGCGGCCATCGTCGCCGCCGTCGCCTTGCTCGGATTGATAGCGGGTGCTTCTTTCTCCCGCCTGCCGATCCTCATCGCCTTCGGCGTCATCGCGGGCATCGCCCTTTTCGTCATCATCTACTGGAAGCCCTTCATCGGCGTGGTCATCTTCCTCTTCTGCAACCTGGTCATCCCCCAGGCGGGGCCCGGTATAGACCTGGGCATACAGGTGGCCATGGTGGGGGAGACGCGCGGCCTCCACTTCAACCTGCACGAGATCGCCATGGCCATGGTCCTGCTCGCCGTGATCATCAAGATGTTGCTGGCCATATGGAAGAAGGACTGGGGCGAGCTTTCGAAGCTGGTGAAGAGCCCCATCTCCATAGGAGTGGCGCTCTATGTCATCACCTCCATCATCGCCTGCTTCATCGGGCTCATCAACGACGCCAACGGTCTGCTGGTGATGTTCCGCTTCATGCGCACCGTATTCTTCGCCTACATCTTCTTCATGGTGCTGTATATAGTCAGGGACCGCAGGCAGTTCCAGATACTGGTAGTGACCATGCTCATCTGCTTCACCCTGATAGCCGCCTTCGGTCTGGTGCAGAAGGCGCTGGGGGAGGACTGGTCGGTTGAATTCAGCCAGAAAGTCCTGGGCGATAAGCTCGGCTACCCGGAGGACGTCAACTACGTGGCGGGCGAGAGCGACACCCAGGCCTACCGCATCAACTCCACCTTCCTCCACCCCAACATCCTCGGGGGGTACCTGGTATTCGCCCTGCCCTTCTTCGTGAGTTTTCTCAGCCTCACCTGGCGCCTGCGCCGCTACTGGCTGTTGATCCTGGTCTTTATCGGGCTGGTGATCAACTGCGCCGCCCTCTTTCTCACCGGCTCGCGGGCAGCCTGGGTCGCCGCCGGGTGTATCGTCGCCCTCTACGGGCTCTTCGGCTTCTTCGACCGGCGGGTGTGGCTGGTCGCCGTCACCGTGCTGCTGGTCTTCGCCCTCATCTTCATCATGCTCAACCCGCCGGCTTTCGTGGAGAAGCGCTTCTCGGGACTGAGCGCCAGGGAAGCGGCCGAGGTACGCCTCTACCAGTATAGTCTCGCGCTGGACTACTTCATGGAGCATCCCCTCTTCGGCATCGGCATGGGCATGGAGGGTCAGCGCATCGTCGAGAACAACCTGCGCTATCTCTGGGCGGCGGTGGAGAACACGTACCTGACCTACCTGGTATCCCACGGCGCGGTAGGCCTGGCGGCCTTTCTCCTCGTCTTCGCCCTCTACTGGGGGATACTGCTCAAGGTACGCCACGGTTCCCGCGACGACCCGTGGATCTACTTCAGCGCCGAGGCCTTCATCCTGGGTATGGTGGGCTTCACGGTCTCCAACTTGTTCGCAGCCTGGATGCTCTTCGCCATCCCCATGGTCACCCTGCTGTGGTTCTATATAGGCATGGGCGCGAGCCTGTACAATATCTACCTCGCGGAGAGCGAGGAGGTCGTCGAACAGCCGCGACTTCCCATCCCGGACATATCCACCTCTTCGCTGCCACTTCCTTCCATGGGCATGGAATAATCCTCACCGCATCATACACGGCCGGCGCCATGTATACATCTCCTGATATGCGCTGAATGCAAGAATGCCGCTAAGGAAGATGATACCGGCCGGTAAGCGCCTTTAACTCGTGGTTCACCACAGCTTGCGTTGCGGAGATCGTACAAAAAAGGGTTTTCAATTCAGAAGAATTTAGTTATAATAGGGTCGCCAGAGACAACGATATATGCTCACGATAGGGAAGCTGTGATCCGCAGCACGTGACGTGGTCACCAGAGTTGCGGGGAGCTAGTGGTGAAACCGGCCCGATCGTTTTAGACGGTCGGGATTTTTCATACAAGGTAATACAGACAAAAAAAGGTTGGAGACAAAAGGAGGACGCAATCAGGGGTAGAAGGGATGGAAAAGGGGCAGGCTTTCCGGTCGTGACCAGAATTCACTCGGCGTAGATATCTGGCACATATCCCGGAGATTAAAACCCCTTTTTCCTCGTACCGCGAAACGGTACTCTCCTTCACTCACGCTGGGAGGCAGCACGGCTTCCGGGGATTGTGTTCCGTCAGACAAGAAGGACATTAAAGCGGAGGTGACGTGAGTGAAAAAGTCAACCAGATGGCTGGCCCTCTTATGCATCACCGCGCTCGTACTGTCGACACTTCTGGGTAGCATCGTTTCCGCATTGGCCGGAAACGAGGAAGTCAAGTCGGCGGTGCAGGAGAGCGTGATTGCGGAGGGCGCGGTGGGAGGCGCACCGGCGGATGAAGCGGATCCACCGGCGGAGGAACCCGGGGCCGAGGAAGAGGTCGGGGTTCCGAGCCTCGCAGAGGAACTGGTGGCCGTTCCGGCGCTGGAGACAGGCATCATGTGCTGTCCCGGCAAGATCTGTGCCATCAAGTTCCTGGACGCGAACGAGAACGGGGAGATGGATGCCGGTGAGACGGGTCTGGCCGGGGTAACCATCAAACTCAACGACGGCAACGCAAAAGTTACGGGCGAGGACGGCAAGGTCTGCTATGACGGGCTAGAGCCCGGCAGCTATACCGTGAGCGAGATCGTCCCCGCAGGCTACCATGCCACCACCCAGACCTCCTACTGCATAGAGATATGTTGGGACCAGAAGAAGACCGTCTACTTCGGCAACGCTCCTGACGTTCCCCTCAACGGTTCCATCTCGGGACACAAGTGGCTGGACCCCAACGGCGACGGGTCCTTCGAGGACGTGACCCCGCTGGCGGGAGTGACCATCGAG
>JAFGDU010000035.1 GCA_016931915.1 Actinomycetota bacterium
ACATTCAACTTAATTCATCATAGCTCACGTCTGCACTCACAGATTGCGCAATTACGTTGAATGTGGAGGGCTGACCCCCGGCCGATCCCATTAACCAGGATTCAACGGATACCTGTCTTGCTTCCATATAGGTCGCCATATGCAATGTGTAGGGCGAACCTCCGGCGTGGAGGCCTGACCCCCGGCAAGCGTTATTTTTTCTTTTCCCATTTCTCCAGGTAGGCGACCTGGGAGAGAGTCGAACCAGCCTCTATCTCGCCGCGTAGGCGGTTTTCCTTCTCCAGCACGTCCATGGCGCGGTTGGCGATCTCCACCACCTTATCCCTGGGGATGACTACTACCCCATCGTCATCCCCTACCATCCAGTCACCGGGAAATATACGCTTGCCGCCGATTTTTATGGGGACGTTTATCTCGCCGAAACCCTTGGGTTCTCCAGCCGTGGGAGTAATGAGGCGGGAGAAGGCGGGGAAACCGAGCGCACGTATCTCCACGGTGTCGCGTATGGCACCATCGATGACCACTCCAGCCGCCTTTTGCTGGATGCAACTGTGGGTGGCCAGCTCACCCCAGAGAGCGGGCCCCATCCCGCCGGCGTCGATGACTATCACGTCGCCTTCCTCCGCCAGGTCTATGGCTTCCACGGGTTTGGCCCAATCCCCGGGGTATGAGCGTACCGTCAATGCGGGGCCCGCCATTTTCAAGCCGGGGCTTATGGGAAGGATCCCCTCCAGTTCACCGCTGCGGTGCATGGCGTCGGAGATGTTCGGCGTGGAGACGCGCATGAGGATGTCCCTCACGTTCTCCAGGTCGACCCGCTTGTAGAGGTCCGTCTCTACCACATCGCCGGTGAGTATGGCCCGCTTGATCTGCTCCGCCGCCCTGCGGGCGTCCTCGCTCTTGATGATCGCGCCGCCGACGATGACGATATCCGCTCCGCTCTCCACTGCCTTCGCCGCCGTCTCGGAGTTGATGCCCCCCGCCACGGCGATGGGGATATCCACGGCATTGGCCACTACCTTAAGCCTCTCGAAGGGGTCTCCCCCGCGCATCTGCATGTCTATGGCGGTATGCACGGCGATATAATCGGCTCCCGCCGCTTCCGCGGCGCGGGCACGGTCCACAGGGTCGCCGACCTCGATGAGGTCCACCACGATCTCGGCGCCGTAGTTCCTGGCCGCCTCGACACATTCCTTTACCGTGGAATCGGAGGCCGCCCCCAGGACGTCGATGATGTTAGCGCCGGCTTTGGCCGCCACCTCCACCTCCGCCCTGCCGGCGTCCATGGTCTTCATATCCGCGACGATCACGTGGTTGGGAAAACGCTGACGCAATGCGCGCACGGCATTGAGACCCTCGCTCTTGATCAAGGGCGTTCCGGCTTCGATCCAATCCACGCCGCCCTCGACTGCCTCCACGGCGACCTGGATAGCCCTCTCCAGGTCCACGAAGTCCAAAGCCAGCTGCAAAACAGGTTTTCTAGGCTTCATACCCAAATTATATCACGCGATAAGAAGCCAAAACTCACCGTCTGCGCACTTAGGCCCCAAGGAGAAACCTATGCATTTGTGCTATCACCCCCAATAGTCTGAATCGCGTAAGCTAGACTTCTCGCACAGCGAGAAGTCGTATTACGAGGAGGCGAAGCCGACGCGGCAAGCTCGATTGAGTATCGCGCTGCGAGAGAAAAGCCCAAATGCGGCGGTGTCCAGTGCCTGTCCTGGATGTGCCAGGCCAGGCCTGGCACGCGTACGTATCGGAAGTGATTGCTCTTCCTGGTAGAATATCGTTAACAACAGGAGCTCGAACCGGAGGAACAGATGGTTGAAGACGGAAGGATCATCCGTGTAGGGCAGATAGGCTGCGGCACCGTGGGCTCCGGCGTCATCCGGATATTGCGGGACAACGCGGAAGCCATCTCGCTGCGTACCGGCTGCAAGATCCAGGTAAAAAGCATAGCGGTAAAGGATCTAGCGGACCCTCGCTACGTGGAGGTGTCCGACGAGATGCTTACCACGGACGCAAGGTCCGTTATCGAGGATCCGGATATCGACCTCATCGTGGAAGTTATGGGTGGCGCGGAGCCCGCACGCACTTTGATCCTCGAGGCACTGGCAGCGGGAAAGCACGTGGTATCGGCAAACAAGGAGCTGATGAGTACTCATGGCGGGGAGATCCTGCGGGCGGCCGAGGAGGCCGGGGCGGATATAGCCTTCGAGGCCAGCGTGGGTGGCGGCATACCCATCCTGCTTCCGCTGAAGCAGAGCCTGGCCGGAAACGCCATTGACAAGATACTCGGAATAGTAAACGGGACCACCAATTACGTTTTGACGCGCATGACAGAGGAGGGGCTGTCCTTTTCCCAGGCGATCGAGAAGGCACAGGCGTTGGGGTATGCCGAGGCGGATCCCAGCGCCGACGTGGAGGGCAGGGATGCGGCCGCCAAGCTGGCGATCCTGGCCTCCATGGCCTTCAACTCGCGCGTTACCCTGGAGGACGTCTATGCAGAGGGCATCACCGGTATCACCTCTAACGATATCGCCTTCGGGCGGGATCTCGGCTACGTCATCAAGCTTCTCGCCGTGGCCAAGGACGAGACGGACGGCATCAGCGTGCGCGTACATCCGACCATGATTCCCGCCGACCACCCCCTGGCAACGGTACGGGACGAGAACAACGCCATCTTCGTTTCGGGCGATGCCGTCGGCGAACTCATGTTCTACGGCAAGGGCGCCGGCTCGCTGCCAGCGGCCAGCGCCGTGGTGGGAGATATCATCTCCATAGCGCGCAACATGCTCTCGGGCGGGCGCCTGGTCGGCTGCACCTGTTTCTACGACAAACCCATAAAGGACATGGCGGACGTGGTCTGCCGTTACTTCATGATCTTCGATGTGCCCGACCGGCCGGGGGTGCTGGCGCGGATCGCGGGCGTGTTCGGGGATAACGGGGTCAGTATCAAATCGGTAATACAGCATGGCATGGGGAGCGAGGCGAGGATCGTTCTTATCACCCATGCCGTGCGGGAGGAAAGCCTGCGCGCCACGGTGCAGGGGCTGGAGGAGCTGGAGGCGGTCAACCGCATCGTCAGTGTAATCAGGGTGGAGGATCCCGAGGTGGAGGAACTCTAGGGGCGCAAAGGGTCCCGCGCGATACAAGGAGAGGTTATTGCATTCTGCATGGAGGGGCGTAATCGAGTCCTACCGGGAGTTCCTGCCCGTTGAAGCGCAGACGCCCGTGATAACGCTGCTGGAGGGCAACACCCCCCTGGTGGAGGCGAAGTACATCAGTAAACAACTGGGGGCCAGGGTCTTCCTCAAATACGAGGGCCTCAATCCCACCGGCTCCTTCAAGGACCGCGGTATGACCATGGCCCTGTCCAAGGCGGTCGAGGAGGGAGCGAGCATGGTCATCTGTGCCTCTACCGGCAATACCAGTGCCTCGGCCGCCGCCTACGCGGCCCGTGCCGGCATCGACTGTGCCGTATTGATACCGAGCAAGGCTATCGCCCTGGGAAAACTGGCGCAGGCCCTGATCCACGGCGCCAAGGTCATCGCCATAGACGGCAACTTTGACCAGGCACTGCAGCTCGTGCGCAAGATCAGCGAGGATTATCCCATCGTGCTGGTGAACTCCCTCAACCCTTATCGCATAGAGGGGCAGAAGACGGGTGCTTTCGAGATCTGCGATGCCTTGGGCCGGGCTCCGGACTACCATTACATACCGGTCGGCAATGCCGGGAACATCACCGCCTACTGGATGGGGTACCGCGAATACCACGAGGCGGGCATCATCCCCCGTCTTCCCCGCATGATGGGTTGGCAGGCGGAAGGGGCGGCGCCCATAGTGCGGGGACACCCCATAGAAGACCCGGAGACCCTGGCGACGGCGATCCGCATCGGAAACCCGGCCAGCTGGAAGAGGGCGGTCGCGGCGGCGGATGAATCGCAGGGCAGCATCGATATGGTATCCGACGAGGAGATACTCGATGCCTACCGCACGCTTGCGGACCGGGAGGGGATCTTCGTGGAGCCGGCGTCGGCGGCATCCGTGGCCGGACTATACAAGGTTTTCCGACGCGGGGAGCTGCCCCAGGGAGCTCTGGTGGTATGCGTGCTCACCGGCCATGGTCTCAAGGATCCCGATCTGGCCGTAAAATGCGTGCAGGAGCCGCAGGCGGTTCAACCTGACATGGAGACGATACTGGAGAGGCTGGGTTTCTAAGATCCCGGCGAAACCTGGCCGGGCTGCGTGGTGAGGAGAGATTGGGATGAAATACGTGATCCTGGTACCGGATGGAGCCGCTGACTACCCCGTTGAGGCACGCGGGGGTCAGACACCGCTGGAGGCCGCACACATCCCCAACATGGACTTCCTGGTCAAAGAGGGGATAAGCGGAACGGCGCTCACCGTCCCGGATGGGATGGCGGCGGGGAGCGACGTGGCCAACTACTCCATCCTGGGCTATGATCCACTCAAATACTACACGGGAAGAGGTCCCCTCGAGGCGGTCAGCCTGGGCGTGAGCCTGGAAAGCGATGAGGTGGCTTTCCGCTGCAACCTGGTCACGGAGGACGATGGTTTTCTGCAGGATTACAGCGCCGGGCATATCACGTCGCAAGAGGCGCGGCAGTTGCTGGATCTGCTGCAGGAAAAACTGGGGGACGAATATACGACCTTTCACCCTGGCATAGGATACCGCCATCTCCTGGTGCTCAGGGGTTTGAAATTCCTCGAGGACCGCTGCATCCCTCCCCACGACGTGGTGGGACGGAAGATCCAGGAGATACTGCCCCATGGACCCAACGCGCACAGGTTGACGGCATTGATGCGCATCTCGAGCCGCCTGCTCTCCGGGCACGCGGTCAACGAATGGCGCCGCGAGCGTGGGCTGCGGCCTGCGAACATGATCTGGCCGTGGGGACAGGGCAGGCTGCCCGAACTTCCGACCATAAGCGAGAGATACGGTATAGAGGGGACGATCATCACCGCCGTAGACCTCATCAAGGGCTTGGGGATGCTGGCCGGCATGGAGGTCGTAGACGTACCGGGAGCAACCGCTTATTACGACACCGATTACAATGCCAAGGCGCGTTATGCCCTGGAGAGCCTGCGCGACAAGGACCTGGTCTACGTGCACGTCGAGGCCCCGGACGAAGCCGGCCACGAGGGCAACTGGGAGGCAAAGGTAGAGGCGCTGGAGAGCTTCGACGCGAAGATCGTAGGGGCTTTCCTCGACGAGACCGTACGCGTGAACGAGGACTTTGCTTTCCTGCTCATGCCAGACCACTTCACTCCGATAGATATTCGCACCCACGTGCCGGACCCCGTCCCGTTCGCGATCTATTACCCGCAAGTGGTGCCGGATGGGGGAAGGTCCTTCAGCGAGAAGGGCGTGGCAGGCGGCACTTACTCCCGTTTTCCGGCCTGGCAGCTTATGGATCTTCTCATAGAACAACGTAAGACCGCGTTGTGATATATTTAGATATAACAATGCTGGTTATCGCACGAGTACCGGGATAGAACCCCTTTTTGGGTGCCGCGGGAAACAACCCTTTGGAGCGTGTAAGCCATGCCACCGAGGATCTACCCATTGAACAAGTCTCCCATAGTGGTTGCGCATATCTCGGATTTTCACATCGGTTCCTATCACTTCGTGGCCAACCTTATGAACCGCACCATACTAGAGCTCAACGAACTGTGTCCGGATATCGTCATCGTGACCGGGGACTTGACCAACGAAGGGTTTCGCCAGGAATACCTGACCGCGAAATCCTACCTCGAGGGGCTGGATTGCGAACGCGTCCTGGTCATACCCGGAAACCACGATTCCCGCAACGTGGGATACCTGCATTTTCAAGAGCTTTTCGGGCCCTTGTTCCAGAGTCTGGAGTGGGAGGGTATCTTCGTGATGTGCATGGACTCGAGCGAGCCCGATCTCGATTCAGGTCAGATAGGAAGAGAGAAATACGTAAGAATAGTAAATTATTTCCATTCCGCTCCAGGATTCAAGATCTTCGCGCTGCACCACCACCTGCTTCCCGTTCCCGGCACGGGAAGGGAAAGAAACATCGTCTTCGATGCCGGCGACGTGCTGGAGCTGTTGATATATTCAGGTGTCGACCTGGTCCTGACCGGCCATAAGCATGTCCCCTACGTGTGGAAGCTCGAGGACATGTACGTGGTGAATGCGGGGACGATATCGTCCCTGCGACTGCGCGGCCATACCAAGCCGTGTTATAACGTCATAGAGATAAGGGAGGACCTGGTCAAGGTGTTCCGCAAGTATCCTTTTGGTGGGCGGGACATCATAGCGCAGTTCGGGGTGGGCGTCAACGAGACCCAGCGCGAATTGTCCGGAGTGATGCGCGAGATAATCGGCACGGATATCTAGGCCAACATGCGACGGTATGGCACGTATACATACAGGAAGCCAGCCGGAAGAAAACCGGGTTGCCGGCCATTACAGTAGGCAGCAGATATAGCCGAATAAAGAACGAGTCGTATATCAAACCCTTGTTCAAGCCATGCTGTATCTTTGATATCCATGCGCGACAACCTCGAGGTGAAAATGCAGGAGAAGATGACGACGGTCTTTCTCGTTGACGGCGAGCATCATCCGTCCACCGTAAAGGATGCCGTACGCGAGCTGGAGAAACGGGAAGGTTACCTTCCGCTGGCTCTATACTTTCTCGGGGGCACCGAGAAGATAAGGGACCTTTCCGAACTGGCATTGCAGGGGATTGAGATAATCGTCCCGGATGATCCGCTCATGGCCATGGCCGATGTGATGCAGAGGCTGAAGCCACAGGTGGTCGTGGACCTCAGCGACCTTCCCGTGCTCGGTCCCGCACTGAGGCTGAGGATCGCAGCCGTAGCCCTGGCGCACGGTGCCACCTACTGCGGTTCGGATTTCCGGTTCCGACCTCCGCAAAGGGAGCGGGTACTGTCAAAACCCTCATGTTCCATAATCGGTACCGGGAAACGATGCGGAAAGACGGCGGTATCCGCGGAAATGGCACGCTACCTTAAAGGCACGAAGAGGAACCCCGTAGTAGTGGCCATGGGCAGGGGTGGCCCACCACGGCCTTATGTAGTAGAGGAACGCGATATCGGAGAGGAGTTCCTTCTCTCGGAACTCGACAAGGGTTTGCATGCTGCCTCCGATCATTATGAGGATGCGATGGTATCGGGGGTAGTCACCGTTGGTTCACGGCGCTGCGGGGGAGGCATGGCGGGGGAACCTTTCGTGACCAATTGCATCGAAGCGGCGAGGCTGGCCGATGGGCTACCCGCCGAGGTCGTCATCGTGGAAGGAAGCGGGTCGAGCACGCCGCCCGTTGCCACGGATGCTGTGCTATGCGTGATAAGCGCGGCACAGGACATCGAGGAAGCGCTGGGCTTTCTCGGCTCCTACAGGCTCTTGATTTCCGATGGGGTTATCATTACAATGGCTGAAGAACCTTTCGCATCTCCCCTTAAAATCCAGGAGCTCAGCGAGAGGATAAAGTGGATAAATGGCGATATCGTTATTCTGAATACGATTTTCAGGCCTCATCCCTTGAAATCCATCCGCGACAAGAAGGTTTTCCTTGTTGCCACCGCTCCTGAGGAGGCAGGCAACCTTTTAGAGGAATACCTGGAGGAGAAGGAAGGCTGCGTGCTGGTGGGCAGAAGCCACAAGCTTTCTGACCGGCGGTACCTCGAAGACGATCTGCGGGGAGCGGGGGAAGCGGAGATCCTGCTGACGGAGCTCAAGGCGGCCGCGGTGGAAGTGGTGACGCGTTTTGCGCGCGACAACGGCAAAGAAGTCGTGTATTTTCACAACGTTCCTATTGCGACCGGGGGCGAGATGGGGCTGGAAGATCTCTTCGAGCACATTTGGAAAAAGGCAATGGAGTAATACATGCCGGATAAAAATGCGCGGAAGAACAGGATAACCATCCTAGACGAGGAACGACACCGTGTTCCCTTCTCCAAAGGGCTGACGGCCAACGCCATTATGGCCTCTGGGCTTGCCCCCGGCCGGGCGTATTACGTAGCCGCGGATCTCGAGGAATATCTCATCTCAGAAGGCAAGCTGGAGATACAGGCCAACGAGTTGCGCAAATTGATCTACAACTTCCTCAAGGAAAAAACCGGAGAACACTACGCCGTCAATTACTGGCGTTACAATTCCTTCAGCAGTATGAACAAACCCCTGGTGATCCTCATCGGGGGTTCGACGGGCGTGGGTAAATCTACCATAGCAACCATGCTGGCAACGCGGCTGAGCATCGTGCGCATCGTCTCAACCGATGCCATACGCGAGGTGATGCGCGCCTTCTTCTCGCGCGAACTCATGCCCACCATCCACACCTCATCCTTCGACGCGGAATCGGAGCTCATTCACCCACTGCCGGCACATGTGGACCCGGTGGTGGCGGGATTTCGCGAGCAGAGCCTTTCGGTGCTGGTGGGTGTGAGGGCCATTATAAACCGTGCCCTAAAGGAGGGGACGCATATCATCATCGAAGGGGCGCACATCGTGCCGGGGTTCATCGCGCCGGAGCAGTTCCAGGATGCCTTGATCGTCCCCCTATTGGTTACCGTCGGAGAAGAGAAGATGCACCGCAGCCATTTTTACATCCGCGAGGTGGAGACGCAGGGCACGCGGCCCTTCCAGAGATACGTGGAGCATTTCGAAAACATCCGCAAGATACAGGATTATATCGTCCATCTCGCCAAGGTCACCGGGGTAAAGACCATAGAGAGCGTCAACCTGGACTCGGCCGTATCGGAGGTGGTCGATTATATCGTGAACGCCGCCTACGAGATGGCGAAGAAGGAGAAAGTCGAGCAAGAGGCGGGACAGCTGATCTGAGTACCCGCACATGGAGGTAGCCGATGAAATTGTTTCTGGACACCGCCAACGTGGATCATATCCGGGAGATCAATGGATGGGGCATCCTGGCTGGCGTGACCACCAACCCCTCCCTGGTCTCGAGGGAAGGACGCTGCATGCGTGACTGTCTGACCGAGATCGCGGGCATCGTATCCGGCCCCATCAGCGCCGAGGCCTTGAGTATGGACACCGAGGGCATGGTGCGGGAAGCCCACGAACTTGCGTCCATCGCGGAGAATATAAACATCAAGATCCCCATGACCTCGCAGGGATTGGCGGCGGTAAGCATACTGGCCAAAGAGGGCATCAAGACCAATGTGACCCTGGTGTTTTCGGCCAACCAGGCACTGCTTGCGGCCGCGGCGGGCGCTACTTTCGCGAGTCCCTTCGTGGGGAGAATGGATGATATAGGGAACAGGGGGATGACGGTAGTGGAGGAGATAGTGGATATCTACGATCTCTATGACATCCCCACCCAGGTCATAGCGGCCAGTCTGCGCCATCCCATGCACGTTACGGAGGCGGCGCTGGCCGGTGCCCATATCGCCACCATTCCCTACGATGTCATGGTGAAGATGGTGCATCACACCTTGACCGACATAGGTATAAAAAGATTCTTGGAGGATTATGAGAAGATCAAAGACCTTTAGTTCTTACATGCCAGATAACAGGGAAAGGAGGTGAAAAACTTGGAGAAGACATTGGACCGAGACAAGCTTGAATCAATGCTCTTAGTCGACCTGCAGGGCATCGCCCGCGAAATGGGGTTGACCGGGATAACCGGGCTGCGCAAACAGGAGCTCGTCGAGAACATCCTCAGCCGCAGGGTGGAGGACGAGGGGCTCTTTCTGCGTAACGGCATCCTGGACATCCTCCCCGAGGGCTACGGCTTCTTGCGTACGCGTGGATACCTGCCCAGTGAGGACGATATCTACGTCTCCCTCTCGCAGATCCGGCGCTTTCACCTCAAGCGCGGAGACGAGGTCACGGGCCAGGTAAGACCGCCGAAGGACAGCGAGAAGTACAACGCCCTGCTGCGCATCGAGAAGGTCAACGGCGACAATCCCGAAGCATGCAGGGACCGCAAGCAGTTCGAACAACTGACTCCCTTATTTCCGCTGGAGCGATTGCGATTGGAGACACCCGACGAGGTGACGGCGCCTCGCATCATCGACCTCGTTGCACCCATAGGTAAGGGCCAGAGGGGTCTCATCGTCTCTCCGCCTAAAGCGGGAAAGACAACCATCCTCAAGCAGATCGCCAACAGCATCACCTACAACAACCCGGAGGTGAAGCTGATCGTGCTCCTGGTTGATGAGCGTCCTGAGGAGGTAACGGACATGGAGCGTTCGGTGGACGGCGAGGTCAACAGCTCGACCTTCGACCAGCCGTCGGACAACCATATCCAGGTAGCAGAGCTGGTCCTGGAGAGGGCCAAGCGTCTGGTGGAACATAACCACGACGTGGTCATACTCCTGGACAGCATCACCAGGCTCGCACGTGCCTACAACCTCTCCACGCCGACCAGCGGGCGCATACTGTCCGGTGGAGTAGATTCCACCGCGCTCTATCCGCCCAAGCGCTTCTTCGGCGCGGCGAGGAACATCGAGGACGGGGGCAGCCTGACCATCATGGCTACCGCACTGGTGGAAACCGGTTCGCGCATGGACGAAGTCATTTTCGAGGAGTTCAAGGGAACCGGTAATATGGAGTTGCACCTTGACCGCAAGTTGGCGGACAAGCGCATCTTCCCCGCTATCGAGATCGACAAGTCCGGTACACGTAAGGAGGAACTGATCATGGCGCCAGAAGAGGCGCAGGTGGTCTGGAAACTCCGCAGGGTACTGCATTCCCTCGATCCCAGTGCGGCCATAGAACTGCTGATCGACAAGATACGTGGGACGAAGAACAACGCGGAGTTCCTGAGCGAGATCGCGAGGTCGCCGATCTCATAAGGGTTTGCGCAGCGGTGGCGGAGCGGCCTGAGGCCGCTTTTCCGGCACCGCTGAGATCCCTACCGAAATCTTCCCGGAACCCTGTTCAAGAGCAGCACGCGTTGCTATACTTACAAGGTTGTGTGGGAGAAAACGGAGGTTATTGAGGATGAAGAAGGAGATCCACCCCGACTACGTGGAAGCCACGGTTACCTGCTCATGCGGTAATACGTTCAAGACCCGTTCCACCAAGTCGGAGTTGCGCGTGGAGATATGCTCGCAGTGCCACCCGTTCTATTCGGGGAAGCAGAAGCTCGTGGATACCGGTGGCCGCGTCGAGCGTTTCGAACGCCGGTACGGCAAAAAGAGGCCGCAGCGCAAGAAGCCGGCGGAGGACAAGGCCAAGAAGGCCGAAGTGCAGGAATAGACTTTGCTGTTTCCGCCCGGCGATACCATCAACGGCCAGACCTTGCCGCCCCCCTTTGCCTCGCGGCTAGGAAATACAGAGGTTTGCGCATGATGGAGCGCGTAACCCTTACCGCTAACGTTGATACAGGATGTCTCATGCCCGTAAGCGGGCATGTTGCATGCCTGCGTCCCGGCTACCGCCTTCGCCGCGGTGGCCAGATCAAGGCCGGGGAAAGCATATGAGCCGCAGCTTCCCACCCGTGTCATCCTCTCCGCGGTCCGGCGGTGAAAAACCGCATCGGGAAGCCGATTACAGGGTGGGGGGCCAGGCGGTCATCGAAGGTGTGATGATGCGTGGGAGGCGCTTCTGGGCGCTGGCGGTGCGCAAGCCGGACGGCGATATCTTTACCCAGACGGAGCCGCTCAACTCCTTCCTGGTTCGCCATCCCGGCTGGGACAAGCCCTTTCTGCGCGGCATCTTCGTGCTGGGGGAGAGCCTGGTGCTGGGATGGAGGGCGCTATCCATCTCGGCGGATATAGCCCTGGAGGAGGAAACCGAAGGCAAGGGTATCGGCTGGCTGCAGAAGACCATCTCCATCACTGTGGCGGTAGCGCTGGCCGTGGGCCTTTTCATCGCGCTGCCCACATGGCTGGCGCCGCGCATGATGGGCGACGACACGCCGGTATGGCTGTGGAACATGGTGGAGGGCGGGATGCGCGTAGCATTCTTCATCGCCTATCTACTGCTGGTCTCGCTCTCTAGGGAGATGCGCCGCGTCTTCGAATACCATGGGGCCGAGCACCAGTCCATCCACCTTCTGGAGAACGGCTATCCCCTGGAGCCGCAATGGGCATTGCGCGAGGGCACCGACCACTTGCGCTGCGGCACTTCTTTTCTCCTTTTGGTGCTGGTGATCACGGTGATCGTCTACTCCTTCCTGGGGAAGCCCGCGGTATGGCTGCGCGTTCTCGAGAGGATCGCGATTATCCCCCTGGTGGCCGGCATATCCTATGAGATAATGAAATATGCGGACCGCAGCAAGTCACCCTGGATGCAGATCATCACGGTTCCCGGCCTGGCCCTGCAGAAGTTGACCACGCGCCGGCCCGACGAGAAGCAGGCCGAGGTGGCGCTTACCGCACTCAAAACCCTCATGAACGAGGAAGACCTGAATAAGCAGGGATGAGAATATGGGATTCATGGACCGGCTGGAAGAGATAGAGCACAATTACGAGGAGCTCGAAAGGCAGCTCGCGGAGCCCGATGTTTACGAGGACCGCCAGCGCTACGCGGAGCTGGCGCGCAGCCACGCCGAGCTCTCGGAGGTCGTCCCCGTCCTGCGCGAATACCGGGAAGCCCGCAAGGAAGCGCAGGAAGCAGGTGACATGCTGCGCGAGGAGGAGGACCCGGAGATGCTCGATTTTCTGCGCGATTCCCTGGAGGCGGCGGAGAGCAAATCCGCGGAACTCGAACAGAAGATCAAGATCATGCTCCTGCCCCCGGATCCCCGCGATGAGAAGGACGTGATCATGGAGATCCGAGCCGGGGCGGGAGGGGAGGAAGCCGGGCTGTTTGCCGGCGATCTCTACCGCATGTACACCCGCTACGCGGATCGCAACGGCTGGAAGACGGAGATCCTTTCCTCGAGCCCGTCCGAGTTAGGCGGTTTCAAGGAGATCATCTTCTCGGTGCGGGGGAAGGATGCCTACAGCAGGTTGAAATACGAGTCCGGCGTGCACCGCGTACAGCGTATCCCGGTAACGGAGTCCGGGGGGCGCATCCATACCTCCACCGCCACCGTGGCTGTCCTGCCCGAGGCTGAGGAAGTTGAGGTGACCATCGAACCCTCGGACCTGCGCGTCGACGTATTCCGCTCGACCGGACCGGGAGGGCAGTCGGTGAACACCACCGATTCCGCGGTACGCGTGACCCACGTACCCAGCGGCGTGGTGGTATCGTGCCAGGACGAGAAGAGCCAGCTGCAGAACCGGGAAAAAGCCCTGCGCATCCTGCGCGCCCGACTCCTGCGCATGGAACAGGAGCGCCAGCAGCGCGAGCAGGCCGAGGAGAGGCGTTCCCAGGTCGGCACGGGAGACCGCTCGGAACGTATACGTACCTACAACTTCCCCCAGGGCCGCATCTCCGACCACCGCATAGGGCTGACGGTCTATCGCCTCGAGGACGTGCTCTACGGGGACCTGGAAGAGATAATCGAGGCCCTGGCCTCCGCCGACCGGGCAGAGAGATTGGCGGAGATAGGCGGTGTGGATTGAGCGCAGGCGCCGCGCCGTCCCCCGAAGCAATGGGACTCATCGCCTGGGCATCCCGATACCTGGAGGAGAACGGGGTCATAAAACCGCGGCTCAATGCCGAACTGCTCCTCGCACATTCCACCGGCCGTGACCGCACCGAACTGTATGCCTATCCCGAGATGCCGGTCGCGGCCGACTGCCGGGAAGGCTTTGTCACGGCGGTAGAGCGCAGGGCGGCACATGAGCCGCTGCAGTACATCACCGGCACAAAGGGTTTCCGCTACCTCGAGCTGCAGGTCGACCCCCGCGCACTCATCCCCCGCCCCGAGACGGAGATGCTGGTAGAGAGGGCCGTTGATGTATTGCGGGCGGCGCCAGGACACCCGGTGGTGGTGGACGTGGGCACCGGCTCGGGCTGCATCGCTCTCTCCCTGGCAAGGGAATGTCCAGCAGCCGTCGTATACGCCACGGACATCAGCGACGATGCTCTCGCCCTGGCACGCGATAACGCGCGCCGCCTGGCGCTGGGAGACGTGGTATCCTTCCGCCTCGGCGACCTTTGCGATGCCCTGGATGGAGAGCTTGCGGGCAGGATAGACCTCATCGTATGCAATCCCCCTTATATCAGGGAGGGGGATTTCCCGTCTCTGCCCCCGGAAGTGAGGGAACACGAGCCCTATGTCTCGCTGATCGCGGGCCCGGAGGGTAGCGAGTTGCACCGGCGCCTCATGGAGCAGGCCCCCCTCTGGCTGGCCCCGTCCGGGTTGCTGCTCATGGAGGGAGGGGAGGACCAGGTCGAGGGACTGGCCGCTGTAGCCGCCGGGCTTGGATATGAGTCGGTCAAGATCCACCCGGACCTCAATGGCCTTCCCCGCATTGTGGAAGGGGTCAGCCCTCCACATTCCACATAATCAGACTCGGGCTTCGTCTGATCACATTGGAAGGCGATTATGTGTAATGTGGAGGGCTGACCCCTGGCAATCATAGTCACCGATAATCCCGATGCATTGCACATTCCACATAATCAGACTCGGGCTTCGTCTGATCACATTGGAAGGCGATTATGTGAAACGTGGAGGGCTGACCCCTGGACACCAGGAACATAATCTCTCTCGGGCGGGTCTCATGTCTGGTATGCCGGAGCATGTCATGACGGTGTATTTAACTATATATGGATATTATAAGGAGCATGGATATACTACATGTTGTTATCAGCTCATAGTGAGGGGCCCGTCAATTTGACTGTCGCGCAAGAGGTTTCCTACAATATTAGTCGAGTATTGTCGAGCAAGGCGGTTGGTGCGTGTACGGTATGAACAGGGTCGGAATGTCGAGAGCGCTGAAGAATCCTTTCCGCATAGCCCTTCTCTTCATAGCCGTAGTCTTCCTGTTGGGCATGTCTGTGCCGCCCTCGCGTGCGGATTCCATCAGCGACAAGAAGGAACAGGCGCGTCAGGTTGAACAGCAGCTCAATTCGCTGCAGTCGGAATTGAACCGCCTTACCGCGGAGCTCAACAAGACCGAGTCCCGCCTGACCACCATACAGGCAAACATAGAGGTAAACGAGGCGGAGCTGCAGACGGCGGAGGCGGAGTACGAGCGCTGGCAGGGCATCCTGTCGGAGCGGGTTGTGGCCATGTACAAGCAGGGCAACACCTCGGCCCTGGACGTGCTGCTGGAATGCGATGATTTCGAGACCTTCATCAACTCGTACGACTACATGTCCCGTATCGGCAATCACGATGCGGAGGCGATCCTGGCGACCCAGAACCTCATGGCGGAGATACGTACGCGCCGCGCGGAACTCGAGAACGCCAAGGCAGAATACCAGGCATACTCGAGCAGCCTCCAGAGCCAGCAGAGCAGCGTCCAGAGCAAGTTGAACGAGCAGAAAGCCATACTGGCCGGGATCGATGCCGATGTGGCCTCCATGCTGAGCAGCCGTTACGGCGGCGGGGGCGGTGGGGGTTGGAACGTTGGACCGGTGAACGGGCTGTATTTCCCCGTAGCCGGCCCCCACAGCTTTACCAACGACTGGGGCGCCCCGCGGTCCGGTGGGCGCCGTCACAAGGGAAACGATATCTTTGCCAATTACGGGACCCCCTGCGTGGCCATCACCAGCGGCACCGTCGTCCAGCGCAGCGGCGGTAACGCCGGCCTCTACATCTTCCTCTACGGCGATAACGGCCACCTCTACTACTACATGCACCTGCAGGGCTACGCGGCGTCGGGAAGGGTGAGCGGCGGCCAGGTAGTCGGCTACGTGGGCGATACCGGAAACGCGCGCGGTTGCCCCCATCTCCACTTTGAGTGGCATCCCAACGGAGGCGGGGCCGTCAACCCCTATCCGCTGCTGGTGGCCATCGACCGCTAACAACGGCTCGACATTCCCACTGAAAACACATCACGCATATAACACATCTGCGCTGTCACGCACTCTGAAGAACCCCATCCGTCTGAGCAATCCCCTACGCCGGTTTGAATCGCGTAAGCGACTGCGGCATCCGAAGGATGACGCTGCGGTGTCCCAGCGCCTCCACGTTTCCGAACGTGGGGGCCTGGCACCCGTGATCTGCGCTGCCACGCACTCTGAAGAACCCCATCCGTCTGAGCAATACCTACGCAAGCCTGCGGTGTCCCAGCGCCTCCACGTTTCCGAACGTGGGGGCCTGGCACCCGTGATCTGCGCTGCCACGCACTCCGGCGAACCTCATCCGTCTGAGCAATACC
>JAFGDU010000036.1 GCA_016931915.1 Actinomycetota bacterium
GCTTCCGCCTCGACTACTTCCTCGGCCGGTGCTTCCTCGACGGTCTCCACCTCGGCGGGCTCAGCCGCAGCCTCTACCGGTACCTCTAACGCCACTTCCTCGACTGCGACCTCCTCCAAGACTTCCTCGACGGGCTCCCAGCCCAGATCCCGCAGAGCCGCGGATACCGCGTCGCGCACTTTTTCGTCCGGATCCCCGATTATGTCAACAAGGGGTCCGACGGCCCTACTGTCTCCCAATCGAGCCAGTGCCGTGGCGGCTTTCTCGCGCACACCCGCCTCCGTATCCTTCAACGATATGATCAGTGCATCAACGCCCCTGCTGTCGCCGATCTCTCCCAGGGCCCAGGCGGCCTTCAAACGCGTATCTCCATCCCCCGCCTGCAGGGCCTCGATGAGCGATTCCACCGCCACATCTCCCATACCTGCCAGCCGGTCCCATTGACGGCTGGCGATGAGCTTGCGGATCTCATCCGCCTCGACGGGCGGCTTCCAGCCCAGCTTCTCCAGCACGAGCAACGATACCCTGCGCACGTCCTCGTCATCGTCCTCCAGGGCTGCCGTGAGCGGCCCTATCGCCCGTTCGTCCCCGATCTCGCCCAGGGCCCAAGCGGTCTTCCGTCTCATCTCCGCATCGTCATCGTTCAGGGCTCCGGTCAGCGCCAGCGTCGCTTTCGCATCTCCAATAACTCCCAGCGCCCAGGCTACTCCGCGGCGTACCGACGTATCGGGATCGTCGAGGATGTCGATGAGATGCTCCGTAGCTCTCCCGTCCCTGATCACGCCCAGGGCCCATGCCGAGCCACGGCGCACGTCCGCATCGTCCTCCTCCAGGGCTTCCAGCAGCGTATCCAGGGCCTCTTCGCCCAGGGCGACCACCTGTTCCCACTTCCCATCCAGGATCAGTTTCCTCGCCTTGCTCTCCGCGACCTCTTCCACCATGGGTGCCATGGGGATAGTCGGCAGTTCCGGGGCCGTGATCTGCTCGGCGGAAGGCTCCGCCACCGCCACGATCTCTTCCTCGACCTCAGGCACCTCTTCCACCACGGCTTCTTCCTCGGCGGGAGGCATCTCCGGTACGAGCGGCAATTCCTCTGCTGGAGCTATCTCTTCCGCCGCCGGCGCTTCGACCTCCGAAGGCTTCCAACCCAACCTCGTCAGTACAGACGAGGCCAGTTGCCTCACGTTGGGATCCTCGTCGTGCATGGCTTTCTGGAGCGATTCCGTGGCTGGTTTTCCGATTTTTTCCAGAGCATTCGCGACCCTCCCCCGCACCTTTTCGTCTTCGTCCCCCAGCGCCTTGATAAGAGGGGAAATAGCTCTGATATCCCTGATCTCGCCCAGGACTCGCGCCGCTTCCTTGCGCAGTTCGGGATCGCTGGAATGAAGCGTTTCCATAAGAGGGTCGACGCACGCGTCGCCGATTTTCTTGAGGGCTCCCGCCGACTTGACCTTGACGTCCCTGTTGCTGTCCCCCAGCCTATCGACCAGGGGTTCTATCGCAAGGACACTGCCGATGACGCCAAGGGCCCAGGCAGCCCTTCCACGCACCTCCCCATCCTCGTCATTCAGGGCCTGTATAAGCGGCTCTACCGCTTCATCTCCAAGTTCGGTGACCTGGTCCCACTGCCGTCTGGCGATGAGTTCTTCAACCTTTCCGGCTTCTTCATCGGCCCTCGGGCCCAGCCTGCCCAACACCCCGGGAGCTGTCTCGATGACCAGCTCTTCCCTTCTCTCTTTTTCGGGCTGAACAGGTTCCCTGAACTCCTCCTCCAGGCCAATCTCCGGGGTCAACAGGGCCTCTTCTACCAGTTCGGTCTGGGTGACTTCTGCTTCTATCTTCGCGCCCAGTTTTACCAGGATCTCCTCTACCGTCTCCCTGATTTCGTCATCGGCCAGAGCCTCGTTCAGGGGTACTTTCGCCTCTTCCCCGATCTCGGACAGGGCCCATGCCGCTCCCCGGCGTACGTCCTCGTCCTCGTCCTTCAAAGCTGCGATAAGGCGCTCGCAGGCCTGTGCATCGCCGATAACCCCCAAGGCCCATGCCGCTCCCCGGCGCTTATTGGCATTATCCTCGCCCAGCGCCGCCAGGAGAGGCTTCACCGCCATCTCCCCCAGCCTTCCCAGGGCCCATGCGGCAACCCTGCGTACGTCCTCGTCTTCGTCGATGAGCGCCGTTATGAGGGGCTCTATCGCCCTATCGCTTCCGATCTCACCCAGGGTCAACGCCACGTTGCGGCGCACGAACCAGTCCTGATTGCCGAGGGCTGCTATGAGCTCGTCAATCGTCGTCTCGTCCCCGAGCTCCTTGAACACCAGCGCCGCCTCCCGGCGTACGTCCTCGTCCTCGTTTTCGAGCGCGGCCACGAGCGCCTTGATCATGGGCTCGCCCTTCTCCTTGAGGGCAATGGCCGCCTGCCTCCGTACTTCCCAGCTCTCTTCCTTCAGGGCTTTCAGGAGGGGCAGCATGGACTCTTCTCCCAGGCCCACTACCTCCTCCCACTGCCGGTTGGCGATATAGAACAGCAGCATATCGACTTCCTCGTCCGGCTGCCAGCCCATGCTTCCCAGAACGGAGGCCGCCAACGTTCTCTTGTCCTCATCGCCTTCCTTGAGAAACCGGCGCAGGGTTGAGATAGACTTCTTATCGCCGATATTGATAAGCGCTCGTGCGGCACTGCGCCGCACTTCCGCGTCCTCGTCTCCCATGGCAGCAAGAAGCGAGTCTATGGTCGAGGCATCGCGGATGATCCCAAGGGCTACGGCGGCATCCCTCCGTACCCCCGGATTATCGTCAGTCAACGATTTCGCAAGCGCTTTTGCCGCCGCGCCGCCGATCTTCTCCAGGGCCCATGCCGCTCCCCAGCGCACGTTCTCGTCCTCATCTCTCAAGGCCTGCACCAGTGGCCTGACCGCCCTGATATCGCCTATCGAGCCGAGCACCAGTGCTACCTTGGTCTTGGCTTCCCCCGACTCAACCTTCAGTGCCTGGATAAGCGATTCCACTACCGGCTTGCCGATTTTCTCGAGGGACCAGGCGGCCTTCCAGCGCACGTCGCCGTCTTCGTCGTTGAGGGCCTGTATCAAGGGGCGCGCCGCCGGTTTGCCTATCTCCCCCAGGGCCCATGCCGCTCCCCAGCGCACGTCTTCGTCCTCGTCCCGGAGGGCCTCGACCAGCGGTGCGACCGCCCTGGCCCTTTTCAGTTTACCCAGGGCAAGAGCAGCGTTGATGCGTAAATTGACGTTTTCGTTCTTCAAGGCCTGTATGAGTCCGTTTACATCCCTCTTCGCCTCCATCTTTTCGATATTCGGCTTCACGAACCGGGACTTCTGTAACCTGAAGGCGCTCACCTATGCTCTCCCCTCTTTCATCTCACGCCAGACGGGATCATTTATCTCTTCGCTCGTCATCCTGGATGGCCGTGCAAGCGACCGGCGATCCTGAATTCTCCGGCAGCTCTCGAACGGGCCTATCCCTAAAGTCCTTCCAGTTTTATTACTGGGAAGTTAATCGAAGATATGCCTACATTAACATCTATTATATATGAAGAAGTGTCAACCCTCTGGTAAGGCAGTCGCGGCGGTGTGCGGTGTCTACCCTGAAGAGGAAAACACGTGCTTGTGGGCGCCACGTGAAGTTCCGGACAATCGGCGCGAGACCCGCCTTGCAAGTCTTGAAGGATGGAAAGACCGGGAGGAAGAATACTAATAATAGTGTTGCTTGAGGGCGGCCGTTAACCTGACCGCATACGTCAGTACGTTTTATCGCAAATTGACGAAAAAGCTGTTATAGTAGCTAAAAAACAGGGGAGATTATATATTTTTAGGGTGAGGCCGACAGGCTGCCTCTTAGAGGCGTAGTACCTTCTTAAAGGAGGAGATGGCAGTGGCGATAAGCCCGATGGACATCCATCTTAAGGAGTTCAGCACCGTCAGCACAGAAGGCTACGACAAGGAAGAAGTCGATTCCTTCCTTGATGGCGTCGCGGACGAGCTGGAAAAGCTGGCTAACAAGAACAAGGAACTTGAGGATGCCGTGATCAGCATGGACCGCAAGGTATCCCAGTTCGACGAGATGCAGAAGACACTTCAGACCGCTCTCATGAACGCGCAGCGCAGCGCCGGTAACATCCTGAAGGAAGCGCGTAGCCAGGCAGCTGCCATCATAAAGCGTGCCCAGGACCGCAGTGACCGCATCCTCGAGGACCTGGAGCGCGAGAAGACACACATCCTTTCCTCTTTCTCCGCCATCAGGGACCAGATCGTACAGCAGATACCTCCGATGCGCGAGTTGCTGGTCAAGAGCCAGAGTCTCCTGATCGAATACGAGGAGTACACCACCAAGGCCGACCTTGCGGCCGCTGCGGAATCGGCCGGGGTTGAAAAAGAGGAACTGCCCGAGGAAACGCAAGCGAGCGAGGAAGCGGACGTCGTTGTCGAGGAGGCAGCCGCTCCAAGCAGTGAGGAAGTCGAGGTAGAGGAAACCTCCGAAGAGACAGCCGAGCCGGAAGCGGCCGCGGACGATAAAGACAAGTACGTTTGGGAATAAGTAATAATCAAAAAAGGGGAGGGGCTCCACCCCTCCCCTTTTATATTCCCTTCCCCTGGTGTTTTTCCGGACCAGGGATAGCGGTCCTCGCTCCTGTCCGCAGGTTGCATATCCGGAGAGTGATCTTACTGTCGCTCAGGCTGCTCCCAATGTCGCTTCGGACCGAACCCCGGATCTCTGCGAGGTTGATCAGACGGATGGGGTTCGTCAGAGGACGTGTTAGCGCAGATCACGGGTGCCAGGCCTGGACAAGTCCACAAAGGTACATTTTGGATTAAACGTTGATTTGAACTTGTCCAGGCGCTTGGCCACCGCCGCACCGCCCTTCGGGCGGCACAGTCGCTTTCGCGATACAGACTGTCGTGTGGTGTTGCTCAGACGGATGGGGTTCGCCGGAGGGCGTGGCAGCGCAGATGGGGTTGCTCACACGGAGGTTTAACCTCGGGGGTTCTGCATCCCCTTCTGGCCCAGCTTCACCGCGACAACCAGCAGGAAATCGAAGATCCTGCGGTTCATACGGTGCAGGTAATCGGGGGCGTACGCCTCGGGAAACATACGCACCAATCCCTTGTTCTTCTCCACGGCGTCGATGATCGCGGCGGCGACCCTGTCCGGTGTGCGCCCACGTTTACCCAGGCGCTCCTCGGTCTCTTTGACCGCCTCGTCCTGGGTCATATCCTGCCGCTGCGTACATTGCCTCGCGCTACTGTAGATACCGGAGAGCACGAAACCAGGACACATCGCGGTCACCCCGATACCGTGCAGGGCGGCCTCGGCGCGCAGTGTCTCCGAGAAGCCGACTACGCCGTACTTTGTCGTGGAGTAGGGGATGGAGCCCGGCAGGGGTATCAGCCCTCCCGCCGAGGCTACGTTCACGATATGCCCGCCTCCGCCCTGGGCGATCATGTGCGGGTAGAAGAAATGGCAGCCGTGGATGACCCCCCAGAGGTTGACGCCCACGATCCATTCCCAGTCATACAGGGCGATGTCCTCCAGGTCTCCTCCCACTGCTACCCCGGCATTGTTGCAGAGGACATCCACGCGTCCCAGTTCCCCGTACACGTTTTCGCAGAATCCTCCCACGTCCTCGGCGATGGACACGTCTGCCACCTGCGTATAGGTCTGGGTGCTGAGCGATTCTGTTTCGGCGCGGATCTCACCTAGGCCCTCCTCGTTGATATCGGACAGGGCCAGGCGCGCCCCCCGGCGTGCAAAGGCGAGGGCTGTCTCCCTGCCGATGCCACTGGACGCACCCGTCACCACGACTACCTTGTCTGTGAAGTCCATCTCATCTCCTTCAGAGTCGTTTCTGAAAGAGCTCGACCGATCTCTTCAGCCCGGCGTCGTTGAGCTTGCGGCTCAAGCGGTGCATCCAGTCGCCGGCATACGTCTCGGGACAGACCGGCACTACTCCCCTGTTTCTCTCCACCGCCTTCAATACCGCTGCGGCCACGCGGTCCGGGGTGTAGCCGCGACGGCCGTATATGCGCACGAGCCTTTCCTGCAGCTCCTGCGTGGTAGAGCCCTCCGTAGGCGAACAGAGCTTGGCCGACCGCGTGATGGGGGTGTCAACGATACCCGGACAGATGACCGAGACCCCGATGCCATGTTGGGCGGCCTCGGCACGCAGGGTCTCCGAGAAGCCGACCACGGCGTACTTCGTGCAGCAGTAGGCGGTCATCTGGGGCAGGGGCGCCAGCCCCGCGCCGGAGGCGGTGTTCACGATATGACCTCCTCCGCCCTGGGCGATCATACGCGGGTAGAAGAAATGGCAGCCGTGGATGACCCCCCAGAGGTTGACGCCCACGATCCACTCCCAGTCATACAGGCTCACGTCCTCCAGGCGACCCGCCAGCCCGATGCCGGCGTTGTTGCACAGTACGTCGACCCGTCCCATCTCACCGTACACTTCCACGCACCACGCCTCGACCTGATTCGCCTGTGAGACGTCGACTACCCTGCCCATGTTCTCGGTCCCCATTCCATCGAGCTCCAGGTGCGTATCCCGCAGACGCTGCCCGTCGATATCCGCCACCGCCAGCCTGGCCCCGCGGCGGGCGAAGGCGAGGGCTATTTCCCTGCCGATGCCGCTGGCCGCCCCGGTGACGGCCACGGTCTTGCCGCTGAAATCCATAGCACTCCCCTCTCAATCTGCTTTTACAGGTCCCTTTGCCTATGGCGGAATCAGAACATCCGCGGAGCTATGCGAGCGCCCAGTGCCATCATCGCGTTGAAGGCGCCACGGTTGAGCCGGTACAGCCAATCCATTATATACGTCTCCGGAGTTACCCTTGCCACCCCAATATCTCTCTCCACCGCGCGCACCACGGCGCATGCCACACGATCAGGCGTGAACCCGCGCGACTGCAGTATGCGATCCAGTTTTGCCGCCAGCTCCTCCGGGCTCGAGCGCTCGGTTCCCGCCCGAATAGTGCTCCTCTTGACGATGTCCGTGGCGATGACCCCGGGGCAGACGACCGTTATCCCGACGCAGTGCGGGGCTGCCTCCGCACGCAGCGTCTCGGATAGACCCACGACACCGAACTTGGTGCCGCTGTAGAGGGCCAGTCCCGAGAAGGGGACCAGTCCCGCCGCCGAGGCGGTGTTCACGATATGCCCTCCTCCGCCCTGCGCGATCATGCGCGGGTAGAAGTAATGGCAGCCATGGATGACCCCCAGTAGGTTCACCCCCGCCAGCCAGCGCAGATCATCCAGGGTCATGAGGTCGAAGTCGCCTCCCAGTGCAACGCCGGCGTTATTGCACAGGACGTCGACCCGTCCCAACTCCTTGTAGACGTCGGCGCAGAAGTCGCCGACTTCGGCGGCTACGGAGACGTCCACCACCCGTGAGTAGACGGTGGCTACCAGTTCTTCGAGCTCTCCCCGCACCCTCCGCAGGCCCGCGGCGTCGATATCCGCTACGGCCGGAACGGCACCCCTGCGCGCAAAGGCCAGGGCTATCTCCCTGCCGATGCCGTTGGCGGCCCCGGTGACCACCACGACCCTGCCTCGAAAATCCTTTATCCGGGGCATTCTACCCTCCCTGCCGGATCATATCGGCGCATATCGCCTGGACCGGTCCCCGGCCCCACCGCTCCGCCTGGGAATCCGCCTCTTCTTCCCTGCATTATCATCCCCACATCTCCGGTTTTCCTTGTAAATCCAACCAGTGTTCTGCTCAAACGAACCTCTTGATAAGACGGGCCGCCCGCTCCATCACGAAAACGACGAGCCCGCGGCTGAGGCGCATGGAGAAGTCACCCAGCCGGGTCTCCGGCCCCATCACGATAATGCTCCGGTTGCGCTCCACCCCCTTTACCACCGCCGCAGCTACCCTGTCAGGGGTGTAGTTGCGCCGCACGAAGAAACGCTCGATACGCTGCCTGAGCTCCTCGGGAGAGGAGCGCTCGGTCCCCGATACTATGCGCGCGTTGCGCACCACGTTGGTGGCGACGAAGCCCGGGCATACGGCGGAGACCCCGATGCCGTGCTGTGCAGCCTCGGCTCGCAGGGTCTCGGAGAAACCCACCACGGCGAATTTGGTGGTGTTATAGGCGACGGTGAGGGGCAGGGGCACCAGCCCGGCGCCTGACGCGGTGTTAACGATATGCCCTCCCCCGCCCTGCGCGATCATGCGCGGGTAGAAGTAATGGCAACCATAGATAACCCCCCAGAAGTTGGGGCCGAGCTGCCACATCCAATCGTCGATGGAAACGTCCTCCATCCAACCACCCACCGCCACGCCGGCGTTGTTGCAGAGTACGTCGACCCTTCCCATCTTCTCGTATACCTGAGCGCAGAGATCCTCCACTTCCTCGGCGACGCTTACATCGACAACCCATGTATAGATATCGTTTCCCCGCGCCTCCAACTCCTCCCGCAACTTCCCCAGGCCTTCGCCGTCGCTGTCGACCAGTGCCAGTTTCGCTCCCCGCCCGGCAAAGGACCGTGCAAGCTCCCTGCCGATGCCGCTTGCGGCACCGGTGACCACTACGATTTTGCCGTTGAAGTCCCGCATCTCCATTACCCCCTCATACCGCGAGTGCCTGATGATTATCCCTTATGATAACCGCAGGGGCACGATTCTCATATATTTACGCCGCAGCTCTCGCCAGCGCGGCGTTGCGCAGCCACGAGCTCCGCATGCCTGTCCCACCTGAAACGGAGTTCGGCCCCGCGCGTTTAATATTGTGCAGTCAGCGCATTACTGTGCTTCTGAAAACAGCACTTCTTTAGAGTAGAATCGTGGGTGAGGAACGTAGAGAGCGGGGGGTTGTGCCTCCCGGTGAAACCACCGCAGTCTATATAGTTTCCTACTCGGATGGATACGGCGTGCACTTCACGCCATGCAACGAAAGGGGCCGGAATGAGCACGAGTAAAGGAATCCGCATCTGCATATCATCTGTCCTGTTGGTTCTCCTGGTCCTGCTGGCCTTCCCCGCGGCCGCGCAGGCGCAGCCGGACCTGGAGGTATACAAACTGGTTACGGACACCAATGGAGGGGGCGTCCTGCCGGGCGATACGCTCACCTACGCCGTTTCCCTGATCAACAGCGGAGACGCCGGCACGGCGGCGCAATTCGTAGACCCCATCCCCGCCAACACCGCCTATGTACCGGCCTCGGCACTGGTCGTCCAGGGGGGCGGGACTATCACATACGACGCGCCCAACAACCGCGTCACCTGGAGCGGCACCGTCGTCGCCGGAGCCCCGAACATGGTGCTCATGACCTTCAGCGTCATCATCGCCCCATCGGCGCCCGACGGCACGGTGATCAGCAACTCGGGCACCCTCAGCTGGGACACCAGCTCGGAGCCGACGGACGACCTCAGTACCCCCGACATAGACGACGACCCCACGAACATCACGGTGGGGCAAGCCACCACCGGCATCTACGCCGAGAAAGTGGTGGTGGACTTGAACGGCGGCACGGCCCTGCCAGGGGAGGCCCTCCGCTACGACCTGGCCCTGGTCAACACCAGCGCCGCGGCCGTGCAGTCCCGCCTCACGGACCCCATACCGCAGCACGTTTCGTACGCGTCGGGAACCGCGAGGGCGGTGGACGTCAACGGCGATCCCAAGGGGACCGTATCCTATAATCCCGCCACTGAGCGCGTCCTGTGGGAGGGGAGCATCCCGGCGACGGGACTCGTCTATGTCAGCTTCGAGGTCACCGTCGACGCCGCGACCCCCGCGGGCACCGTGGTCTCCAACCAGGGCACCCTCACCTACGACTCCGACGGCAACGGCACGCCGGACACCAACATTCCCACCGACAACCCCCTCACCAGCCAGGCCGGCGACGCGACGGATTTCACCGTGTCCGCGCCGGCCATCCAGACCTGGTACCTTGCCGAGGGAGCCACCGAGGGGGGCTTCGAGACCTGGGTGCTGATACAGAACCCCAACGCCGACCCGGTGCACGTTGACATCCTCCTGCAGACGGGCGAGGGCGAGGTGGTCTACCCCGACCTGGTGTACATGGAGATACCGGCCCGCAGCCGCCGCAGCTTCAACATCGGCGAGTACGTGACCACCTACGATGTCTCGACCCTGGTCAATTCCTCCGACGGCGACATCATCTGCGAGCGCGCCATGTACGGCGACAACCGCACCTGGGCCCACGATTCCATCGGCACCACCACCCCGGCCGCCACCTGGTACC
>JAFGDU010000037.1 GCA_016931915.1 Actinomycetota bacterium
CGCGGCCATGGAGGCCGACCAGCGGCCGCAGGAGGAGTCCACGCTCATGGAGGAGGTGCCCGATACGGAGCTGGTGGACCTCATGCTCAAGCTGCTGCATTCACGCTCCCTCGATCACTTCCTGGTCCACGTCCCGGACATCACCGATTTCCGCTACACCAGCGAGGCGCTTCTGGGAGTGATCCTGGACGACAATTTCATGCCGGTGAAGATCGTCCAGGCCAGCATGGGCTTTCTGGAAGGCGGAGCGGTGGTGCGCAAGGATTTTCCTCTACCCGGGGACATGGCGCAGATACCGTTGCTGGGCGACCTGCTGGGCTCTTTCATCGCCCTGGACACCCTGTTCATCGCCAACGACGCCGGGCCCTCCTATTGGGAGCTGGGCAGGGGGCCGCTCTACGGCTGGGTGGATTTCGACCAGGTGGGCAGGGCTTCCGACCCCGAATACCGGGATACAGGTGACTCCCTCTCCTACACCACCATGATGGAGGAGGTCTCGGATATCCGTGACGTGGCGCAGGTCCTTTACAAGGGCCCCTCCAACTTCCTGGAGTGGTACTACGCCATGCGCCCCATGCTGGACATGATGGCGCTGCTCTTCCCCTTCGCACCGCAATACGGGCTCAATTATATGCATGCATCGGAGCTGAGCGGGCTGCCCCAGCTGGAGATCATGGCCGGCAGCAACCTCGATCCCTTTTCGCAGGGTACGCCCACGGGAGAGCGCCTGGTCCTGGAGGGCTACAACCATATCGACGTGCTCACCGCCGCCGCCGACCGGCCGTCCCTGCGGGAGAACGAGTCCTTCGCGCCCATCATCGAGTTTATGCTGGAGAACAGCTCTACCCACTGATCCCCACTCGGTGGAGGATTCCTTCCGCGAGCATGCAAAGAAGGGAATAATGTCGTTGTATTCGGGTCCCTTTCCTGGCCGGTTGTGGATGCGATGCAAGCAAGGCCATCGCCGTGCTGAAGGAGAGTGCTGGAGAATAAGGGGTGTTGCAGATGACAGGACCGGAGCAGGAGATATCGGCGGCGTTCCCGTTCGAGCCGCATTACGCAGAGGTCCGCGGCTCCATGATGCACTATGTGGACGAGGGCGAGGGCAGACCGGTCCTGTTCCTGCATGGTAATCCCACCTCCTCCTACCTGTGGAGGAATATCATCCCTCACGTCTCTCCGGCTGGCAGGTGCATAGCCCCGGACCTCATCGGCATGGGGAAGTCGGACAAGCCGGACATCGCATACCGCTTTTTCGACCATCTCGCATACCTGGAGGATTTCATCGAGAAACTGGCACTGGAAGACCTGGTAATGGTCGTCCATGACTGGGGTTCCGCGCTGGGTTTCTACTACGCCATGCGCCACGAAGACCATGTCAGGGGACTGGCCTTCATGGAGGCCATCATCGCCCCGTTCACCGACTGGGATGCCTGGCCGGAGTCGGCGCGAAGGATCTTCCAGGGATTCCGCACCCCAGACGTGGGATGGGATCTCATCGTTAACAGGAACTTCTTCATCGATCGCATTCTCCCCGCCTCGGTGGTCCGGCCGCTCAGCGAAGAGGAGATGGACCGCTACCGCGAGCCCTTCCTGGACCCGCCCAGCCGCAAGCCCCTGTGGCGCTGGCCCAACCAGATCCCCATCGCCGGGGAGCCCGCCGACGTGGCGGAAGCGGTGTCGCAGTATCACGAATGGCTGAAGAATACGGACCTGCCGAAGCTCCTCTTCCATGCCCGCCCGGGCTTTCTTGTTCAGGAACGCGCGCTGGAATGGTGCCGCCGGAACCTTGACAACCTGGAGCAGGTAGATATCGGGGAGGGCATACATTTCATCCAGGAGGACCACCCCCATCTGATAGGAAGAGAGCTCGCCCGGTGGATCGAGGAACTCGCTTGACCACCATCCAGGCGAGACGTCAGGGAACGTTGTGATCGCGCCGTGATCTTCATCGTGCCCGGGAGCGCTATATTTAGTAAAGGTGCATGCCCGTTACTTTAGAGACAGTGCATGTGAGCGGGATCATGAAACCCCAAGATATTAAGGGGATATACTATCCAAACAAGAGGTAAGATATTGTCTCAAGTGAAGCCTGGATTAAGGCGAAGAGAATAAGTGAGCTGCAATAGCTAGACGAAGGAGAGAATCGTGCCCGGGATAGAGGTATGCCCTGAGTGTGGAGTCCCCTCGATAATAGGTTCCGGCCAGCGCTGGGAGAACAACGGCGTAATATCCCTGGCCATGTCTCCCGATAATCGCCTGGTCTTCTACGAAACAGGCGTCATCGACGGGCTCTTCAGGGGGATAGAGGAACTCATAGGGAAGGACATATGGCACATAGTCACCGAGAGCAGACGCCGGGACGTGAGGAAATTCATCGAGCTCAGTTTTCCCGACGAGATAGAGGCAATGCAGCAATTCGATTTCACTTCAGACGTGAAAGAGCTGGTGGAGATGCGCAGGGAGAACACCCTCCAGGTCAATACGATGGCTCTCATATATGGATACGGCGAGATAAAACTGAGTAACCTGTGGGAGTTGGGTGAAGACTATCCCTGGCGCAACCAGGTGATCGTCAACCCCTGGTCCATGTATCTCTATCCCGCGGAATTGCTGGGATCGGTAGAGGCCTTCGAGCAGACCGATATGAAAGTGGAATATACTCAGATAGCCGAGAATTTATACGAACTGACTACCTTCCCAGCCAAACATCCCCTGGAGCTGAAAGGACGGCTGAAAAAGAAACGTTATCCCTTCAAACCGGGAGAGATATGCTACGAGCGTTGCCCGCTATGCGAGGTTCCCGTGGACGTAGGCAACTGCAGATGGAACCTGGAGAACGGCGTAATTTACGACCCCATGACCAAGAGGAGGATGGCGATGTTCGGTCCCTGGGCCGTGGATTCCGTACTCGACGACCTCATCGAGGAACTGGGTGAACGCGTCCAGGAGATAGTCATCGAGGCCCTGCGCCGCCACCTGCGCACGACCATGAGCGAGGAGATGTGGAAAAGGGACATGGTAACTTTCAATCGCATGAGCGCCATGCGCGGGCTGGGTAACCTGGTTCAGTTCGAGGGGGACCGGGACTACCTCACCGTCACCTTCGAGAACGCCTGTATGCCGTTGCTCATGGTGGGGACGGTACAGGGACTCTTCGAGATGGCCATGGGCAAGGAGGCTTCGACCTACGAGTGGGAAATGGCGGATGACGGGGACCTTACCGTAACGGTCAGGGGCGAAAAGGCCATGGCCGTGGTCGAATCGCCTGCCGTGAAGGGCATCTCCTGAAAGCACCGCGTTATCCGGACTCAAACCCTGGCATCGACAACGGGAAGACATGCTCGCGCACGGCGCGTCGAGTTGCTGCCCACCGATGACGTCAAAACGACCTTTCACCGGAATTAACTCAAGCTATCAATGGTTTGGGGCGAATATGCAAGATAATGACCTTGATCGGCTTGGAGGTATATGTGATATGAAGAAAAGGGAGCTCTGCGGGGAGTGTGGGGTCCCGCTCATGGTCAGCCGGGAATTCAACTGGGAGAGCAACGGTGTTATCTCCCTGCGGGGCTCTGAGCATAACCGCGTCGCCCTCTTCGAGTCCAGGATTATCGACAATCTCTTCAAGGGGATAGAAGAGCTCATAGGTATAAACATCGAGCATATCGTGATAGAGAGCAGGAGGCGGGAGGTCAAGAGATACATCGAGAAGAGCTTCCCGGCCTGGATGAGAAAACCGCTTGTCACCTTGAACGAGAGACTTGGCGATCTATTTGTCTTGAAACATGTCGTGCGCATGGTACGCAACCCCCTGGGCAAATATATCACCAGGCAGGTCTTGGATATCGGTCGCATCTATGGATACGGGGATGTCGAACTCGGTCCCCTTTGGGAGAGCGGGGACCAGCATCCATGGCGCGTCAACATCATAAACAACCCTCACTCCACGCTCTTCTTCGCCGCGGAGGCCCTGGCGTCGGTCGAGGCCTTCGAGGGCCAGGACCATTGGGTGAGATACGAACAGATAGGAGAGGATACCTACGAGTATACGGCTTCTCCCGCTCGGCATCCCGTGGAGCTCGGAGGATGGCTCAAGCGCAGGCGGTACGATTTCAAGCCCGGTGAGATAGAATACGAGCGCTGCGGCAGTTGCGGTATACCGCTGGAGGTAGCGAAGCTTGTCTGGGACATTGACGGAGGGACTATACATGACCCCGAATCGGGCCGCAGGATGGCCCTCATAGGCCCTTTCGCCATGGACGCCGTGCTGCAGGACCTGGAGTCGGAACTCGGAGGGTCCATCCCGGAGGTGGTCGTGGAAGCCCAGAGGCGCTACGTGAAGACGAGGATAGAGGGCGGGCAGTGGAGGAGGGGCGGCTCCACCTTCAACCGGCTGACCGCCCTGAGGGGCCTGGGCAATATCACCTTCTTCGAGGCCGACGAAAAGCATCTCAGCGTTACTATCCAGAACTCGTGCATGCAGCTGCTGGTGCTGGGCCTTGCCCAGGCCATATACGAGACGGCCCTGGGCCTGGACAGCACCACCTACGAGTGGAAGACAGACGACGATGGCGACTTCGAGTTCACTATTAGAAACTGAACACGGCTGGCGAAGACTAGAGCCAGCAAGGAAGGCGACACCGCCGGCAAAGTGGTCTGACCGGCTTTTTCACTGCCCTCGGCATACATTGGTTAGGGAAGATGGTTGTCGCATATGAGTGGTTTAAAATCGGCCAGCGGAGGTGGTCTTGATGTCCGGGATCGAGGTATGTGAAGAGTGCGGCGTACCGCTGATGATCAGCAGCGGCCTCAAGTGGGAGGGCAGCGGGGTGATCAGCATGGCGATGTCTCCGAGCAACCGCATGGTCTTCTACGAGTCTGGAAATATCGATGGTCTCTTCAGGGGTATCGGGGAGCTCGTCGGCATGCCCGTGGAGCACATAGTGATCGAGAGCCGCCGGCGAGAGACGAAGAGGTATATAGAGAAGTTGTACATGGCGAACATGAAGGAGGAGGTCGACCTGGCCAGGAACGGCATGAGAGAAAAAGACCTGCCCCAGGATTCCGCCATCCGGCAGAAACTGCTGGAGGTGGCCAGGGTGATAACCGACAACATCAATAATGTCGCCAGGATCAACGGCTGTGGAGATATCTCGCTGACGGGGGGCTGGGACACGGGGGAGGAATTTCCCTGGCGCACCATGATCATACGCGATCCTTACTCCCTGATATTATACGCTGGGGATATGTTGGGTTCGGTGGAGGCCGTCGAGGACATCCATCACTGGATCGAGTACAGGGAGATAGAAGAGGGAACGTACGAGTTGACAGCCTTTCCCGGCCAGCATCCCGTCGCGCTCAAGGACAGGCTGCAGAGGCGGAAATACGATTTCAAGCCGGGAGACATCGAGTTCGAACGCTGCCCCGGCTGCGGCCTTCCGAGCGAGATCAGTCGATGCAACTGGGACCTGGAGAAGGGGACAATCGTCGATTATGAGACGAGACGCAGGATGGCCATGTTCGGACCCAGTGGACTGGAAGCGGTCCTGTACGACCTGGAGGCGGAACTGGGCGAGGCGATACCGGAAGCGGTGATCAAGGCCCAGAGGGATTACGTCAAGGGGTATGTGGGCGAGGAGGACTGGAAACAGGACGCCAGCTCTTTCCGCCGCCTCATCGCCTCGCGCGGATTGGGGAACCTGACCCGCTTCGAGGGAGACCGCGCAACCCTGAATGCTACCATCGAGAACTCCTGCCTGCACCTGCTCATGGTAGGGACCACTCAGGCCATGGTGGAGATGGTATACGGTGTCGAAGATTCCGAATGCGATTGGGAGCTTGCGGAGGACGGAGATCTCTCGGTGTCCATAAGAGTATGAGCGCTGGGCCCTGTCGATTCCAACTAGCGCACGATATATTACCAGGCGCGCAAACCCGTACGCCCTGTTCTCAAACCTGAGCGCGGGAGGGCGATATAATCAGTAGCGTATGCGCGTGAGCAATCCGTACTAACTGCGTCGCGGAAGGGAGTATGCGACCGTGATAGAGAGATGCGAGTCATGCGGGATCCCCGTGATGATCGGCAGGGAAATGCGCTGGGAGGAAAACGGCGTGATCAGTCTCGCCAACTCCCCCCGCGATCGCATGGTCTTTTTCGAATCCACCACCATAGACAGCATGTTCCGGGGTATCGAGGAGCTCATAGGGGAGTCGATCGAGCCCCTGGTCATAGAGAGCAGGCGGCGGGAGACGAGGAAGTTCATGGAGAGGAGCTTTCCCTTCGAGGTCAGGAACGTCAACGTCCTCGGAGAGAGGGACATGAAAGCGGGCAGCACTTATTACAGCAAGGCCTTCATGGAAACCGTTACCAAGATGAGGAAAGAGATAAACGAGAAAGTCCTGGTCATTGGAAGCGTCTTCGGTTACGGCCACCAGTTTCTCAGCGATAAATGGGAGCGCGGGGAGGACTACCCCTGGCGAACCCAGGTCATCCGCAATGCCTACTCCGTCCCCCTGTGGGTGGCGGATACACTGGGCACCATCGAGGCCTTCGAGGGCATCGACATGACGGTCGAATACAAGGAGATCGGCAAGGATACCATACGCGTATCCGCCTTTCCGGGAGAGCATCCGCTGGAGCTGCAAGAAAGGTTGCAGAGGAAGCACTATAAACTCAAACCCGGACAGCTCACCTACGAGTGCTGCGTCGAATGTGGCGTCCCGCTGGACATATCCCGCTATCGCTGGGACCTGAAAGAGGGCGTCATCACCGCGACCGATACGGGGAGAAGGGTGGCGGTTATGGGCCCGCTGGCCCTGGAGGCGGTGCTGGACGACCTCGAGGCGGCCCACGGCGAGGAGATCGTGGAGGCGGCGATAGAGGCGCAGAGGAGGTTCGTACGCTCCAGGGTGGATGAGAGAGAGCTGCGGAACCTGGTCTTCTCGCTCCAGGCCTTGACCTCCCTGCGCGGACTGGGCAACGTAACCCGCTTCGAAGCCGACGAGCATCACTTGGAAATCACCATCGAGAATTCGTGTATCCACCTTCTCGTGATAGGAATGGCCCAGGCCCTCTACGAACTCGCTCTGAAGCGGGAGGAATCCGAACGTGAATGGGAGCTTTCCGCCGACGGCGACCTTACCATCACCATCCACTGATCAAGATTTTTGGGTCAGGAGACTATTGCGCAAACCCTCGATACGGCAGATGAGGGGGTCGTGTCTTTATGAACGCCGTTTCTAAAAAGCTCTGGTCTGCACGCTTAACCGTGGGGAAATTGAATTCTGAAGACACGACCCCCTCATCATCTGGTGGGTTGCAAGGATAAGCGTGCATTCCGCCCTTCTTTCGGCTATTAATAGAGCTTGAGTTGCCTTGGTTGGCGCACCTGCAAAGGACGGGTGAGATCGGAATGGACTCGAGCGGTAAACTGGAATACCTGATGATCGCCGGGGCCGCGGTGATCTGGGGCACGGTGGGAGTATTCCTGCGCTGGGTGGACGTACCGGGGCAGGAATATTTCGTGGTTTTCATGCGGGGAATAATCAGCCTCAGCCTGCTCACCGTCATAATCTTCATGGCTGGAACCAGGGACAAGCTCCACCTCGGGAAACATCCGGTCCTCCTTCTCTTCAGCGGAGCACTGCTTACCTTCCACTGGGTCATGTTGATGAGAGCCATGAATATGCTCACCATCGGCGATGCGGTGTTCATCACCTACCTGTCTCCGGTGCTCGTCGCCGCCCTCGCCCCGCTGTTGTTGAAGGAGAAGCTCGAGGGGGCTACCGTGCTGGCCCTGCTCCTGGCGCTCGCAGGCATGTATCTCATCTCCATGACCGGCCAGACCGCGGCGGAGGGCCTTAACGGCACGGGCATCCTCTATGCGCTGGCGGCCGCGGCGAGCTACGCTTTACTGCTCATAATCCTTAAAGTACTGAGGGAGGATACGCCTACTCTCACCATAACCTTTTACCAGGAGGCGATGCTCACCATTCTGCTCCTGCCCTTCTGCGCCTTCCGCGATTTCGGCGTGTCGCCGAAGGGATGGGCATCGCTTCTGGTGCTCGGGGCCGTACACACGACGCTGGCGGCCCTTATTTTCATTTACGCGGTGAAGAGGGTGAAGGCACAGCACGTAGGTATCATAGCCTACCTAGAGCCCCTCAGCGCCGTCGTCTTCGGCCTCATCTTCCTGGGCGAGCAGCCCGGATGGCAGGACCTGGTGGGAGGTCTTCTGATCATCGCGGCAGGCGCCGTCGTGCTGCGCCGCGGATTGGTCGAGGCAGGGGTGGAAGAACCCAGCCACACCGTCTAGGGTCGGCCTCCACGTATGGGGGTCAGGCCCTCATCATATACACATACGGTAGACATACGATAGGCATGCAAAGACACCCCAGCCATGAGCGGTTATTGCCGAACCGTTTCTACATTCAAATGAACAGGATCAGAGTGCATATACTCTGACCTGATCCTTTATCTGGTGGGCCCAGCAGGACTCGAACCTGCGGCACGCGGATTATGAGGCTCTTCGGTAGGTGTTTTGGTTGATATACTCACTTGTTGCTTGTAACACTCTATTCCGCATGGAAATAGTAGGGCTCGAAGCCGATGTGTTGCGCACCTATTCATATATCCTGACGGGGTCGTTTCCCAGCTCGGAGGCCAGGGATACGATCTCCTCCGTGTGGGGCGCCTCGGGGGTCTCCGCCAGGTCCTCCTCCCCCGGCTCGGTGGGCAGGGAGGAGGGTTCGAGCCCCGGGGTGCCCGCCAGGTAGGCGGGGGCGATGGAGGTCCCGATCACCGGGGGGCTCTTCTGCTCGGGCTCCAGCCGGCGCGAGGGCCCGGACCCCAGGATGGTCGGGGGAGAGGTGGTGGTCATGCCCTCTATGGCCTCTCCCAATGCCGTAAGGGTATGGGGATTGCCCGCGTCCAGGGAGGATGCCGCCGCACTAACCTCCTCCATCTCCTCCGTTATCCTGGCGGAGGTGGCGGAGATGGCCTCCTGCTTGGCGGCAAGGCCCAGCTCGGCGAGCCTGGCCTCGGTACCGGCAAGGGATTGCTCTATCTGAGCCAGGTTTTCCTCCACCCTTTGACTAATCTCCGGTATCTCCCATGATGCCCGCGCGGGGTCTGAGGCGAGGGAGGCGAGCTCCCCGGGGAGGCTTGCGAGGGAGGATACGGCCTCGGCCTGGGGGGAGGGAGCGGGGGTTTCACCTTCCTGTTGGGCCGCCTAGGTCTCGCCCGGGTTGTCTCCAGCCGTGGTTGCGCCCTGGTTCTGCGAGCAGCCTACCGGGGCGCAAGGGAGATGAGCATGGCGGCTACGATCAGGATAATCAGGTACCTCAGCTTGCGGCCGGTTCGCATGTCTGCTCCCCTCTTTCCAGGCTTTTCTCCGCAGGTGTTGTCTCTGCGCTTCCTCATGAGCCAACACCCCCGCATGCCGCATACCATCTCATCTGGACCTGGGCAAGCAGGCGGGAAAGTAAAGCCCCTCTATAGCATCTTCCTAACAAGAAACTGCAACTTGCGCTTGGCTGCGGCAAACGTATATGCAAAATATGAAATTGCCGTCTTTATAGAAAGCCATGAAAACAGGCGGTTTTCTGGAAGAAGAAAAAGCCCCCGGGAAAGCTCGGGGGCTTTTATATAAGAAATCACGTCTATGGCGGACACCCAACAACAGTATGGCCCCCATCCCAGCCATTGTAGTTGAAGTACATCGGCCTCTCGGCCACGAAGCTGTCACTGGATACATTGGATATCTCGCAGGAAAGCTGGTATCCGGGACCTACGTATTCATTGACCATCAACGTATACCTGCTATTCGCTGGTACGACCAACGGCTCGGTCTCCTTATACCCTTCCTCCTGGGTGTAGCACTTCACCCTTATAGTGGCGGCATAGTCGTAGGGGTTCTGGATGCACAGCCATTGGTTGAATCCGGATCCGGTGTAGCCCTCGGCGAAACGCAGCTCGTGGGAGGCAGTTGTTGCGCCGATGACGCAGTCCCCTCCCCGGGCTGTGAGTCCCCCATAGCCGTAGGAAAAGTACATGGGGCGCTCGGCCAGGAAGTCGGAGGTAGAGATGAGATGGACGGATACGTCCCTGTCCACTCCTACCTAGGCCGGCACGTAGACCGTCTTCCTCCTTCCCGCCTCCACCTCGTAGGATCTCTCCTGCGGCTCTTCCTGTCCCGCTCCCAGCTGGTAGGAGGCGGTCACCGTGATGGGGGACCGGAATTGGGGTTCTGCAGGCACAGCCATTCCTCGAAGCCTGCCCGGGTGGTGCCCTCGGCGAAGTAGTACTCGTCTGATAGGGTAGAGGCATCCATGACGCAGTGTCCTCCGCACCAGTGGTGATCGCCTAGGCCGGAGTAATCGAAGTACAGGGGGCGTTCGGCCACCACGGGCTGGTCGGACTCAAGCTTGAGCGAGGTCTGGTAACCAGCCCCCAGGAGCTGGTTTGCTGAAAAGCTCGCGCGGGAATGGGAGGGTACCGCTTGCCCCTGCACCACCTTCTCTCCCTCCTCCTCTGTCTGGAAGCGGAAGGTGAGGTTTGCAGCCGCATCCCCGGGATTGAGCACACATATCCATTCCTCGAAGCCTGACCTTGTATAGCCTTCTGCGAAGTACCAAGTGGAGGCGGGAGAGGTGACCCCCATGGCGTCGTGGCCCCCCGCCCACATCCCCTTGTAGCTGAAGTACATGGGGCGCTCGGCCACGATGTGGGAGTCCGAGTTTACATGGGCGGATACCTCCTTGCCCTCGCCCACGGAAGCGTTTACGTTCAAGGTGGCCCGCGATTGGGCGGGGATGGTGACCTGCTCCTGCTGGGACGTGCCGTCGGTGAAGATGTAGGTCACGGTGGCCTCGACCTCCACTTCGTCGGGATTGCCAAGGCAGAGATACTCCTGGAAGCCGGGTCCGGTATAGCCCTCGGCGAAGTGGGAGGTGAACTTACCCCCGCCGGACGTGTGGAGGATGGTTCCCGCATCCCCGACAGCCCAGGCATTGTAGGGATCCGCGGCCGAAATGCTCTGCATCGTCTCTTCGTCTGCTTGCATGTTGTGACAGTGGATGCATTAGGTGATCGTGTGAAGGGTTTTACACCCTAATTCGAGATACCTACCCCCTCAAGGTTAACTCTGCTTAACTTCGTTTAGCATAGTTAACCCCACCCTGGCTGATATTCTACTTTATTTTGCCCCCCGCTCTGTCAACGAACATATTGCATACACAATATCTATGTGTTGGGTCTTAAGGAAGCCGGCACTTCTCAAGCAAATCATCTCCGATATAACCGCAGGATAATCGTATTTTGAAGCAGGTTTTACTTGGTATGAAGAATGTCATGAAAACTGGCGGTTTTCTGGAGGGGATGCGGGGGTGTGTCAAATCCTAAATGGCTTTTATCTGCTTTAGCCCAATAAGTAAAGGTGTCTTCAGATACGGCGGTGGAGGGGTTGGTCTCCAGTAATCGTATGGAATGTTAATGGTGTTTAGAACATGTCCTGTTCCACCCAGCGGGTATGGTAATCACCGGCCATGAACTCGGGGTTGGAGAGAAGGCGCAGGTGGAAGGGGATGAGGGTATCGACTCCCTCGATCTCGAACTCCCGCAACGCCTGTTCCATGATGCGCATTGCTTCCGCGCGGTCGCGACCGTGCACGATGAGCTTAGCCAGCAGGGAGTCGTAATTGGGGGATACGTGGTACCCCTGGTAGCAGTGGCTATCCACGCGCACGTGCGGTCCTCCCGGCGGGACCCACCTCTCTATGGTCCCCGGGGTGGGGAGAAAATCGCGGTGGTAGTCCTCGGCGTTTATGCGGCATTCCATGGCATGGCCGTCGATGTTTATATCCTTCTGCCTCAAGGACATGGGCTCGCCCATGGCGTTTCTGATCTGCTCCACCACGATATCGATACCGGTGATCATCTCGGTAACGGGATGTTCCACCTGCACCCTGGTATTGAACTCCATGAAGTAGAAGTTGCCCTCAGAATCCAGGAGGAACTCGATGGTGCCCGCGGAGCCGTAGCCTATGGCCGCGCAGCCCTTCACCGCCGCCTCTCCCATCATGGCGCGTAGTTCCGGGGTCACCGCCGGCGATGGAGCCTCCTCCAGAAGTTTCTGGTTCCTCCTCTGGATGGAGCATTCCCTCTCGCCCAGGTGGACGACGTTGCCGTGCTCGTCGCCCAGCACCTGCATCTCCACGTGCCGGGCCTTGCGCAGGAATTTCTCCAGGTATATCTCCTCGGACCCGAAGGCATGGCGGGCTTCAGCCTTCACCAGGGGGAGGGCGCGCACGAGCTCCTGGCGGTCGGTGACGATACGCATACCCTTGCCCCCACCTCCCAGGGATGCCTTGATGAGCACGGGAAACCCCAGTTCCTCGGCTACCCTGAGGGCCACCGACTCGTCCAGGTCGCCCGAGGTAACGCCGGGCAGAACCGGGACCCCTGCCTTCGCCATGGTCTCTCGTGCCCTGGCCTTGTTCCCCATCAGCGCCATGGCCTCCGCCTTGGGGCCGATGAAGGCGAGATCGTTGTCGACGCAGGCGCGGGCGAACGCCTCGTTCTCCGCCAGGAAGCCGTAACCGGGATGGACGGCGTCGGCCTTGCTGATCTCCGCCGCCCCGATGATGTTCTGGACGTTCAGGTATGACTCTCCACTGGAGGGTGGTCCCACGCAGATCTTCTGGTCAACGAAGCGCAGATGCAGGGCGTCAGCATCGGCCTTGGAGTAAATGCCCACCGCCTCCAGGCCCAGCAGCCGGCAGGCGCGCAGGATGCGCATGGCGATCTCGCCGCGGTTCGCGATCAGTACGCGCTTGAACAATTCTTAATCCCCCAGGGGTTCGATTTCCATGAGGATCTCGTCGTATTCCACGCCCTCTCCATGCTTGGCCAGGATACGCTTGATACGGCCCGCCGTGGGGGAGGGGATCTCGTTGAACAGCTTCATCACCTCGATGATGCAGAGCGTCTGGCCTTCCTCTACCTCGTCCCCTTCCTGTACGTAGGGTTCTGCCCCCGGGGATGAGGTGGAGTAGAATGTGCCGACCATGGGTGCGCGCAGCATCACCATGCCCAGCTCCTCCCGTTCCACCTGGGCCGCACGCCCTCCGCGGGAGGATGCGGGGATGGCGGCATATTTCTCTCCCGCGGCCGCGCCGCCCAGGCTGACGGTTATACTCAGGTTCTGCAGGGCCTGGGTGACCCCCTCACTGACCACTACCGCCAGGCTCTCGGTCAGGTCCTCGATGGAGCTCTCGTCCATGAACTTACGCTCCCGTCTCTCCATCTGCTTGAGGGGCGCGTGAGAATCCTCGTCGTCGATGATCGGGTTCTTTCTCCACTGGAAGAACTTGAGTGCGATGTCCGGGAAGATGGCATAGGAGATGTAGTCCTCCTCCTTCTCCACCAGGTCCGGATCGAGTTCCCGCTTGGCCTTAGGGAGCTCGGGCTCGAGCATGTCGGCGGGGCGGCAGGTTATGGGCTCCTCGCCCTTGAGTGCCTTGCGCTTCAGATCCTCGTCTATGGGTCCCGCCGGCCTGCCGTAATATCCCTTGACATATTTCTCGATCTCGCGGGGGATTATCTTGTAGCGTTCGCCCAACAGGACATTGAAAACCGCCTGGGTTCCCACCAGCTGGCTGGTAGGGGTCACCAGGGGTGGGTAACCCATGTCCTTGCGCACCTTGGGTATCTCCTCCAGGACCTCCTCCATGCGGTCGAGGGCGTTCTGTTGCTCCAGCTGGGCGATGAGGTTGGTGGCCATGCCGCCCGGTATCTGGTGGGAGATGACGGTGACGTCGATGAGGGGTTGCTCCACGCCCATGAGCTTACGGTTTTTCGAGACCACCTCGAAGTACTCGGAGACATCGCGGATGGCCTCGAAGTCCAGGCCAAGATCGTAGGGGGTGTCCTGGAACGATGCGACCATGGATTCGACCGCGGGCTGGCTGGTGTAAAGGGAGAGGGGGGCGGCGGCACAGTCCACCACGTCCGCCCCGGCCTCGATAGCCTTGATATAACAGTTGGAGGCCATCCCGGTGGACGCGTGACAGTGCAGCTGGATAGGGACCTCCACCGTCCCCTTGAGCCTCTTCACAAGTTCGAAGGCCGCGTATGGAGCCAGTATACCGGACATGTCCTTGATGCAGATGGAGTCCGTACCCATCTCCACCAATTCCCTGGCGGTGTCCACGAAGTGCTCGATGTCGTGCAGGGGGCTTATGGTGTAGCAGATGGTCCCCTGGGCATGGGCGCCCTCCCGCTTGGTGAACTCGATGGCCCGCTGCATATTGCGGGTATCGTTGAGGGCATCGAAGATGCGGATGATGTCGAGGCCGCCCGCCACACCCTTCTTGATGAATTCCTCCAGCAGGTCGTCGGCGTAATTGCGGTAGGCCACCAGGTTCTGGCCGCGCAGGAGCATCTGGATCTTGGTGTGCTTGAACTTCTCGCGGATACGGTGCAGGCGGTCCCATGGATCCTCGTTGAGATAGCGCATACATACGTCGAAGGTTGCCCCTCCCCATACCTCCACGGAATGGTAGCCTATCTCGTCGACGCGCTCGGCTATGGGGAGGATGTCGGTCAGGCGCATGCGCGTGGCCCACAGGGACTGGTGCGCGTCCCGCAAGGTCGTATCGGTGATACCGATGTGGCGTTTCTTCTCCATTTCCACCTCTTTGTCCAGTTCATAAAGCCGCCCCTGCCGTACGGGATACCGCGGTACGGCAGCTGTTGACGGTGAGCTATCCCGCTATCCTAATCATATAGTCAAAGACCACTTGCGAGGAGCAATGCTTGCCGCCGCGGCAGCACCCGCCGCCTTCATCAGGTCCACCAGGATGAAGGGCTTCACGCCCAGTTCGTACACCGCCGAGGCGCTCGCCCCGTGCAGGCCAAGCCATGCGCCCAGCCAGGCCGTTCCGCACGCGTAGATGGCGGCGATACCCGCGGCGCCGGCCACCAGATATCCCAGGCCGGAGAAACGCAAGCGCATGCCCTGCCGCGAGGCGAGCCTCTGGCTCGTCCAGCCGGCTGCCGCTGCCGCAAGCACGAACCCGCAAAGGTAGCCTCCCGTCGGCCCGAACAGTACCGCCGGGCCGGCATAGGGCGGCGCCGCGAAGAATGGTGCTCCGCACAGGCCCATGCCGATATAGAACAGCTGGCTGACAGCTCCCCAACGGGGCCCCAGTAAAATGCCCGAGAGGAGCACGAAAAAGACCTGCATGGTCACGGGCACCGGCGAGGTGGGGATGCGGATAAGCGCCCCTGTTCCCGTAAGGGCCGCGAAGAGCAGGGCTCGCACCAGCATCTCCCCCTCTTTGGGGATGGCTCTACCCATGGTATGGTTTGTCTGTAATGTATACATGGATTTCTCCTGTTTCGGAGTTTGTTCTATTTCTAAGGGATTATACGGATATTGTCAATGAAAAAGCGCAGGTAAAATCACATCCTCCATTCTGAACGGGGAGGACGTGCGCGGGGGGCGAAGGGCGGGAGCATGCATGAAGTGGGACCGGCGTGAGTACGATGCCATAGACTCCACCAACCTGGAGGTGAAAAGGCTTCTTGATGCCGGGGCGTACCCCGGGCTGGTGGTCACGGCCCGCCACCAGACGGGTGGCCGGGGCAGGATGGGCAGGAGCTGGCTGGACCTTCCGGGCAAGAGCCTCATGTTCAGCCTGGTCCTCGAGGATCCGGCAGGATTCATGGCGGGGGTGCTCGTCACCCTCTCCATGCGCGCCGCCATCGTCGCGGCCGGAGGCGAGGGGCCGCGCCTCAAGTGGCCTAACGACCTAGTCTACGAGGACCGCAAGGTGGGGGGCGTCCTCTGCGAGGCGTATGCCGCAGGGGGCAGGGAATACGTGATAGCGGGCCTGGGTTTGAACGTGGGCTACCTACCAGGGGAACTGGCTATCCCGGCCAAATTGAGCCCCACCTCACTGCTCATCGAGGAGGGGAGGATATGGGACATGGGGGAGCTGCTGGAAGGGATGCTGCGCGAGCTCGATGCGAGAACGCGGGGGAACCGCGAAGAGTGGATGGCGGAATACCGGCGCTACCTCGCTTTCGTAGGAGAGGCCGTTAAGGTGGACCCACCCTTAGCCGTCGTTGGTGAAGCCGGATACTGCGAGAGGGGGATCGCAGGCCTCTTGCGAGGCGTGGACGATGACGGCAATGCCTTGCTCGAGGTGGAAGGGAGAACGCTGCGGCTGGCCTCCGGGGACATCCGCCGCGCTTGAGAGGGCCAGGTCCGTTAACTGACGTCTCGCTGGTTTCTATTCTCCCTTGAATATGGGGTCGCGCTTTTCCCGGAAGGCCAGGATGCCCTCCATGGAGTCCTTGCTTGCCAGCGCCCTTCCCATCAGGGAGTCCGCCTCGTCTCTCTCCTCGGCGGTGAGCGGAGTCATTTGCGTCATCGTGTGCAGGATCCTCTTGAGGCCTGCAATGGAGAGGGGGGCGTTCGCCGCGATGTCCCTTGCGAGCTGCATGGTGAAATCCTCCAGCTCAGCATCGGGAACGATGTAGTCGAGCATGCCCATGGCATAGGCCTCCGACGCCTCGAAGAGCCTGGCGGTGAAGAAGACCTTCTTGGTGGTGGGGTAGCCGAGGTTGCGGATGAAACGGTGCAATCCCTCGGGGGGGTAGACGATGCCCA
>JAFGDU010000038.1 GCA_016931915.1 Actinomycetota bacterium
AGCAGGAAGGCCGCCTGCCAGCTCAAGGTCATGAAATCCAGGCCCAGGTCGTCCAGGAGCGCCAGGGTGGAGGCCGCCTCCTCGGCGTCGCGCATGAGCAGGGCGCAGCCGATGATGGCGGCGTTCAGGAAGGAGGTTGAGTATACGCTCTCTCCCGTGCGCGGCAGGTACAGCTCGTCCTTGTCCGCGAGAAAGCAGGAGGGGCAGGATACCCTGCACTTCTTCAGCTTCAGGTATGCCTGGGGACCGAAGCGTTCCGTCAGCTCCCGCAGGTCCTCCTCGCTCGACCCGTAGGGGAGCAGCTGGCTGGCGTACATGGGCCAGGCCCCGATCATGCCCAGGGCAGCGGCCGCCTCGCGCATATCGAAATTCTCCAGGCGCTCGTACAGGCCCTTGACCAGCTCCTGCAGGCGGGCTGGATCCGCGACCTTAACCCCTCCCGAACCCTTCACCACCAGGGCCTTGAGGTTCTTTGCCCCCAGCACCGCCGCCATGCCGCCCCGCCCGAGGGTAGCACAGGCATCCACCATGGCCAGGGAGGAATATACCCCGTTCTCCCCCGCCTGGCCTATGGCCAGGACGGAAGAACCGGGATGGGAGGCCCACAGGGAGCGGGTGGTCTCCAGGATGCCCCTGCCCCACAGGTCCCGCGCGGGAAAGAACTCCGCCCTGCCGTTCTCTATATATATATAGACTGGTTCCTCTGCTTTACCGCGGATGACCACGTGGTCGAGGCCGGACCATTTCATGTTGGCCCCCAGCCCCATGCTCCCGCTCGCCGATGCCACGGCGCCGCTGAGCGGTACGCGCGCGTTGGCCATGACACGGGAGGAGCCCGGTATTATCGTGCCCACCAGCGGGCCCGCGCCCAGGACGACCGGGTTATCGGGACCCAGGGGATCAGCACCGGGACGCGCATATTCCGAGTAGAGGCGGTTGTTGGCCCCGAATCCGCCCAGATAATCCCGGGCGAAATCCGGAGGGTACGGTTCCACGCATGCGCTTCCGCCGCTCAGGTCGACCACCATCAGCCGCCCGCTGTATCCTCCCACCATCTCACTCCCCCTCCTCCATGGCCCCGTAGGGGCAGTATCTGGCGCACCTGGCGCACTCGTCGCAATCGGAAGTGAATTCGGCCCGCATCCTAAGCCCATCCGCGTGAAGGATGACGCGGGCTAGCGAGGGGTTGCATTCGCCATCGTGTGAGAGCGAGCATATCAACTGGCAGGTTCGGCAGCCCGTACATTTATCGGCGATATGTTTCATCCCGGCCCTCCTCCCAAAGGCTCGGTATTCCTCCGACCCATCTATAATATACTCTACTTTGAACTACGTTCACTCTTCCTTAACTTACAAATCCGTTTAACCCCCCGTATCGCTCTCCCATCATAGAAAAAGCACTCCTGAAGGTAAATTTTTCAAGTAAAGCAGGCAATATCCCGATAAAAACCTAATGTGAACTCAAGGGTAACTCAAGACCAGGGGAGGGTAACGAATGAGGGGTAAATCCGGCAAGGAAATGAGAGACCTGATGCTGGCGGTATCGCTGTCGGTGCTGGTTCTGGTGCTCGCCATCATCTGCTATTTCATGGTAGACGTCATCGTGACCACTAACGACAATATCGAGGCCAACAAGCAGCTGGTCGTCGACCAGTCCGTTCTAGCACTCACCGAGGTGGGGGAAAACATCTCCGGCATGACCGGAAGTCCCGCCATGATCGGCGTTTTCAACCAGGAGCTTATGGACGACATCCTGGCCGGCGAGTGGGAGACTTTCTACGCCCTTATCGGGGACATAGCCATCAATTTCTATCCCATCGAATATGTCGGCGTGATCCGCGATGGCGAGGTCGTATATTACGAGACCAAAGGGGACTACAACATAAGTGTGAGCGAGATGCCCGCGCAACCGCCCGAGGAGAGAGACTATGAGACCCTGGACAGGTTGGGCGACGAGGAGGGTCTCTTCATATCCGTTTACTATCCCGTCGATATGAGCATGGCATACCTGGGCGATTTCTACGTAAATATGATCGTGGACCGCACCGCCGAGCTGGCCGCCGTCGACGACTACTTCACCCAGCAGAGGAACGACCTAATCATACGTTTGTCCATCGTGTCTGTGGTAGCGATCATCCTCACCCTGCTCCTCACCACCCTGGGCCTGCGCTACTTCACGCGCAAGTACGTGGTCAATCCCATCGAGGAGCTCAATCGCACGGCTGAGGAGATCATGGACGGTAGTTTCGAGAGAGATGTGACCGTGGACGAGAGCAGCGCCTACGCAGCCCTGCAGGGACTGCTGCGCAGCGGCCAGAAGGTGCTGAGCCGCATGGACGAGGAACTGGAAGAATAAGAGAAACGCCGCGTACACCCTGCAGACCGGGACGCGAGGAAGGCGATGAGATTGGCTAATAAGCTGGCGCTGGAGATAGAGAGAATACTGGCGGACGAGGTGGGCGAGTTCATCGCCGCGGCCACGGTGAAGAAGAACTGCGAGGCCGTGGGATGCACGCCGGACACCATCACCGCGGAAAAGCTGCCCGAGCTGGCGGAGAAGATCAACAAGTCCGTTTCCTTCTTCTCGGGCAAGGATACGGGTAAGAGCCTGGCAAACAAGATAAGGGCCCTCAAGGGCTGAGACCGATTCCATAACGTAATGGAACGGGGTACGGCAACTGTCCGTAACCCCAGATCGCCCTGCAGGTTGTTCCGACAACCTCATGGGGTGAAGAACCTGTTTTATGGAACGTTCCATAGTAGAGGAGGATAAAGATGAACAGCAAAACTGGCAGGGAGATGCGCAAACTCGTGGTGGCCATCTCCGTCACTACCCTGTTGGTGGTCCTGGCCATCATCGCCTACTTCATGGTGGATATCATCGTCACCACCAACAACAACATCGAGAAAAATAAGCAGCTGGTCATCGAACAGACCGCCAAGAGCCTGACCGAGATATCCGAGAGCATCAATGCCCTGCTCTCGAGTACCGCCATTGTAGGGCTCTTCAATCAGGATTATGTCGATGCATTCTTAGAGAGCAGGGATTTCGACCTCTTCAACGAAATGGCAGGCAGGATCGCCCTGGGCTTCTATCCCATCGAGTACATGGGAGTGATACGAGGTGGCGAACTTTTTTTCTACGACACGAAACCGGGCCTGGACGTCGATGCCTCCGAGATGCCTGCCGAACCTTACGAGAACGCCTACGAGATCCTGGACTCCCTGGGGGGCAAGGACGGTTTCTACGTCTCCGCCTTCTTCACTATTGACCTGTCCATCCTGGGCGTCGAAGAGACCGTCTACGTCAATATGATCATGGACCGCACCGCGGAGTACAAGCAGGTCAGCGACTACTTCACGGATCAGCGTGACGACCTCATCCTCAGGCTGTCCATCGTGTCCGTGGTAGCGATCATCCTCACCCTGCTCCTCACCACCCTGGGCCTGCGCTACTTCACGCGCAAGTACG
>JAFGDU010000039.1 GCA_016931915.1 Actinomycetota bacterium
ATTGGCCATGAGCAGGTAGGTATCGAAGTCTCCCGCGGTATAGCCCTCGGCGAAATACCAGTCGGGGGAGGGTTCCCGCGCGCCCATGGCGCCGTGACAACCACAGACCGTCATGTGGGCCAGGGAGTCGCCGGTGACGGTAAGGGAAGTGCCGTCGGGGGCCCAGGAGTACGGCCAGTGAGATTCCCGGGGGTGCAGGGTTATACAACCGGGAGAGGCGGGCGAGCCCAGCGCTACCTCGTAGTCGGGCATGGCCCCCCGCGGCCATGCGTGTATGCCGTGGGAAGACGTGAACCCCATCCAGTAGTCGCAGATGCCTCCCCAGATTACCCCGTGGGTGCGGTGGTGATTCAGGATGGTGAAACGTCCCCTCGGCGTGCTGTCGTTCAGCCCCGTCGAGCAGCGCATTATATTGACCAGTTGATCGCCCTCGAAGAAATACAGCCTCTGGTCGGGCAGGGAGCAGACCATGCTCTTCGTTACTTCCGCTATCTTCGCGTCTGACCCTGCAACCACGGCATCCCCGTGTTGCAATCGCAAGCCACACGCGTTCTTAGCGCACGCGGGGACGGTTAAAGATAGGTAGGAGCAGAGCAGCAGGGACAAAGCGAACAGTGTTACCCACGAGGACAAGGCCTTCCTCATCGTCACCCCGTCAGTGATAAAAAGATTAACGCCTCAACGCAGACATGCTATCACGACTGCAGGTTCTCGTTCTCTTGACGGATCCCACTACCTGCCTGTTAATAAATGAGTACGGGGATCCCCACCGAGACCCTCTCGAAAAGGTCCTCCGAGTCCTTTATGTACATACGTATACAGCCGTGGGACGCAGAAGTACCTATGGAATATGAACTGTAAGTGCCGTGTATGAAAACCCCGGACGCGCTGGTTCCGATAGCCCGGGTTCCCAGCGGGTTTCCAGGCCCGGCGGGTATGTAAGGAGGCATGGTCGTAGCCCACGAGGTGCCGGGATTCACCCACACGGGGTTCCTCTGTTTGCTGGTGACCTTGAAGGTGCCGCTGGGCGTTGGCCATGCGGCCATGCCGACGGCAACGGGATACTGTTTCTCTATCTCCATGTTGCTGTAGAGCGTCAGCGTGTGGTTTGTCTTGTCCACGGTGATGACCTTGCCCACCTGCCCGTCAGATACATCGGGCGGCGTCACCTCGATGTGCAGCTCCGCCGTACGCTCCTCCGTAGGCAGGGCCACGACGATGCTGGCTCGGGCCTGTTCAGCATCGAGGGTCCATCCCTCCTGCGACCTCTGGTATATGAGCTTACGTCCCTCGAGCTTTATCTCCGCGTCGATCGCCTTGCGGTTGATGATGGATTCCAGGGTGGAGATGAACGAGTCCAGCTTCTGGTGATCGTAGTGCACGATGAGATCGACGTTGCGGTCGAGGCCGCGGAAGATGGCGCGGTTGGCCCAACGCTCGTAGAAGGGGATATCCCGCCCCACTTTCATCGCCTTATCCACGGTCGCCTCGATATCCACGTAGGCGTCTATCTCGTAGAGGGGCAGGGGCCAGGTGTGACCGTCGAATGCCAGCACCATATCGCTGTTGAGCGTCTCCAGGTCAAGCTTGGCGCGGAGCGTCTCTATGGCCTCCTCGCGGCTCATACTCCCGATATATATCCCTTCCACCGAAACGCCCTTGAAGACGTGTCCGGCATAGGCGATATCTAGGCCCACGAAGGCGAGGCCGATCAAGATCACCAACGCCCCTATGATGACCGCTATGGCGAGCAGTATCTGGCGAAGAACCCGCCACGTCTGCATTCTGAATACCATCTATACTCCTTCTGGCGCATATTTCCGTGCGATCCCGTTATTATCCTTCCCGGGTCCCCTCCATGTAAACGGGAAAAAGCTAACTCTATAACCGTCTAGCGGTTTTTTACCACAAAGCGCAGATAATTAGAATGATTTTCAATAAAGAGCTTAAGCCCTTTTGGGATCAGGTTTAACCTGGCCTACATTCACCATTTCCTCACGCCAGCGACCCGATCTGCAGTCGGGAAGCAAATGGGGCACTCGGACATGATGGCGCATCGCAGGTCATCGTGAGAATAAGGTCAGTGATAGTCGGGCAGATGGCCAACACATATAATCGCGGAATAAATAATACTCGTACCGCAACCTCTTTCGTGCCCTGTGTCCCTTTGTGTCCCCTGGTGATCCGGATCGTCCTTGCGGCCCGTCCTGTGGTGGGTATCGGATTACAGGCCATCTGCCTTCATGTATAGAAACGGTCGTACCACGCCGTTATTTCAGCATATCCCGGGGGATATATGGACAAGAGGGCGCTACAACCCGCCCCCTGAAACAATCGCTACCGGTGGGCATTCAAGGCAGTGCAGAACAGCCCCGTCCTTGCAAGCGACCGTAATGACCGGGGGGAGCATCTCGTCACCAGAGGGGTTTGTCCGTTTACATATACGACATACGGCCCCACTTCAAGCCTTCCTGGTGATGCGGGAGGAATAGAAATTACACCGGATAATATCCTGCATTTCAACAGGGACACCCGCTTCGGCTTCAGGCAATGCAAGTAATCCTTGGACGGGCGTCCTTTCGCAATTATAGGCTACTCCGGATAGATGCCGCTCGATAAAGGGAAGGCCGGGAGCGTAGACGAACACGCCGCCGACGCGCAGCGCTCCGAGTATCTCCATGTACTTCCTCGCATAATCGATGTAGCGGCCTTCGCGCCTGAGGTGTTGATGGATGAAATGGTTGGAGAAGGACATGTGGGCGATGATCGTGCCCCAATCACCATCCCCAAGTCTGGCATCTATCCAATCGGCTTCCAGGAGATAAGATACCCGCCCGACCATTCTGTCGATACCGTAAGCCTCGATACCAATACTCCTCAAGTGGCGGACAAGGCGCCCGTGCATGCCGCATCCCAGATCGAGCACTGGTTCGGCCAACTCATCCGGATCCAGGCCCAGGATACCCAACTGTCGTTTCGGAGAATATTCCATGTTCGGAATCCAGCTCGAGGCACTCAACAGAGAGGCGTCCGAGATGGTGGTGAGGAACAGTAACAGTAACGAATAGTGCCTTCTGATCATCCCGTTAGCGCCTAGCTCGAACTCCGCCAGACGGCTTTGGCTTCCCATCAGGTCGCGTGTAGCCCATAGGAGCTCTGAATATATATCGTTGAGGCAATGCGTTTCGCGGCTGGAGATATTTACGAACTGGTTTTTCAAGAAGATGCTTGAGCAGGTCCTCCTGACCATGTAATCCGTCAGCGCCTTTAAAACCTGCCCGTCCGCGAGAGCCGCCCGCAGGCGGTATCTCTGTCCGTAAGCGGCGCTCAACCAATCCGGCCCTAAAGTACAGAATGCTTCCCGGCCGGCATCGCTGAACAGGTCCAGATCATTATTGCGGGCGTATCGTCCATCGACAAGTACGGGCAGATAGTCTTCACACACGCGGCACGTTTCCTGTTGCTTCACTTCCATGGCTCCGAACATGACAGTCTCCCCCGCCGTTCTGCTGAGCATTTTCCTGGGCATAAGTCTCCCTTGCAGATGGACTCGGTGGTTGAATCGCTCACATCCTTCTATATTTTAATAACATTAACCATCAATAGTAATCAATACTTGACAATTACACCTATTTATGCTTCAATAATATTAGTTTGATTCCTCATAACTTCCCACCTACCCCCCCCGATCTATTGCCCACAGGGTGGGGTAAGATCTTGAGTTTCACCTTGTTCACGCCCCTTACTTTTGGCAAGATACGGGGCGAAAGCCCAAGACCTGACGCCATTAAAAAGAAAGGGGGGGCTGGCTTCAGGCCAGCCCCCCCCTTTCTCTCTATTGCTCAGGCGAAAGCCTCGGGGATCTCCTTCAGCTGTGCGTAGGAGAACACCGGCCCGTCCTTACAGACGTAAAGGTGGCCGACGTTGCAGCGTCCGCACTTACCGATGCCGCACTTCATGCGGTTCTCCAGGGTGGTGTACACCTGGTCGGGGGTGAATCCCAACTCCTCCAGGTTCTTGAGCACGAAATTGATCATCACCGGCGGGCCGCAGGTGACGGCGATGGCGTTTTCCGGACTCGGCGCCACCTCCATGAGCAGCGAGGGGACAAAGCCCACAAAATGTGGCCATTTCTCCTCCTCCACGTCGATGGAGAGATGGCAGGCGCACTCGTCGCCCTGGTTGATCTCCTCGAACTCCGCCTTGAAGCAGTGGTCGTCCGAAGTGCGGGCGCCGTAGACCAGCTCCAGCTCCCCGTAATCGGCGCGGTTGTCGCGTATCCACTGGATGACGGGGCGCAGGGGCGCCTGGC
>JAFGDU010000040.1 GCA_016931915.1 Actinomycetota bacterium
TGTCGCTTCGGACCGATCCCCGGATCTCGGGAAGTGGGTTCTGAGCTGGACGACACCCGGACGGAGTTATCATTAGCAGCCCTACAGCGATGCACACAGGCTCGCGGGTGTCGCTTCGGACCGACCGCCGGTTCTCGGGAAGTGGGTTCTGAGCTGGACGACACCCGGAGGGAGTTATCATTAGCAGCCCTACAGCGATGCACACAGGCTCGCGGGTGTCGCTTCGGACCGACCGCCGGTTCTCGAGAAGTGTGTTCTGAGCTTGACGACACCCGGAGCCTATCGCTTTGATCTGAGCTTTCACGTCCTCTGGCGAACCGCTACCGTCTGAGCAATCCCCTACGCAGGTTTGAATCGCGTAAGCGACAGCGGCATCCGAAGGATGACGCTACGGTGTCCCAGTACCTCCACCTTGATTCTACGGCGTGTCAGCACCTCCACATTTCCATGTGGAGGTGCTGACACCCGTCTTATTCACCTGGAGGCCTGACACCCGTCTTCTATCCATAGAGGCCTGGCACCCGCGATCTGCGCTGCCACGTCCTCTGGCGAACCTAATGGAAACGTAGCAATTGACATGAGGGCGTGCTGATACTATTGTAATGACATGTCAGTACCAAAAAAGCGTATGCCTGCTCGTGAGCGTCGCGAGCATATTCTCAGGGCATCGGCCTCGGTATTCTCGCGCAAGGGGTACCGCATGGCCTCCGTCTCGGATATAGTTGAGGAGGCCGGAATAGGAAGGGGTACGTTCTATCTCTATTTCGACTCGAAGAGAGAGATATTCCTGGAGTTGATAGAGGCCTTTTTCAGCGGATATGCTGAGCTCCTGGAGGAAAACCATCGTAGATTGGAGGAGGCCTCCGGGCACGGAGGAAAGATGTTGAGAGCCTGGAGGGGAAACATGTTGAGGGTCCTCGAGTATCACCAGGAAAACCCGTACCTCACCAATATCGCCTATCGGGAGGCTCTGGGAAAGGACGAGGATTTCTCTGAAAGGGTAGGCGAACTATCGAGCCTGGCGCGCGAGAAACTGATCGCCGAGTTCCAGATGATGTACGACCGTGGGATGATGCGAGAATGTGACGTGGAGTTGGTGGCGTCCATTATCATGGGGTCTACGGTCTACGTGGTCATGGAGCATCTGCTGCCCGAGAACGCAGTCAACGTGGAGGGCCTGGCGGATACTATAGTCGAATACCACATACGTGCCCTTATACCAGAAGCGGGAGACGTCAGCAGGGCACTGAGCAGCGCCCTCGAGGAAAGGTGAGCCGGCAGGATTTCCGCATACGGGTTATATGATGCCGCGCATCGCTGAGATTGCAGTTCAAGCACAGTAACGGTTTGAAAGGGCAGGTTATGAGGTATATCAGGAACGTAAGCAGTTTGACCGGAAAGGAGGGCAAAGCAGGATTGAATTAGCGGCTATATCCCAAGAAATGCGTTCCATTAATGGTAGGAATAAGGGGTGAAGCGTATGGTTTCGTTTGAATTGAGCGACGAACAGAAAATGGTCCAGGAGACCGTCGCCTCTTTCGCGGCCGATCAGATCGAGCCGATCATGCGGGAGAGCGATGAAGAGAACGCCATACCCGAGGAAGTAATCTCCAAGGGGTGGGAGCTGGGTCTTCTGGGAGGTTGCATCCCAGAAGAGTACGAGGGTTTCGGAGAAGAGCTCTCGTCTCTCACCGGCTTGATCGCCATGGAAGAGCTTGCGTGGGGAGACCTCTCTATAGGACTCCACCTCATGGCACCTTCCGTACTCGCCATCTCGGTGCTGGACCAGGGTACGGAGGAGCAGAAGAAGAGCTACCTTCCCGTCTTCTGCGAGGAGGAGTACAAGGCGGCAACGTGTGCACTGGTAGAGCCCTACTACAATTTCTGTGCCTCCGCGCTCAGGACCACTGCCGTGCGCGATGGCGATGAATACGTACTAAACGGCAGCAAGTGCCTGGTACCGCTGGCCGGGGAATCGGAGAACCTTATCGTATTCGCAGCTACCTCGCCGGGAATGGGCTTCTCGGGCGTAGACGGGTTTATTGTGCCTGCAGGAAGCAAGGGAATGACGGTGGGCGAGAGAGAGAAGAACATGGGCATAAACGCCCTTGCTACCTACCCGGTGAGCTTCAAGGATTGCAGGCTCCCCAAGGATGCACGACTGGGAGGAGACGCGGGAAGCGATTTTCTCAGGCTGCTTTCCCGTTCTCGCCTTGCTCTGTCTGCGATGGCGGTCGGCATGAGCCGCAGGGCACTGGAGCACTCCGTCGATTACGCGACTCAGAGAGTCGCCTTCGGCGAACCCATCGCATCGCGCCAGGCCATCGCCTTCATGATCGCGGAGATGGCCATAGAAGTTGATGCTACGCGGCTGCTGGCTTGGGAGGCGGCATGGCGCTGCGACAAAAACATGGATTTCGAGAAGGAAGCCTCCCTGGCCAAGAATTACGCGGCGGACATGGCCATGATGGTATGCGACCGGGGAGTGCAGATCATGGGTGGGCACGGTTACGTCAGGGACAATCCCGTCGAGCTGTGGTTCCGCAACTCCCGCGGTTTCGCAACCTTCGAAGGCTTCGTGATGGTATAGGGAGGTGGGAAAATGATAGACTTTGAACTCTCTCCGCGTATAAAGGGCACCAAGAACATGATCCACATGTTCGCAGAGAGCGCGGTGCGCCCCATCGCCCGCCAGTACGACGAGCAGGAACACGAAAAGCCCTGGGATCTCCTTAAGATGGTCCAGAAAGTGATGGGAGGAGGCATCGCCGGCGCTCTGGGCAGCCCGGAGAAAAAGGAGAAGAAAGAGGAAGGCGATCAGCCCAAGGAGAAGAAGCCCCGCGAGACCAACCTGGCGGGAGCCATAACCGTAGAGGAGATCTTCTGGGGAGACGCGGGCATAGCGTTGGCCTTCCCAGGCCCCGGCCTGGGTGGCGCGGCGGTACAGGCCAGCGGGACTCCGGAGCAGAAGGAGAAATTCCTGGCGCGCTTTGCCGGCGAGGAGCCGTCATGGGGGGCCATGGCCATCACCGAGCCCGAGGCGGGATCCGATACCGCTAACCTCAAGACCAGCGCGGTGCTGGACGGTGATGAATGGGTGCTCAATGGCGAGAAGATCTTCGTCACCTCGGGGAAGAGCGCATTGGAGGATTCCGAGGGTTTCGTGGTGGTATGGGCCACAATAGACAAGAAGGCGGGAAGGGCCGGCATTAAGCCCTTCGTGGTCGAACACGGCACCCCGGGCATGGAGATAACCAAGATAGAGGACAAGATGGGAATCCGCTGCTCGGATACGGTATCCATATCCTTCATGGATTGCCGCATACCGAAGGAGAACATCCTGGGCAGCCCCGAGGTGGTGGACAAGACCAAGACCGAGGGGTTCAAAAAGGTAATGGCGACATTCGATGCCACGCGCCCGCTGGTTGCCGCCATGGCCATTGGCGTGGGCCAGGCCTCCCTCGATTTCCTGAAGGAGAAGCTGACCGAGGAAGGGCTAGAGCTGCGCTACGGTATCAACCCGCACCGCATGTTCTCGATAGAGAGGGACCTGATGCAGATGGAGGCCGACCTCAAAGCGGCTCGCTTGCTCACCTGGAGGGCGCTATGGATGCTGGATAACGGGCTGCGCAATGACCTACAGTCGTCCATGGCGAAGGCAAAGGCCGGACTCGCGGTCACACGCATCACCCAGAAAGCGGTGGAGTTGATGGGACCCCTGGGGTATTCCAGGGAGCTGCTGCTGGAGAAGTGGATGAGGGACTCCAAGATAAACGACATCTTCGAGGGAACCGGACAGATCCAGCTGCTGGTGACCGCAAGGCGCATCCTTGGCTTCACACGCGAGCAGTTGAAGTAACCTCAGCACGCATGGGAGGGGAGGCAAATCAGTCTCCCCTCCTTTTGTATGCAGGAAAAACAAGCGTTCAGGTCGCGATATGAGGTTTGCTGATAAACAGGCGGTGGCGGATATCGTGTGCCGGGAAAAGCAGCCATCGCTGCAGGAGGCAGGAAGCATGGGGTTATCATTATGATAGAATATTCCCGTAGCAGGTAAATAACGGAAACGACGTGATCCGAGGGATGAGATAGCGGTGCTCTTTGAATAAACGATCGATTGGCGCAGATAAGGCTTTTGAGATAAAAGATGATGAGGTACCCACGCAAAGGCTATCGTGGAGACGAGAGAGAGCGACGGCGTGATCGTTCCGGGATGAAGGCATGAATCAGCAGGAGAGTGCCGACAAGACCGCTCATGTCGAGGGAGCACCCAGAAAAAGATGGGTATGGGGCAAGGGGCTCTCGGCCTTCAGCCCCGTGCTACGCGTCTGTAAGGAATGCGGCGTTCCTCTGGCCATTTCGCAAGATCATATTTGGGAAGAACATGGGCGCATTCTGAGCCGGGATACCGCGCAGAGACTCATCATCGTCGAGAGGAAGATTATCGATGGCATCCTGGAAAAAGTCACTGAGAAGTTCGGCAAGGATCTCGAGCAGACGTTTATCCACGCTAAAGCATTCGACGCCAGCCAGTATGTGAACAGCGTGATGGTCGGCTGGCGTAAGCTGGCTGCAGGATACCCTCTGGCGAAGCGCCCGTTTTACGAATTGCTCTGCGACCACGCCCGCATACTCGGTATGGCCGATGCGAAACTGCTCCATTACGAGCGGGGCAAAGAGGTGGTCATCTCCTGTACGCAGTGTTATAACAAGGCCTTCTTCGCCGGGGACATCCTGGGTGCGGTCTATTCCGGGGAGAAGAAGGAAGCGGCGGTGGAGATCGCCGAGAAGGACGGAGAGATCATTTATACCATGACCGTCCTGGAAAACGACAGCTTTGAAGCCATCGAAAGATACTCGTTTTCCTGGGAAGTTCCATTGCCGGGCTATATCAGCTACAAGCGCTGTAAACGCTGCGGCTTACCGTTCTCGGTCAGCTTCTTCTCCTGGGATACATCACAGGGGTTAATGGTCGATACGCACAACGGAGAGCCAGTAACCCTCATCGACGTAGCGGGTATAAATGCGGCATATTCCGAGATCAAGGCGAGCAATGGCGCCTGGGTGGATGAGTTCCTGGCCGGCGAGATCAAGGAGATGGTAGACAGCATCCTGCCCGGATTGGAGTGGAAAAGACGGCGACCCGAGGAGAAGATCCGCGACCTTTTCTTCCTGGCCTACAGGGGGATGGGAAACCCCGTTTTCACCGAGCCTACCGAGAACGGCATCAGGGCGAGGATAGAGAATCCCTTCAATTACCCGATCGTAGCGGGAATAGCGGCATCATTCCTGGCCCGTGGCAAACAGGCGACCTTCGAGTGGGAGAGATCGATGCCAGGAAGGCTTGAGCTCGATCTTCATTTCCCGTAGATGAACTGGGGCGGATTGATCTAAGGCAGTTCAGGATCGATTGTGCTTGAAGTCTTCTCCCCATTCTTCCTGGAGGATATCGTACAACTCCCTGATCTCGCCGCTTATCTCCTTTTTGCGATTCTCCTCTTTGATGCGACGGCGGGTCTTGAAGTCTGGGTCGTGGAAGACTCTGTGGAGGAGCTGCTGGCCGCCCTCTTCGCCGAATTCGGACGTAAGGAACATGGCCTGGCGGCTCTCCTCGCCGTCCTTGTGCCATTTCTCCACGGCGATACCGTAGTAACGGCAGAGGACGTTCTTCGCCTTTATCAAATCAAACTCGTCGATGTCGAATTCGTATTCCAGATCCTCGTCATAGACGAAGCCTTTATCCAGTATAAGCTGGGCGATTTTTTCCGCGAGTTCATACGGATCCAAGTCGAGCACCTCTTTAACTGCAGCTTTGCAGACACTATTATATCGGTAGCATGGCGGAGGGAATTGAGGCCGAAAGAGGGAGACGGGTGACATGAGCAAAACGAGATCGGGGCTTCAGGGGATAGCATATGCGCTGGCAGCCCTTCTGCCCGCCGCGGCAGCAGGCGCAGCAATAATGACACGCAGGGCGTTGCCGCGCATCGAGGGATGCGTGGAGATTCCCGGCTTGAAGGATGAAGTGAGGATCGATTTCGACCATACGGGAGTGCCCCACATAAGGGCGGTTTCCCTGGATGACGCACTGTTCGCACAGGGCTTCGTGACCGCGCAGGACCGTATGGTGCAACTGGAGCTTCTGCGCCACATCGCCGGGGGTAATCTCGCGGAGGTCATGGGAAAAAGAGCCCTGCCGGTGGATGAGTTCATGCGGGACATGGGGTTGCGACGTACGGCAAAGATTATCGCTGGCAACCTTGCTCCCGATACAAGACGATATCTGGAGGACTATACGGCGGGCGTAAATGCGTACCTTGGAGACCGGAGATGGAAATTGCCGCTGGATGTCATCCTGCTGGCCGGCGGAAGGCCGCGGCCGTGGACCGTGGAGGGCTGCCTGATATGCCTGCTCTTCTTCGGCTGGACCATGGATGCCACCTGGACCGCGGACCTCATGCGAGGTCGCCTTATCCGTGCTCTGGGGACAGGGCTGGCGGAGATACTGCTCCCCGCAAGTGGCTCACATGCGGTGCCGGTCGTGCCCTTCAGCGGCGTGAAGAGGCAGACGCGCATCGAGACTACCCCGGATTGCGAGCTTGATTTCATGGCATTCGATGAGGACAATCCGCCGTGGATGGTGAAGAAGATGTCCGTGCACGCCCAGGGCTCGAACAATTGGGTATTGAGTGGCGCACGTACGACCACCGGCAAGCCACTCCTCTGCAATGACCCCCACGTGCAGCATACCATTCCCACCATGTTCTACCTCTGCCATGTGAGCGGCAAGGATCCCGATTGCGATTTTATCGGAGCGTCTTTTCCGGGCGTACCGGGCGTACTGATGGGCAGGAACAGGCATATCGCCTGGGGTGCCACCAGCCTTTGCCCCGATGTCGTAGACGTGTATATCGAGACCTTCGATGGTGAAGAAGGCCTGCGCTATCGAACGCAGAGCGGGTGGGAGGATGCCGAGCTGCGTGAGGAAGAGATAAAGGTTTTCCCCGCCCGCAAGATAAAACGCAGGGTCATTACGACCCATCATGGTCCTGTCATCTCCCGGCAAGGCGACAAGGGGCTGGCCCTGAAGTGGGCGGGCCACGAGGCCGTAAACGACAGTGCCGGTGCTTTCGTGCGCATAGCCCTGTCCCGTGACTGGGATGAGTTCAACCGCGGCCTGGCGGGCTATTGTGGGCCCGCGGTGAACATGGTCTATGCGGATACGAGCGGAAATATCGGCTATACGGCGGCAGGGCTCATACCCGTGCGCGAGGGGCATGACGGCTCCGTTCCTCTTCCAGGCGAGAATCCGGATTATGAATGGAAGGGATTCGTCCCTGTTGATGAGATGCCGCGTATCCTCAACCCCGAAAGAGGATGGATTGCTACCGCCAACAACCAGGTTGTAGGCGAGGGTTATCCTCATGTCATAACCTCCATGTGGGAACCATCATGCCGCCAGGCACGCATAGCCGTACTTCTCCAGGAAAGGGAGAGACACGCGCCGGATGATATGCGGACAGTACAGGCGGATACCTTTACTTTCCACGGTGCCATCTTGAGCGAGGAGATGACCAAGGCCTCGTTGAATTGGAAAAACGCTAGCGAGCAGGCCGAAATGGCGGCAGCATTGCTCTCGCAATGGGACTGCCGCGCCACGCCGGAAAGCATCGGTCAATCGCTGTACTACTTTACCTGGAGGGTGCTTACGGAACGTCTCCTGCGGCATCGCCTGGGGCACCGCTTGTACTTCGAGTACACGACCTCCTTCTTCAACGTGAATCATGCGATAGAGAGGATATTAACGGAGCGCCTGGTGGAATGGCTGCCTCCATCGGCGGACGATTTCGATACACTGCTACTGCAGTGCCTCGAGGAAGCGTTGGTAAGGCTGCAGGTACGGTTCGGCACGACGGATATGAAGAGATGGGGTTGGGGACGGCTGCACAGCCTCGAGATTCCCCACTTGCTGGCGGGATCGGGCCCCCTGCGACGCCTTCTGAACCTGGGACCGGTACCGCTGGGGGGAGATGGCGAGACGGTAAATTGCGCCTTCAGCGAGGGGGATCCCACGATACAGGTCCTGGCGCGTTCATGCATGGGGGGTGCTCCCGCTCTGCCCTTCCTCCCCGCCTTCCACTCCGACCGCGTGTATGCCGGGCCGGTATTCAGGATGATAGTCGACCTGTCGGAGCAGGGAAAGTCGATATGGTGTCTGGACGTGGGCCAATGCTCGAACCCTCTGAGCCGCTTTTACGATAACTTCTTCCATGCATGGAAAGAGGTCGATTACGAGATCATGGCTTTCCGGGAGGAGGAAGTGAGGGAGAGTGCGGATGGAACCCTCAAACTCAAACCAAAGCCCGCCTCCCACTGAATTGTATGGAACGGGGGGGAGCATGGGTTAATAGCCTAGCAGGGCGGGAGACGCGGAAACGCTGGCCCTCAGTCTCGAATCCCGGCGCGCTATGCGGCAGAACGACAGAACCTGGCCGTATTGCCTGCTGGCAGGGATCAGTGCCCGCTCATTCCAATCCGTGCGGCCACCATTCAGCGGTGTGTCGAGAGGTTGGTGATGAATGACCTGCTGCCGGTCTCCTCTTTCAGGTATTCATCGAATTCGTCTTCGGTAACGTCGACGCCCGAATGCAGGAAGAGGGTATAGAGGTAGAAGCTCATGTAGGTCCACTCATGCTGCAGGTCCTCCATGGCCTTCTCTCGTTTGCTCTTGATGGGGATGAGGCGTTCTCCCTCGTAGTCGAGTTCGTTTATCTTTCTGCGCAAGTCCCTGCAGGTACGTATGGCATCGCGCGTCTCGTATTCAAGGTCCATCTTGCTCATGTTGTTGATATTGCGGATCCAGGGAGGTACTACTTCGGAAGGCTTACCATGTTTGTGCAGATTGTAGTAGGAAGCGAGCTTCGTCAAGACCTCCTCTGGGACTTCGCGCATACAGGAACCTCCTAGGCTTCCTTTTTTACCTTGACCGGAGACGGGTTAAGGGTAAGGATCTTACGGGCGAGATCGGGATAACGTGCTATAAAGAGCAGCTCGTCCTCGACCAACGGTTTCTGTGTCGTGACGTTTGCGTAGCGCACGAGTTCCAGGATGTCCCTTGCCTCCTCCTCGCTCTGGAACTCGACCTCGAGCTTCTCGTAGACGTTGCGGAATCCCTTGATCCCGGAATATTCGCCTATGGTGATGTTGCGCCCCGTCTCTATGGTCTCCGGTTCGCCCCTCCCAAGCTCTTCGTAGTCGTAAAGTTCGTAGTTGCGCCTGCTCTTAAGGGCTCCGTCGGCGTGGATGCCCGATTCGTGCGCGAATGCATTATCCCCGACACCCGGTTGGTTTACGGGGATGGGCACCCCGAAGGCGTAGGAAGCGTATTTTGCCGTCTTCCACGCCGCCATGAGGTTTATCGAATCGTCCATGACCTCCTCGCCGTCGAACATGGTCGACTTCTTGATGGCGAGTATGGTCGAGACGAGATCCGCGTTGCCGGCCCTCTCTCCCATGCCGTTGATGGTGGTGTTGATATAGGCGTTGACACCGCCGTCGAGGGCGCCCCTCGCACCGGCGACCGAGCATCCGATGGACATCCCGAGATCATTATGGAAATGCAACTCGATGTCTATGCCGGTTTGCTCTGCCAGGTTCCTGATGCGGTCGTATACCGTAAAGGGGTCGTTGTAGCCCAGGGTATCGCAATAGCGCAGACGCGAAGCACCGTTCTCCCTGGCGGCCAGGGCGAAATCTATAAGGTGCTCGTCCGAGGTGCGCGAGGCATCCTCGGCGTTGACCCCTATGGACTCGAAACCGAGCTCTTTTGCCTGCTGCAAGGCTTCAACCATGAGAGCGACCACATCCTTGAAGCTGTAGCGGCCGTTCCATTTGCCCTGGATCATCTGGTCCGAAGTGGAAATGGAGATGTTTATGAACTTCAGCTTGGGTACCCGCTCGCGTGCCAGTTTGACATCGGAGGCAACGGCACGAACCCAACCGGAGAGACGCGTGTGGTGGATAGCCCCCTGTTCCACCAGTTCCAGGTTGGCCTGGAGGTAGTTGCGTTCATGGCGGGTGGTGGGAAAGCCGAACTCGCTCTGCCAGATGCCCATCTCGTCGAGGAGCATGTTGATTATGGTCTTCTCCAGCTTGGCCAGCCCGAGCCGCGAGGTTTGAACGCCATCCCTGTTGGTAACGTCGACTATGTAGATGCGCTTGCGGTTACCGCTGCCGTTGTCCGATATATCGTCTTTATGAAACGACATCTATATCCTCCCGTTTCTCTCTTGCATCTCAACGAGGTCTCTAACCGCTGTGTAAAGTATATCAAAGAGGTCCTTTATCTGCTCTCTTTCCAGGCAGGAAAAGGCGATACGCAAGTCCTTATCGTTGATGGCAATAGTACCCACACCATAGGTTTCGAGAAGGTGCCTGCGCAGGCGTTCCGCATCGGTATGCAGGAGTTCTATACACATGAAATAGCCGGAATTGAAGGGGTAGGGACGGAATGCATCGCTATATCCCGGGGCCTCCACGACCCTCTTTATCTCGTCATATCTCCCCTTGAGGAGCAGGAATTTCTCCTGCTTTTCCTCCTCGTATCCCTGCGAGCTCATGGCGTGGAAGAGCAGGGACTGTGACAGAGTGGAACTGGTGGAGATGGTGCCTCTTATCAAGCCCCCGACCTTTCTCTCCAGGGCATTGTATACGGCATCGCGATCACCGGAGTTGGAGAGGGAGAAGGCAATAAAACCGAGGCGAAAACCCCACACGTAGTCCTCTTTTGTGTGCCCGTCTATCTTGATCGCGGTGATGCGCGGGTGGGAATCCGCGATGAGGGAGAAAAGCGACTCCTTGAACACCTCGTCATCGTAGAAAAGGCCGGTATAGGCATCGTCGATGAAAACCACTAGGTTTCCCCCCTCTTCAGCCGCATCTACGAGTGTTTCCGCCAGGGCAGAGGCCTCGTCCGGGTATGGGGAATACCCGGTAGGATTGTTGGGAAAGTTCATCAGCACCAGGACCTTGCGCCTGTCCTTGAGGGAGAGCAGCAATTCGCGAAATGACCGTACATCGAGGCCGCCGTCGGCCGTAAAAAAAGGGTAGGTGCGGATGTCAGCACCACGACGGGTGCCGAAGATCATGCGATAATTGCCCCACATCTTATCGGGCAGGAGCAGGGTATCGCCGGCGTCGCAGAACATATCGGCACAAATACTCAATGCATGTGTCAATCCGCTGGTAACGATGGGCGGAGAGAAGCTTTTTCCCTCGAGCCCAGGGTTCACCTTCAACTGGTGATCGCGCCATGCATCCCTGAGATCCGGCCTGCCCGTGGCGGGGCTGTACGGGAAGGTCTCCTCGGGCTCCAGGCCGTCTATATGCTTATGCAGCGCATGCAGGTAGAGGGGCTTGTCTCCCATGGTTGCCATTCCGATGGTGGCGTTGTAACGGTAAGCAGAGCTGTTGGCTTCCGCAGTCTGGGTGAGTATGCCGCGCGGGAAAAACAGTTCGCGTCCGAGTGCCGAGAATGCTTCGTATGTCGAGGGTGCGTGGGTTCTGATAGTCTCATTGAGCTCTATGGCCAGCGGATTTATGGTGTGACCTCCTCTTTTAAGTACGTCCCGATACGATGACTGGCGGGCTGAGCGAAGGCGGCTGCATGCCGCGATTCCAGTCAATTATATCGGAAGCGGGTGACCGCGTATACAAGGTTGCATCGCACAACAGGCGATATTCACATCGTGGCGCGAGAACAAGTGTTCCGTTCGCGCGCGCCTGTACGGCAAACCCATGGCCAGCAGACGTTCAGCCCTCAACGAGTATGGGGATAGGCTGTGAGAGCTGTCTGCTCACGGGCGGTATCCGATCAGGGTTTCCCCAGCCTTATCTTGGCGATATCCCAGGCGTAGTCGTAGAGATGCATGCCCTTGGAGAGAGCGAGGGTCTCTCCCGCAGCCACCCCGATCTCGTCGGCCATGTATTCTTTCAACAGCTGTATGCCCGCGAGGTTGCTGGGAAAACCCGCCCATAGGTCCCAGGAGCGGAAGTAAACGACGAAATGGAGTTTGAGCTCATCCGCGTATATACGCGTATCTATCTGGCGCAGGCAAGGGGGGTCCTCGAGGTATATGGCATCGGGATCGCAAACCGCCATGCAGGCCTGGTTGGTGCCGAAGCCCTCCTCCTTGTACATGCGGATGACCTCGTGGATCTGCCTTTCCAGGTACATGCCGTAGGTATAATCCTCGTTATCCGCCTTGGAGCAGGACGAACAGAGCTTCTCGAGATATTCTTGCACGTAATCCATGTCAGTAGGCGGGGGCAGGCCGATACCCGGCGGGATGTCGGGGATAAGGGGGCGCGTCTCCGGGTAAACGATCTTTACCACCACGAAGTCGTATTCCATGCGCCGGTTGCCCTTGAAGCTGCCCCGGTCGATGAAATACTCCTGACCCTTCTCGAAGATGTTGTACACGCACTGGAACCAGGCATCAGGCAGATCCCTGGCCTCGATAAAGGTGATGTCCATATCCGCTCCAATATCCTTTTTCATTACCAACGTTATTCAACATCGCACCGCCCGAATCCTGCGACCTTATCATATTACCATCACGCAGTGACCGGGGTGGCCGGGTGGAACAATCGCCTACATCAAGGTCTCAGCCCGGTCTTCGTCTGGTAGAATTATTGGCAAGCCCGCCGTATATGGCGGGATAGTCATGGGAGGAAGGAGAAGAAGACAAAGATGCCCGATACGTACTTCGTAGGTGGATGCGATGTCGGCTCTACAACGGGAAAAGCGCTGCTCATGAGGGATGGAGAGGTGCTCGGTTACTCGATAATTCCCTGTGCCGTGCGCCCCGAGGTAACCGCCAGGCAGGCGCTCGATCTTGCCCTGGATGCTGCGGGATTGTCCGCAGGGGTTGAGCTGGATTATATAGTGGGCACGGGATACGGAAGGGTCCGCATACCATTTGCCTCCGAGAACGTGTCCGAGATAACCTGTCACGGGCTGGGAGCCTTCCACCTCAATCAATCCGACCGCACGCTGATAGACATCGGCGGTCAGGACTGCAAGGTCATCAAGATCAGCCCTAAGGGGAAGGTGGTCGACTTCGCCATGAACGACAAGTGTGCCGCGGGCACAGGCAGGTTCTTCGAGGCCATGGCGCGCGTGCTCGAGATCACGCTGGAGGAGCTTTCGGAGCTTTCGCTGCGCTCGCAAAGCCCGGCCCAGATCACCAGCCAATGCAGCGTTTTCGCGGAATCCGAGGTGATAACGCTGCTCAACGAGGGCGCCGAGATATCGGATATCGCGGCCGGTATCAACGAGGCGATCGCCGCACGCCTCAGCTCCCTGGTACGCAAGGTAGGGCTAGAGGAAGATGTAACGGTGTCGGGGGGATGTGCAAAAAACCGTGGCCTCATCATAGCCCTGGAGAATAAACTGGGGGTGAAGGTCAGGGAATTGGAGATGGATCCACAGGTCATAGGCGCTTTAGGGGCGGCATTGGTAGCAGGACGCAGAGCTAGGGAGAGCACGGAAGGGAAGTAGCGGGGGACTAAAAGGAGCCGTCACGGTCGCGGGCAACTTTACTACCAGTCCGGGTCGGACGAGACTATTAGATATAAGGTGAGTGCTAACAGAGCGAGAGATATACGCCATGAAAGAAGACGATCTGCCGGCGGGCGAGGAACGCTACCTGGAGAAGATAAAGGAACTGGACCTGATCTGGCGTATAAACGAGCAGATCATGTCATTCGAAGGCATGGATTCCCTGCTCGACAGTATCCTCAGGGGGGCGGTTGATATCATGGAAGCGACTTCGGGCTCGATCATGCTTATCGAGCCCGCAGGAAGCGATACGCTGGTGATAAAAGCCGCGTACGGATTACGCAAAGAAGTCGTTAGCAGGGCCCGATGTAAAGTGGGAGAGGGAATAGCGGGCCTGGTGGCCGAGCGGCGCGAGGGAATGTTGCTTCTGGACGACCTCATGGACCCGCGCCTGCGTACCAGGCGTAAGGTTACGGACGCGATAAGCGTTCCCATCATCCTGGAGGGGGCCCTTCTGGGCGTTCTCAACCTCAACACCAAGAAGGACAAGGCATTCGGAGATATCGACCTTTTTCTCCTCAACACGCTCATCAAACAGGTAGCGACGGCCATAGACCGTGGTAAACGCCTGGAGGATATACGGCTGCGACTGAAGGAGCTGGAGGAAGAGGAGAAATCGACCCTGGAAGAGATGCAAAGGCTCACCGCCGCATTGGATGAAAAACGCCGTTTTTATCAGAGACTGCGCCAGCAGCTGGATAACCTCTACCGGGACCTTGCGGCCTTGACGGGACCGGTGGCCTGAGCCTGTTTTCGCCGCCTGCCGGTGCATCCCGCCCCATGTGGCAACCCTATATCGCGTGACGTGTTACAATCTACGGCTGGAGGGGTAGAGGGAGGTAACACGCATGGACGGATCGACAGGAGTTCCCGTGGATTTCTCACTTTGCTGGCCCGGAGGCCTGGAGAAACGGCTCACGAAGGTTTCCTCGCCCCGCATAGATAGCGATAGATGCATCAACTGCGGCGTATGTATTGAGAACTGCCCCACTGGGGCCATGGCAGAGCTGCAGAGGCAGATATGCCGCCTGTGCCCGGATTGCGCTGAGGGTCCGGTCATGTTCCCCCGCGACATGGTGGATATTACGGCAAGATCGTGTGCCTTGGCATGCCCCCTGGGCCATTATCCCGAGGGTTACGTGAATATGCTTGCTCGTGGAGATTGGGCGGGAGCGTGGGAGCTCGTGAGCTCGATCAATCCCCTGCCCGGAGTGTTGGGCAGGATCTGCGGCCGACCCTGCGAGGAGGAGTGCAAGCGCGGCGCCCTCATCGATGCACCCTTACCCATAAGGGCAATGAAAAAAGAGATCGCGGAATGGGCATACGAAAACGGCCTGGCCGGAGACCGGGTTTACCGTCGAAACATCGATATGAGGGTGGCCGTAGCTGGCGCCGGACCGGCCGGCCTGACCGCGGCCGTGGACCTTGCTTCCATGGGCTACCGGGTCACGATATTCGAGGCCGGACCGGCACCGGGTGGTATGCTGCGCATCGCCGTGCCCGCGTTCCGCTTGCCTGATGAGATCTGGCAGAGGGAGTTCTCGCAGGCATTGGGGGTGGGCATTGACGTGGTATACGGTGCCACGGTAGGGGTTTCTCCTACCCTGCAGGAGCTGCTGGAAGGCGGCTATCGGGCGGTGGTCCTGGCCACGGGGGCCAGGTACGGAAAGAAACTGCCCATCCCCGGAAGCGACTACGCGGGAGTGTATAGCGCCCTCGATTTCATGAGCGCCATAAAGAGCGGACGCCCGGTTGAGGTAGGAGAGAGGGCAGTGGTGATCGGGGGAGGGAGTGTGGCAACTGACGTAGCCCGCACGGCCCTGCGCAAAGGATCATCGCAGGCATGCATGATCTGCATAGAAGAGGAATGTGACCTGCCCGCCCTGTCATGGGAGGTCGAGGAGGCACGTCGAGAGGGCGTGACGATCATAGACGGATACGCGCCGGTGCGCATCCATTCCGCGTGGATGAGGGTCGAGACTCTGGAGCTGGCTCGGGTTGCGAGTATATGCAGCGATGCCGCGGGAGGGTTGACACCGGAACTGGACCTTGGCTGCGGCATGACGCTAGCCGCAGATACCGTGGTGTTCGCGGTAGGCCAGGCGGTGGATGCAGCGTTGCTCGGGCGCATGGGATTGAAGACCGGGCCGGGAGGTATTCCGGCGGTGGACACGTCATCGGGAGCAACCTCGATAGAGGGGGTTTTTGCCGCGGGAGACCTGGTGACGGGCCAGGGGTCGGTTGTGGAGGCTATGGCTTCGGGCAGGAAAGCATCACGCGCGGTCGATGCGTACCTTTCCGGGGCGTTCGTCGAGGAGCGCGATAGAAGGCCCGGGGAAGCGCCCATACGGGAGAAGGTATTCCCGGTAAGGTTGGAGAAAGCATTTCCATTGCATTTACCCCATATCTCGACCGAGGAGGCTTTGACATCCTTCCGAGAGGTAGAGATCCCCCCGCAGAGAGAGGAACTGGAGCAAGATGCAAGGCGGTGTATGCGCTGCGGCTATGTCGAGGTCGACCATGGGCTTTGCATCGGATGCGGGCTCTGCAGTCGGATCTGTCCCGCAGGAGACGTCTTGACCATGGGCTCGCCGATCGTGGGGGGTGGGTCATGATGCGACGCGCATGGGACGTCATCGTGGTGGGAGCCGGGCCGGGAGGCAGCACAGCGGCTGCCAGGCTTGCCAAGGCCGGGGTGGAGGTGCTCCTCGTAGACAAGGAGAGGTTCCCGAGGGAAAAGCCGTGCAGCGACATATATGGTCCTTTCGCTTTCCGCACCTACGAGGAGCTGGGAGTATACGACCGGCTGGCGGAAGTCGGATACCTGTATCCACAGGTCGTCCTCTCCAGCCCGGATTACACTTGCATAAGCGGTCCCAACCAGAAGGGCGTGACCTGCCCCCGTCGCATCGGGGATGCCATCCTCAGGGACAATGCCATCAGGCTGGGAGCGGAGGCATGGGAGGAGTTCTGGGTTTACGACCTGGTGATAGAGGATGGGACGGTAAAAGGGGTCAAGGCCAAGTATCAGGGGGAGTTCAAGGAGTTCCGCAGCAAGATCGTTATCGGGGCGGACGGCTCCCACTCATGGGTAGCCAAGAGGCTGGGACTGTTCGCCGACGACTACGATCAGGTTTACCTTGCGGGAAGGGCTTACTATGCCGGCTGCAATCCTCCTCTGCGCGATGTAGAGGTGCATTACGATCCGGGTTTCAACCCGGGATTCGTTTGCCTGTCGCCGCATCCCGGTTACGGAGATACGGTGAACATGGGTGTAGGGATACAGATGTCACAGTATGAGCGATCCAAGCTGACCGCGGAGGAGATGGTGGAGAAGTTCGTGGCGGAAAGCCCTCACGGTGAAAAGATGCGCGGGGCGCGCCGTGTCTCGGAGTGGATGGGATGGAGGGTGCCCAGCGCCGGACAGATCGGGAAGAACCATGCCGCTGGAGCAATGCTGATAGGCGACGCGGGAAGCTTCGTGGAGCCCTTTATACTTGAGGGCGTGGCATCGGCCGTGAGGTCTGCGAATTATGCCGTCAGGACCGCACTGAAGGCGCTGGAGGAAGAGGATTTCTCCGAGGTTTCCCTGTCCCGGTACGGGGAAAAATGGCAGGAGAAGATGGGACCACAGCTCAGGGCTTTGCAGGGGATGGCGGTCACGGCAGCAGACGCGGAGGCGCTCAACCGAGTGTTCAACGAACTGAAGAGCAATCCTGAGGCGGTTACCAGGGTTTTCGGGGAATAAGATCCTCCCGGGGAGGTAGGCAATGAAAGATGAAAACCGCTATCTGCTGGCCCTGTACACGAGCCCGCGGCGCAAAGGCAACACGGCGCTTCTACTGGATGCCCTGGCCTCGGGCGCAGGGGAAGCCTCGTACAGGGTTGAGAGCTTCCACACGGCATCCATGGACATCCGGCCCTGCAGGGCCTGCAACCGCTGCTTCAAGGAAGGGGAATGTATCCAGAAGGACGATATGCAGATCATCTATCCCCACCTGTTCACAGCAGGTGCGGTGGCCATGGCGGCACCGATATTCTCCATGAACATCTGCGCGCAGGCCAAGGCACTAATAGACCGTTGCCAGCGCCTGTGGTCCATACGCTACGTGCTCGAAAAGAGCCCCGTCGACGAGGGGTTCGCGGCCGAGCGCAAGGGCTTCTTCATCTCGTGCTGCGGGAGGGATAAGCCGGAGACCTTCGCATGTACCCGGCCGACCATGGCTTACTTCTTCTACATAATCCAGGTAAAGGGCTGGGAGAGCCTCACTTTTGCGGGGGTAGATGAAGCGGGAGAAATCCTCGAGGTGGAAGGGGCCATGGAACGGGCGCGGGAACTCGGCAGGTCTCTTGTCTGAGGATGCGCAGATACGGACCACTTGATGTAGCGCGAAGAAACCAGGTACAGGTTGATGAACGAAACGCGGGGATACCGCAGGACCCCTGTTTACTCGACCTCTGCGGCCATATACGACCGCATGGTGGGCCACTATGCGTTCGAACATTGGAGAGACAACTTCGAACGCCTGGAGCGGAGATATGATCTTGATATCAGCCGCGTCGCCGATGCGGCCTGCGGTACCGGTCTGGCGTCGGCTTACCTCGTGGAGCGTGGCGCAGAGGTTTACGCGAGCGACCTGTCCCTGCCGATGCTCGCGGAGGCCGCGAGGTTGCACGGGAGACCGGGGGTATGCTTGCAAAGACAGGACATGCGCTACCTTTATCCACCCTCGCGGGTGACCCTGGTCAATTGCGCCACGGACGCCATGAACCATCTCCTGTACAAAGCCGACTTAAGGCGTGCCCTGTCATCCTTCCGGGCCGCTCTGGAGCCGGGGGGCCATGCCATATTCGACCTGAACACCGCATGGCAGCTGCGTGAGGGCAGCGACACCGTGCCGTGGGAGTTCGAGGTTGACGGCCGCCGCATGCGCTGGTCGAGCGCCTGGGAAGAAGTGTCGAGCATCTGCACCCTGAACATGGTGTTTATTGATGTGGACCTTGATGGGTCGGATATCGTCGAGGTTCACAGGGAGCGGGCATACGAAACCGCGTGGGTCATGGAGGAGCTTGCGAGAGCGGGTTTCGACAGTGCGGAAGTGATGGACGCTACAGGCCTGGGTAAAGCGGGAGAACAGACGAGGCGCCTGCAGTTCGTTGCAGGTGTTTGAAGGAGAAGACGGGGGCGGGGTAAAACCCGCCCAACCTGCTCCAGCATGAAACCTCCAGCGGCGGATAGAACCATTTATTATCTGTTAATTTGATGGGATATAATTTATAAAGTCGAAGCATCGGCTTCAAGGCCTGTATCTCGGTGAGCATGAATTATGATCATAGATGGCATAAGGCGGCCCGGCGGAGTGCATGAACGGTGCGGATGCGAGAGAGGCTTCGATTCCCGGTATCCGTGCCGCCGCGTCGGAGAGCTAAAAAAGTGAACCTATTACGAGAGGGGTGTAGCTGATGGCACTGATGAATGGTGGCGAGGTTCTTACGAGGGCCCTGCTCAAGGAGGGCGTGAGGTGGGTTTTCGGTATACCCGGGGGGCAGCTGTGTACCTTCACCGACGCCATCGCCCGCGTGGGCAGGCCCAAAGGCATGGATTTCATCACCACCCACCACGAGGCGGTTGCGGCACACATGGCAGACGGCGTATCGCGCAGCTCGGACATGGTGGGGGTCTGCGCCGGGACGGTGGGCCCTGGGGCGGCCAACCTCGTTACCGGGGTATACGTCGCCTACGCCGATGGCATACCAATGGTGGTCATCACCCCGCAGATCCATTCCGACCGCTCCTACCCCTTCAAAGGCTCAACTCAGCAGCTGGACCAGATCGGCCTCTTCCGGCCCATAACCAAGTGGAACGCCCTGGTGAACCGCTGGGACCGCATACCGGACCTGGTACAATGGGCCTTCCGCGAGGCTACTACGGGACGGCCGGGCCCGGTACACCTGGATATAAACGTCGATGTGCTCTTCAGCAACGGCGAGATCGAGGAGGACGCTTTCCTGCCGCCCGAGCGTTACCGCACAGATATCGGGCCCTGCGGCGATCCCGAGGCGGTGGATAGGGCGGTGGAGATGCTGCTGGCCGCGGAGAAACCCCTTATACACACCGGGGGAGGGGTCATGCGCTCCAAGGCGTGGGACGAGGTCAGGGAGCTGGCCGAGTACCTGCAGATCCCCGTGACCACCAGCGTTGCCGGCCGCGGCGCTTTGAACGAGGATCACCCACTCCTTTTCCTTCCCAAGAACATGGCCTCTATAATGGCGGAATCCTCGTCGGACGTCGTGCTCAACGTGGGATGCACCATGTCCGAATACGACTTCTGGGGGCAGCCTACCATGTGGGGGTATCCCTCCGAGCAGAAGTTCATCTATATTGACGTCGACCCTTCCAACATCGGTCTCAACCGCCAGTTCGACCTGGGCATAGTCGGAGATGCAAAGAAGGTCCTGCGCCAGATGATAGACAAGGTAAAGAAGGAGGTCAAACCGGTCGCGGAGCGCGATTTCATCGCTGCTTACCGCGAGATGGAGGAACAGGCGCTGGCGGCCTACGAGGAGATGGCCAAATCGGAGACAACGCCCATCCATCCCATGCGCCTCATAGCTGAGAGCGTGGATTTCCTGGGCCGCGACGGTATCCTGGTCATGGATGGAGGCAATACCGGTCTGTGGACCAATATTGCCGGCCGGGTCTATCAACCCCGCTCCTACCTGCAGGCGGTGGAGACGGGGCAGCTGGGCGTCGGCCTCGGTTTTGCCATGGGAGCAAGGATGGCCAACCCCGACCGCCCGGTTTACATAATACACGGCGATGGCTCCTTCATGATCAACTGCCAGGACATCGAGACCGCGGTGCGCCTGAAGTTGCCGGTCATAGACATCGTCTCCAACGACAGCGCCTGGGGCATGATCAAAGGCGCCCAGCACGCCGCCTTCGGACAGAGGTACTGCGGGGTGGAGTTCGGGGAGACGCGCATAGACAAGATTGCGGAGGCCATGGGGGCCAAGGGCATCCGTATCGAGAGCCCCGAGGAGATAAGGCCGGCCCTGGAAGAGGCGGAGGCCTCCGGCGTGATGACGGTCATCGACGCACAGGTGGACAGGGAGGCCAACCTGGACGTACCGGTGCTCTTCGAGATGGTCATAAACCTGTGGCTGCAGGGGTGCGATTCGCCGTACTGCGAAGGATCTTAGCCGGGAGCTTGCGGAAGATCTCGGTGGTACTAGCTGCCTGGACGGAACGCAGTGAGGATCCAGGCCTGGTACGGACAGGCTCTCTTCTCTATCCGCCTGCCGGCTCTTCGGAGAGGTCTTCCCAAGCGGGGGGGAGAAGCTCCCTTATGTGCTCACGGATGAGGGAGGTTATCTGGGGGAGGACTTGGCGTGGCCTGCCCTGCAGATCGGGAACCGTGAATGGTTCCCCGATGTTGATGAGGTAACGCTCTCTTTTTTCCTCGGTGACGCCGATAGGCAGGATGCGTACTCCGGTTTTCCAGGCGAAATAGGCGGCGCCATTGGTGAAAGGGTGCAAAGTGGTGTCGGGATGGCGCGTGCCTTCGGGAAAGATGCCCACGCAATCTCCTTTATCAAGGAAAGCAATGGTCTGCCTGATGGCTTCCGGCCCAGGTCTTTCACGATCGACCGGATAGGCGAAGAAAATCCTTACCATGAGGAACTCGAAGAGACCGTTTCTCGCGTCGAAGGCCTCCTTCTTTGCCATGTAGCGTACAGGGCGCCTGAGGGCCAGGTTAATGGCCACGGGGTCCTTACGGCTGATATGGTTTGAGACCACGAGCAGGGGTTCTTTACGCGGTACGTTCTCGTAGCCTGTATAGGTGAAACGATAGTACATGGCGACAACACGGAAGATCGGCCAACCTATCATGAACCGCACCAACGCTCTCACCTCCTGAACGCCGGGACTTTTTAATGATAATATCAAGGTATCTATTGCCGGACCACAGAAATATTGTAATGATAGCTGGCTGATAAGCGTTTTTCATGGCATAGGGATTATTGTAAATGGCCAGGCCCCTGAGGCCTGTTCGAAAGGAGATAGATTTGGTGAAACAGAGGGCCTTCTTATACTTCTACAAGAGCGCACCGGGGCTGGGTATACTTGCCCGCCAGGAGCAGGAGGGATGGGAGAGGATAAACTTCTACAGTTTCGGCGTGGATATGGATAGTTTCCAGAGGGGCATCGAAGAGGAATGCGAGGAGAATCTCTTGCAGGAAGGTATCCTCGCATCCAGACCCGCCCAGTCCAGGGTGATCATTGCGGGCGGTGTGGTCTTCAAAGGCCTGACATGCCTTGCTGGGGAGGGGGCGGGGGCGGACAAACTGATAGGAGCTTTCGAGAAGTGCGTGAGCGGTTTCCGCACCGTCAATCCCGAAGACATGAAACCCGTGAAATCCATCTCGCCCCTCGATATCTACTGCTTTACTTATGGCAAGAAGGTAATCGGCATTTCGAGGGTGGTTTTCTTCGAATACGCCACCCAGATATCGCTGGTTGGTATATACCGCGATCAGGACCACAACCTGGTGGACGAGCTTTATGCCGACCTGACCAAGCTCAATGAGTTCATGACCATCCCAAGCCCCTTGCGCACCGACGAAAAAGACCAGCGTGTCGAGGTCAACATGTTTATGATCAGGCATCCGGTCAAAGAGGAGTTGCAGGCGGATTTCGTCGAGGCCGTCATGAAAATCCCCAACCTTGCCTATTACACGGTATGAAGATGATTTCCTCTCTGTGGGGACAGGCTCCCGTGCAAGGCGAGCAAGCCCGGAGGGCTGCGGGCAAGGCATGATATATCAAAAGCGCATGTAAAGGGATCGGCTCAAGCCTCTCGTCCGATTGCCTGGGCGACCTTGCGAATCCTGGACATGAGGCCGGTGAAGGTCTCGAAATCCAATGATTGCGGGCCATCGCAGAGGGCGGCGTTCGGGTTGGGGTGTATCTCGATGAGCAGGCCGTCCGCACCGGCGGCGACAGCCGCCAGGGTCATGGCAGGGATGATGCTGGCGACACCAACGGAGTGGCTGGGATCAACGACGACCGGAAGGTGAGAGAGCCTCTTAAGGGCGGCTACGGCCGAGAGGTCGAGAGTATTGCGGGTATGGGTCTCGAAGGTACTGATACCACGCTCGCACAGGATGATATTGCGGTTACCCTCTTTGATGATATACTCCGCCGCCAGCAGGAGATCCTCGATTTTGGAACTCGGGCCCCTCTTCAGCAGCACGGGATGGCCACTGCGCCCGATCTCGGTAAGGAGCACGAAATTCTGCATGTTGCGTGCTCCAACCTGGATTATATCCGCATATTCGCACATGAGATCGATTTTTCTCGGATCGGTCAGTTCAGTTACCACCGGAAGGCCTGTCTCTTCACGCGCCTCGGCCAGGAAACAGAGGCCCTCCTCGCCAAGACCCTGGAAGCTGTAGGGCGAGGTTCGTGGCTTGTAGGCTCCGCCTCTGAGGATTGAACCACCTGCCATTTTTACCAGCCGGGCGGAGTTCAATATCTGCTCACGGCTCTCGACGGCGCAGGGCCCCGCCATGACCACTACCCTGTCTCCACCGATCTCTACCCCGCTGACGCCTATTACCGTATCCTGGGGGTGGGTCTCGCGGGAGGCAAACTTATAGGGCTTGAGGATGGGTATGATCTGCTCCACGCCGGGATATCCGGCCATGGTCTCTACCACTTTGGTCTTGTCGTCTCCGATCACGCCGATGACCGTCTTCTGAACCCCGTATATGGGGTGGGTCTGGAGGCCGAACTCCTCGATCTTGCGCAATACCGCTTCGACCTGTTCCCGGCTTGCCTCCTGCGACATTACAACGATCATCACCATACCTCCATGTTTCGATAGAGAAAAACTAACACCAGTATTTTAGGGTGTCAAATGTGCCGCCGTTTTGGGCTTTATGCCTGGGGCAGCAGGAGTGAGGAAAGGTCGAAAAGTTGTATGCGATGCGTGGAGACGATGTCCGAGATTCACCCCGACGGCATGCAATTACTCATATGGGAATCCCCATGCACCAGAATATCATCCAGGTGACTCCTGTGCCGCTGAGCGCTCCCACGATTATCTGGGATGGAGTATGGGCCTTCACTGCGTACCGCGACAGCCCGACCGTTGTCAGGTAGAGAAGGAGCAACAGCCCGAGGACGCCGAATAACGGTGCCTCGAAGGCAGCCAGGAGGATGATGGCCAGGGAACCATTGCCCATCAGATGGAGGCTTATCTTCCAGAAGGACGTGACCGCCAGGGTGATTATACCCAGCGCAAGCCCGCTGAGCATGCAGGCGAGTAGTATCCGAGGCCCGGAGAGGAGGAAGAAGGCAAGGCTTCCGGCGGCCGCATACACGATGCTGAAGACAAGTGGCCATGTGCGTTCCTCGCGCCTGGACACGTGCCAGTCGCTGATGCGACCACTGCGGCGACGCCAGATGAGGTCGGCCAGGGGGACAATGGTCGCGAACAACTGAAATATGCCCCACCAGTAAAAGGCGGCAGCGGTACTGGATGCGTTACGGAGGGATACAGCCAGGATGATCAGGGGTGTGATGTAAAGGGGGTGGGAAATGCGCGATATGAGGCGTGCGGACCTCGACCAGAGGGGATCTACCCCCTCGTGCTCGTCGTGGTTCAGATCAGGCTCTTGTTCAGCCATCCAGCATCGTGATGAGGGCCTTGATGAGGTCGGTCTCGGTTATGATCCCTACCAGACGTCCGTCGTCTACCACCGGCAGGCCGCCGATCTTGTTCTCGAGGATGAGGCCCGCGGCTTTCCTGATCGATGTTCCCGGGCCAACGGTTATCGGGTTAGAGGTCATGATGCCACCGACCTGAATGCGGTCGAGGATGTAATCGACGTACCGTCTTTCCTGCAATATGGCCGAGCTTATATCGGCCTGCCTGACGTCACGGTCGGTTACTATCCCCACCAGCCTGCCCTCCTCGACCACGGGAAAACGGCGCAAGCCGTGATCCTTGATGAGCTGGTGGGCTTTGCGCAGGGTGTCGTCGGGCGCAACAACGATGGGATCGGGGCTCATATGATCGCGAACGTACATCCTCTTCTCCTCCAGTCGTTCCGGTCACGCGCAGCAGTTCGTGATTTGCACCCGCTTGAGGGTATTATACAGCCAGAAGCACCCGGGGATGTATCGGTCCGTGTGGCGCCATGCCAGCATGCGGGCTGAGGGAGGGAAGAGGGGAGGAGGTGATGGTATTCGAGTTGTTCCCGGGTAAGGTTAAAGGACGGGTTTCATCTGTGCCGTCCTTAATATATGCCGCCGGGAAACGTACAGATCTTTGCTGGGGTTGCAACAGAACGGTACATATCGACATCTTTCCAGGGTTCACCGAGGATGCCGTCATGTATCGCCCAGCTGCGGCCCCGTATGGTTTTCTCGGCTCCCGGCTGGCGGAAAGGGGTACTCCCATCGAGCCTGGCGTGGAGTTCACCTCCTGGCCGAAATGCCATGTCGATGTAGTCCATCTTCTTCCTGCCGTGTACGTAGTTGAAACCGTATCGTTCGAAGATTATCGCGTCATGATAGGCGAGGGGCTCAGCTACCAGCATATCCTGACTCATGGCTGAGATAAACTGCAGCACCAGGGGCATGAAATCCTTGAGCAGGTGAAGGCCTTGGTGCACCTGGCCGGGGGCGAGTCCGGCCTGCATGGCCCTGATCTCCTCGGCCCTGTTGCGGCGGGCGGTACCGAATTTGGTCCTCCGCCCCGCTTCATCGATGTCCGTATTGTAACGGGGTGATCGAATGTCGTTTATGATAAGAAAAGTGATCTCCACCTTGAAGAACGGAGTATCCGCGATCTCGAGGAAGTAGATGCAGTCACGGTCGCCCGGATGCTCTCTCAACTCGACGATTGCGAAGCCGGTCTGGCGCGGAGCGGTGGTTTTGAGAGAGCGTTCTCCCTGCGCGTTGAGGAAGGTCGTGCGGTCGATGTTGAAGAGTTCGAATATCCTGTCCGGTATGAGAAGGGAATAGACCCTTTCCTTGACCGCCATATCGAGCTGGTTGATGGCGTGGATGTTATGGGCGGGGTTCTCCCTTATCAGGGCCTTCATGTCATCGGCGATCCTACGAGCCTTGATGCTGCGCATGTTACTCCATTTCCGTCCCGCAGGTCATGTCAGTACAAGACGGGTATATTATAGATTAGCCTCGGAGGATGCTCCAGAGTGCATATGACGAATTCTCGCGGGGGAGGCGCACGCCGGTGCCTCACCGCTCAGCTCCTTCGGGAAGTAAGAGGTCGCCCCTCAGGGCGGAGTAGGTTAAAAAGGAACGGGAATTGGACGCAGGGCGCGCGAACGACGATTTCATCGATACCACCCGGGGCAGGGTATACATCGTGGCCGACGCTGAGCGCGACCTCATAGCCTCCATGCGCCTGGACGAGGGCATGGGGGCTTTTGCGGCACCGAACTATCCGCCGGCACGAGAGAAGAAAGCCCTCGAGCGTATTGCTGCCAATGAGGAGAGCAAGATAATTCTCGCGTATACGGAGGATGGGAGAATTGTCGGCTTCGTGGCCATCGCCCCCCCGAGCTCCGCCGAAAGGTGGGGGAAGCTGTCCGGAGATGGCCTGCTGGAGGCCATGGCCATCGAGGTCAGCAGGGATTGGCGCGGTGTTGGGATAGCAAACAAGATGATGGAGATAGGGCTGCGGGACAGCTTCTTCCATGACAAGATCGTCATCTGTACGGGATATACATGGCACTGGGATCTCGAGAGCAGCGGGCTGGATAAGGAGAACTACCGTCGCATGCTCCTGGAGTACCTGGAGAAGGCGGGTTTTATGTACTACGAGACCGATGAGCCCAACGTTAACCTGGACTCCGCAAACTTCTTTTCCGCTCGCATCGGTCCCGCGGTGGGCAGCGATCTATTCAGCCGCTTCGAGCAGTTGCTATTCAAGGAACCGGCATGGGGAGATTTCCGCGGCCGCCCCCGTACCATGAGCGAGGTACTGGGCAAAGGTGGAATGACCTGGGGAA
>JAFGDU010000041.1 GCA_016931915.1 Actinomycetota bacterium
ATCCCCAGGGTGCTGAAGTCCTTCACCATGAGGATGCCCCTGGTGCCGATGAAGAAAGACGTTCCGCTGCCGCGCATGCAGAAGTAGTCCCGCGGTGATGATCGCTGGTCAGGTAATAACCCGGGCGGCAGTGGCCGTAAGCGGGTGATAAAACAGGGGGGAGCGATGAACAAATCGGACTGGAAATCGGCGGAGGAGATCAAGTTCTCGCTGCGGGACGCCCGCAAGGTGAGCATTTTCGCCTGCGGGGTATGCGCAAACCTAAGCGAGACGGGGGGAGTCAAGGGGTTGAAGTTCCTCAAGGGCTTGCTCGAGGATTGGGGCAAGGATGTTCTGCTCGCGAAGTGCATAACCGCCTGCTGTGCCGAGGAGATAATGAGGCAGGCGGTAAGAATACACCGTAGGGCCATCTCCGCAAGCGATACGCTGATCGTTATCAGCTGCGCCGCGGGCGTGAAATCGGCCTTCCTGTGTTGCCCGGACACCAGGGTGGTTGCCGTAGCCGACTCGGTGGGAAGCGTCCCCGTATCGCGCCAGGACGATCCCGTGGCCAGGAGCATCTGCACCAGCTGCACTCACTGCGTTATCAGCTTTACCGGGGGGATCTGCCCCCTGAACGAGTGCCCCTCGGGCAAGAAATACGAGCCCTGCTCAAAGTACCCGGACAATGGCCACGCCTGTGCCGTGGATCCCACCAGGGAGTGTATCTGGAAGGAGATCGAGTTAAGGGGCGATCTCGACGCCTTGAAGGAGCTGGGCCGGATACACGCCGCCATGGGAGATGAGAGGCTGTCCTCACCTCCCAACATGGTATCGCCCAGGCCCCTGAAGAGGTTCTCCGGGTGGGTGGTGGCGCGGATCCGCTGGTTCGAGAGGCTGGTACCTTTCGTCAACTGATGAGCAGGGGCACTCTCGCGTCGATGCGGGAAGAATTATTAGCGCTGAAATAGAAAGGATAAAATCATGGTTCTCACCGAATACAAGTCCCCGGAGGAGATAAAGCATTCTCTGGGCAGCGCGAGGAGGGTCGCGGTCTTTTCCTGTGGCGGCTGCGCTAACATGAATCAGATAGGTGGCTTGAGGGGAAAGAGATTCCTGAGAAAACAGCTCGAGGAATGGGGATACGAGGTCGTGACCGCCGCATCTCCCTTGGGCTGCTGCAGCACGGCGGTGATGGAGCGTACCGTCAATACCTATATCAAGCCCAGAAGAGAGAGCATAGATGCCGTGGTCCAGATAAGCTGTATGGCCGGGATAAAGAATGCCTTTTACTTCAACCCCGGCCTCAAAGTGGTCGCAGCCGCCGATCCCATTGGCGTGGAGACCCTGCTGCCCCTGGACGCCTATTACTCCGATCGGGGAGAAGATATGGTGGCTTTCGGGTTGTGCACGCCGTGCGGGCACTGCGTTCTTTCCTTTACAACCGGCATATGCCCCTACGTCGAATGTCCCGCGAAGTCGCTGTACGGACCATGCGAGAACGCACCAGGCCCGGACGACGGAGGTCGATGCTGCCGGGACGTGGGGCGCCCCTGCGTGTGGAGGATGATCGCAGACAGGGGGGGAGACCTCGAGGATTTGAGGGAGCTGGAGCGCATGCACAAGGAGCGCGACCTGCAGAGGATTCCCTCCATCGAGCGCGATACCGCGGGGGGGATCAAGAACAAGACCGTCGGCTTCATAGGGTCCATAGCGCTGGCTCCCCTGGCCGATCTAGTGCACTGGATCAGGTGATCGACTTGAAGAGCTGCACAGTTGGAAAGTCCCGGCACCGCATGCACGCGCTACCATGAGAAGGAGTTGAACATGTTTCATACCGAGTACAAGCCGGCCGAGGAGATAGAGTTTTCCCTGAGGAAATATCGCAGGATCGCCATCATCTCCTGCAACGTCTGTGCCAACCTGAGCGATACGGGGGGCAGGAAAGGCCTGGAATTGATGGAGGATCTGTGCCGCAAGTGGGGAAAGGAGACGGTGGGGTTCCTGGTTTTCGGCGCCTGCGTCGGCTCCTTCATGGAATACACGACGAAGAGGTATATCCGACCCTTGAGCTCCAGCCTCGACGCAATCATGGTTATCTCGTGCGCGGGCGGGGTTAAGTCCGCGAAGCTCTACAATCCGGACCTCCCCATCATCGCTGCCTGCGATTCCTTCGGCTCCCTGCCGCTCACGCAGCGAGGCGGGCCCCGAGACAGCCTGGTCATACATACCCCGTGTCCCATATGCGAGGACGGGCACTGCGTTATGTCCTACACGGCCGGCATATGCCCCGTGGTCACGTGTCCCCTTGAGTGCCGCTACGGGTTCTGCGACAATCCGCCCCGGGATGGCGAGGTCGCATGCAGCGAGGATCCGGGGATGGATTGCGTGTGGATCCAGATAAAGAAAGATGTGGAGGCTCGCGGGGGAGATATCGAGGCCCTCGAGGAGCTCAAGGCGATGCACGAGAATCAGAACCTGAAGAGGATGCCGACCCGCCAGAAGGAGAAGGCCCTGCTTCCCCTGATGAGGCTGGCGCAGTGGACTACGGGAGAGTTGTTCAACCCCGGGGCGGATGTACTCCACTGGCTGAAATAAGAAGCTATCAACCTCTACGGTGTGGCCGCTATGGGCGCAGGTATCACGGGGCGGAGGCGCTGCCCGGGAAGCTCCTGACCATTGCCGTTTATTTCTCGCGCTTGGTGACGAAGTCCGCGAAAACGTCGACGACGGAGTAGATGTCTTCCTCTCCGGCGAACCAGTCCAGCTTCAGCAGCTCGACATTGGCCACGATGAAATGGAACCCGAGGATGCAGACGACCGCCGAAAGCGTGCTCACGCCTTCGTTGATATCGCCCTTCTCCTTGGCCTTCTCGATAATGGCGAAAAAGAGCTCGTACAATGACTGGAAGGTATCCCGGATGTCATCGCGGAGGTCTTCGTCCCCCATGGAATCGAGCGCCTGGAAGAGGAGCTTGACCTTCAAGGGGTGCTCTGCGAGGAAGGTGAGGAAGTTCCTCTCGCTCATCTTCAGGAAAGCCCTGATGTCATCCATGGGAGGCGCGGCCCGGCCCAGGGCCTCGAACAGATCGCGGTGTGCCCGCAGGACGGCCTGGCGGTAGAGTTCCTTCTTGTTCTCGAAATATAGGAAGAGAGTGCGCTCCGAGACCCCCGCCGCCTGGGCGATCTCCTTGGTCGTGGCCCAATGGTAGCATTTCCCGCCGAACACCTCGGCGGCGGCATCGAGTATCTGCTTGCGGCGGGCTTCCGCTCCAGGCCTTTTCGCTTCCGTGGGCATCGTGCACCTCCAATACATATAAGTAAGTAATTACTTACTATAGTAAAATAGCATATCAATCATGTATTGTAAAGCGTTATTTAAAAGGGATATTAAGTCTTTCATACTATATACTTGACCGCAATAAATACGTTTTGATAAAGTGTTATAATATAGTATTGACTATACCTACTTTGACGGCGATAGGAGCGGATATGAAACGGGGGAAGCTGAGTAAATACCGCCAGATGTTGTTTATCGCCTGGCGGGGTCTGCGCAGCGGGGTGCTGTTCGTCGTGGATGAGCTGCGCAGGGGGACGTTGCCAAAGAACCTCGTGAGCATCCTGAAGGCGCGCGCCATGTCGATATCGGCCGACATGTCCCACGCCGAGCTCCTGGAGGAGAGGTCCGGGAAGATAGGAGGAAAAATATTCCTCGAGTTCGGGGACGAGGAATTCAGCTATGCCGATATGGACGGGAACGCGAACCGCGTTGCCAACTTCCTGCGCGGGATGGGCGGAGGCCCCGGCACCGGGCTGGCGATAATGATGAAGAACTCTCCCCGCTGGCTGGACGTCTTTTTCGGGGTGGAGATACTCGGCATGTACGCCGTGCCCGTAAACATCGCGCTCCGCGGCGACCAGCTCGCGCACGTGATCGACGATTCCGACGCCCGTTTCGCGGTCATCGACCACGACCTGCTCCCGTATTACGACGAGATCAAGGGCAGGCTCGGGAAGATCGAGAAGGTCGTCGTGAACGAGCAGGGCGCGCCCCCGGGATTCCTGCCGACCTTCGGCATGGTGGAATTGGGGGATGCGTACGGCCAGGGTTCCGACGCGTCGAAGCCGTCCGTACGCTACGACCCGAACGATCTGATGATCATCATGTACACCTCCGGCACCACGGGGTTGCCCAAGGGGGTCGTCTACCGCTACGGGAGCTCCACCGTGAAGATGGTCTCTATCATGAGCCGGTTCTTCCTCAATCGTGGCGACGTCTATTACACCTGCTATCCCCTGTTCCACGCCAACGCCCTCTTCCTCACCGTGACGCCGTGCCTGCACGCAGGGTGCAGAATCGCGCTGGGGGAGAGGTTCAGCGCGAGCAGGTTCTGGGATGAGTTGCGGCGCCACCGCGTGACCATTTTCAACGGTCTGGGTGCGGTGATGCCTATACTGATGAAGCAGCCCGCCAGGCCTGACGATGGCGACAACAGCGTCCGCGCGGTGCTCTCGGCCGGCTGCCCGGCTGATATGTGGGAGGCCTTCGAGTCGCGCTTCGGCGTCCGCATCTACGAGGCCTACGGCGCGGTGGACGGGGCGGGGGTTGTCCTCATCAACCTGGGGACCGGGCCGGTAGGATCCATGGGCAAACCGCTCGGCTCCAAATGCCGCATCGTGGACGGCGAGGGCAGCGACGTCCCGGTAGGGACCCCGGGCGAACTCATCAGCTATGTGGGCAACCGCCCCAGCACGGTCGAGTATTACAAGAACGCGGAGGCGTCGAGCGACAAGGTGCGCGACGGCTGGTTGTACACGGGCGACCTCGTCTACAAGGACGAGAAGGGTTACATCTACTTCCTGGGGCGCAACACCGAGTCGATGCGCTGCAAGGGCGAGAACGTCTCGGCATACGAGGTCGAGCAGGCGATCCTTAAACACCCCGACGTGCTGGAATGTGCGGTGTACGCCGTGCCCTCCGAGCTCGCCGAGGACGACATCATGGTCACGCTGGTGCCCCTCGAGGGAAAGAAGCTCGACCCCGAAGGCCTGGCGGAGTTCCTGGCCGGCAAGCTGGCAAAGTTCGCCATCCCCAGGCATTACCGTTTCGTTGAGGGACTTCCGAAAACGGAGACGCACCGCGTGATCAAGAAAGAGCTGGAGTCCCTGGGAGTGACGGAGGACACCTTCGACCTGGCAAAGAGAGCGAGCCCCTGATGAGCGCGAAGGCCAGGGTGCTCAACGCTGTCGGCGGGATCCCGGACCGGCTGCTCCTGGCTCTTCCCGACGTCACGGTCGGGCGGACTTCGCTCGATCGCGAGACTTATCTGCGGCGGCTCGCCTTCTACGACCCCGACCGCTGGGATCCCGGACGCAACCCGTTCTTCTACCTGCCCGGCGAGCCCCCCGAGGCAGAGATCATAGAGACCAGGCCGTTCCTCTCGGGGCGTCGCGACCTCTTCCGCTACGCGAGCCGTTATATCCCCCGCAACCCCGAGGTGACAGGTGACTTCTTCTCCCGGCGGGAGAACCTCTCGGGCTATCTGCACCTCTGGCGCCATGATGAATACACGCACCGGCCTCTCGTCTTTATCGTGCATGGACTGATGATGGGGGGGCCGACCAGGGCGCGGCGCATGTTCAGGTTGGACGCGCTCTTCGGGCTCGGACTGGACGTGGCCCTCCATACCCTGCCCGGCCACTGGCGGCGTAGCGACGACCGCAGGCTCCAAAGGCTGCTGGATCCCGCCGATGTGCCGCTCACGGTGGAGCGCCTGGCCCAGAACATCCACGACCTCCACTCCGCCCAGCTTCTTCTCCGCAACATCGGTTACGAGGATATCGGGATCATCGGGGCCAGCATGGGCGGTTTCACGGCGGCGCTCTACGCGGCGCAGGTAAGCGGCGGGCCCGACTTCATGTTCATGGCGGTCCCGGCCGTCGCGGTCAGCAACTACCTGAAGCCCAGTCCCTTCCGCTTCGGGTTCCCGGTCGACGATGCGCTCGTGCGCGCGACCGGGCGCGCCCAGGAGCTGTGCTCGCCGCTGTACCTCAAACCCAGTTTCGATGTGGGACGCATCAGGGTCGTGGTCCATGCGGGCGACCGCGTCTGTGACGTGCGGGATACGAGACGGTGGAGAGACGGGTGGGGCATCGAGGACTACAGAGAGGTGACGGGCGGGCACTTCATATACCTGGACAAGCGAGCCCGGGGCGAGGCCTGGTACGGGCTGCTGAGAGAACGAGGTTACATAGAACGGGGGAAGTGCGAGCGTGCAACCGCCGGTCCCCTGCGCGTATTCAACTGATGGACACTGGCGGAGGAAGGGTGAGGCATATGGAGATCACGGGCAAGAAGGTGCTGATCACGGGCGCGGCGAGCGGTATCGGGAAGGCGACGGCGCTGGCCATGGCCGGGCGCGGCGCCAGGCTGTTCATCACCGACATCGACTCGAGCGGACTCGAGCAGACGCGGCGCGAGATCGCGGAGAGCGGTGGAGAGGTCTGCCTTTCCAGGCCTCTGGATATCTCCGACTACGAGGCGGTCAGGAAGCTGGCGGATGAAGTGCACACGGGGTACGGATCGCTGGACATCCTGGCCAACGTCGCGGGGGTCGCGTTGTTCTCCCAGGTCGAGGACATGACCCACGAGCAGTGGGAGCGCATAGTGAACGTCAACCTCTGGGGGCCATACCATGCCATCGAGTGCTTCGTCCCCGCCATGGTGCGCGCCGGAAGGGGCGGTCACGTACTCTCCGTCTCCTCGACCGCGGGGATAATCGGCCTTCCCTGGCACGTCGCATACGCGGGCACCAAGCACGCGCTGGTGGGGAGCTCCGAGGTGCTGCGCTACGACCTGAGGAAGCATGGCATCGGCGTCAGCGTCATCCTGCCCGGGGCCGTCAACACCGGTCTGGTACAGACGGTGGTCATAAACGCGGACGAGGATGCCTGCGAAAAGGGCCGCAAGTTGTTCGCCAGGCATGCCATCGCCCCCGAGAAGGTCGCGGCCCTCATTATCGGCGCCATCGAGAAGAACAGATACATGGTCATCACGTCCATGGACATCAAGCTGCTGTATTTCCTCAAGCGCACCTTCCCGCCCCTGTACGGCATGGTGCTGCGTTTCATGACCTGGTTCCTGGACCGGTCCCTGACGAGGGAAAGCCTATCCTCCCGAATCTAAAACCGATGCTATTTCGGGTCCAACGGGTCGGACCTTTACCTTTGGCTTGAGGCCCTCAGGCCAGGCCGCGCTCCTTGAGGATGCGCTGCAGGGTCTCCCTGGAGTCCGGCGGTGGCACTGCGATCTCCTCCCTCTCCAGGAACGCTATGGCATCCCGCGGGCAGGTCGACAGGCAGACCCCGCACCCGATGCAGCGCTTGGGGTCGATGCTCATATATTCCCCGCTGTCGACAACCGCGTTCATGGGACAGCGCTCGGCGCATATGCCGCATGCGTCGCATGCCTCGGTCTCGATCACGGACCTGTAGTTAGTGTGCAGCAATTCGGCCGGGTTGGGGAGGACCTTCAATATCTTCAGGCCAGAACAGCAGCAGCTGCAGCAGGAACACACGAACCTGATCTCCCGGGCGTTCTCGGCCATGAGCACCAGCCCCAGCTCCTCCGAGCGGTCCAGCAGCGCCAGGGCTTCCTCCACGTCGACATACCTGCCCGGCCAGCCGTTCTCCAGGTGGTAGCGGGCGAAATCGCCGAACATGAGGCAGATCTCCAGCGGGTACTCGCAGCGCCTGCCGAGCAGCCCCTGCTGTTTGCGGCATATACACTCCTTGACCCCCAGCACCTCCTGCTTTTTTACCAGGTCCCGTATGCGGTCGTGGGTTGCGACGGCGTGGCTTACGTCCACCGCCGAGCCCACGGGCACGAAGCGCGTCTGCAGGGTCTCGACCCCCGCCATCCCCATGCCTATGTAGGGTATGTACTCCTCCGTGAGCTCGCAGAACTCGCTGTCCATGCTGCCCAGCTGGTACTCGTAGATACCGACGATGAACTGCTCCAGCCTGTAGAGCGCCTCGCCTCCCTCGCCGGTCCGGTAGATGAGCCCGCGCGAGGCCATGGACGCGAGCTTGTCCGCCGCCTCATCCGCAGCGATCCCGCGGCGCTGCGCAACGGCGGCGGGAGGCTCCGGGTCCCTCGTCAGCCCCAGGGCGAGATCGGCGTCATCGGGGGCGAACAGCTTCTTCAGGATCTTCATCTCCACGCCGCTCTCCGTGGCGGGAAACCCTCCCGGCATGCTGTCCAGCAGCTGCCTCAGCTCTACGTAAACCTCATCACCCAAAACGCTCCTCTCCTTTCCCGCCCGGTTCCTTGCATCCCTCCGCTGCATTGTATCACTGCAGACGTACACACCCATTGATAGAGCGTGAAGCGCGAATTCCCGGCCACGGTGTCATGCGAAAGATACTTTATTACTGTTCTCCTTGTACTGCCTCAAAAGCCCACGAAGGTAACCGGCCCGAATACAGTCCAGGATCACCTACGCCCGTATTAGGCACTTTGTCGAGGGAAATAAGGGTGAAACGCCCTGATACAGATAAGAAAGCTTAAATGTATGCCGAACTGTCCCCGGGATGGTAAAATAAGTGCGCCAGTGATTCTTTATGGTAATATATGGAATACCAAAGCGATCCACAAGACCCTGATTCTAGCCCCTCTCCTTTAAAAGGGATACGAGGGAAAGGAGACGATCTATATGGGCGACACTCTCGAGATATGCGGCGTGAGATTCGATCCCGGAAAGGTCATCGATAACCCCAGCGACCAGCAGCTGAGGGAATGGTCTCTCGAACAGGGCGGGGTGATAAGCCAGGCGGGGAACCTCGCGGTAACGACCAAGGTCAGGAGCCGAAGCGCAAAGTTCACCGAGATATTCCATGACAGGATACCCGAGGAAGGTGACTTGAAGCTCATCCGCGAGGCCTTCGATTACCTCAAGGACAAAGAGGTGATACGCCTGGACCGGCGCATGTGCATGCACCCCGATTTTCGTTTTCATGCCAGGGTATATATCACCAACAAATACGCACGCATACCGCTGATGTGGGGGAACACCCTGTTCGAACCCGACGATCCCGACGGGGACCCTGATTTCGTCACCATTACCATTGCCGAGTGGCCCGAGCGCCGCGTGTTTGTCTTTCCGGAGGAGGGCCTGACCATCATCCTGGGAAGCGACTACAAGGGTGAGAACAAAAAAGCCACGCTGCGCCAGCTCATGTACGCGGTCAAGAAGAGGGGATGCCTGGGCCTCCACGCCGGGTCCAAGATCGTCCGCCTAATGCAACATGGGGAGCTCACGGATGTGGGATTCCTCTTCTTCGGCCTCTCCGGCACGGGCAAGACCAGCCTCTCCTGCCATTCTCACTGGCTTGTCCATCCCGAGAGGATCATCATCCGCCAGGACGACGTGGTCATCCTGCGGCCCGACGGCAGCGCGCTGGGGACGGAGAGCTCCATGTACGTAAAGACCGACGGGTTGGACCTGGAAACCCAACCGCTCCTCTACAGCGCGTGCCTCAGCCGCCGTACCATCCTGGAGAACGTCATGGTGCACGAGGGTTCGGGATATATAGATTTCCAGGATTGCTCCATCACCTCCAATGGGCGGGCCATGGTCAAAAGGGGTGACGTCGCCTTCACCGACGACCAGATAGACCTGCCGAAGGTGCATAATATCGTCTTCATCACCCGCCGCCAGGACGTGGTGCCGCCGATAGCAAAGCTCAGCCCGGAGTTCGGGGCCGCCGCTTTCATGCTCGGGGAGTCCATCGAGACCTCCGCCGGAGATCCCACCATGGCCGGAAGGGCTATCAGGGTGGTGGGCACCAACCCCTTCATCGTCGGCTCGGAGGCCGAGGAGGGCAACATCTTCCTGTCCATCCTGCGCCGCAACCCCGATATCGATTGCTACATGATAAACACCGGCCAGGTGGGTGCGACCGAGGGTCTGGCAGGGGAGAACATCACCGTACGGGATTCCGTGAAGATCATAGAGATGATCGCCCGGGAAGAGATCAAGTGGAAGGAGGACACCTTCTGGGGATACGAGGTGCCGGAGGAGATACCGGGTATGGATTATGCCCGCTTCGATCTGAGCAACTTCTATCAGCCCGACGAGATCTATTCTCTCAAAGAAGCCCTGCGCAAGGAGCGTATCGAGTGGCTGGAGAGGTTCGATGGCCTCGATCCCGATATCATAAACGCCATACGGGGCGGTTAGGCGGAGGCAGTACGCACATGCCCGCTGCCGTAATCCCCGCAACGAAAACAGGCCGGCAGGTAAACCGGCCTGTTTTATGCTTGTCGCAGAAGATCAGATACCCAGCTTCTTTCTCTTGGCCTCGATGTGGGCGAGCATGCCCTCTGCCGCCTCGGCCGCGTCGGTCTCCACATGAAGCACGCCCCCGGTCACGTCCACGCAGTCCTCGGTGAGCAGCTTGACCAGGTTAGGCCCGCCGGTGACCGTGGGCACGGGGTTGACGTAGGTGTAGAGCCCCAAGGCCAGGGCGAAGACGGCGTCGATGGTGGCCTTCTGCTCCATGTACTCGGGGGCGGCCGCCACCACCGGCAGGTCGGGTATGGGCACGTCGCCCAGGGCTCCCGATACGGCGGCCAGCAGGTCGGCGATGCGCCCGGTGTCGGTACAGGTGCCGTAGCTGAGCACGGGGGGGACACCCAGCTGCTCGCAGACGCCCTTCAGGCCCGCGCCCGCCTTCTGCGCCGCCTCCGGCAGGCACAGGCCGGCCACCTGCATGGCGGCGTTGCCGCAGCCCATGGAGAGGATGAGGATGTCACGGGAGATGAGCTCCTCGGCAACCGCCACGCTGTGGGCGTCCTGCCCGGAGTCCCGAAGGGTGGTGCACGAAACCAGCCCGGCGATGCCCCTGATAGCGCCGGACTTGATGGCGTCGAGGAGTGGGTCGAGGGTACCGCCCAGGGCATCCAGGATGCTCTCGGTAGAGAAACCCACCACCGCTTCGCTGCTGGGAAGGCCAGCGAGGGGCTCGATCTTACCGTGGCGTTGCTTGAAATTGGCCACGGCCATCTCCAGGAGCTGGGCGGCCTGGTCCTCGGCTTCCTCGGGCACGTAGTCCAGCCGGTCGGTGACCCCCTCGAAGGCCACCAGGTCGCTGACGGGGATGAGCTTGAACTTGTAGCGCTCGGCGTAGGCGGGATCGATGGGCATGGAACAGTTCATGTCGCAGGCGAAGAGGTCCACGCAGCCGGTGGCCAGCACCGCCTCCTGCACGATCCAGTTGCCGGTGAAGCCGTAGAATACGTCGTCTGAGTTCCAGCGCTGGATCATCTCCTGGCCCGTCTCGATGTTGGCGATCACCCGCATGCCCTTGGCCCCGGCGGCTTTCGCCTTCTCCTGCCACTCCGGCTGGCGCGCCAGCTGCACCATTGCGAAGCCCAGGAAGGGCTCGTGGCCGTTGGGCAGTACGTTGACGTAGTCGGGATCCAGCACCCCCAGGTCCACGCGCATGGGATGGGGCCTGGGGAGGCCGAAGAGGATGTCCTGGCTGTACTCGTTGACGATCTGGCTCTGGTAGGCCATGGCCACCCCCATACGCATGGCCTTGAGGGCCAGGCTCTGGTAGAAGCCGTCCACGTTGGTCAGGCAGGAGCTGGTCACCCGCATCATCTCCCCGTAGATGCCGCCGGGAAAGATATCCAGCTTCTTCCAGGCTTCCTTGCGCTCCGGGGTGGCCAGTGCCTCCACGATGAGGCTTGGCTGGTCGGCCTTGCGGTTGAAGTCGGCATCGGCATGATCGCACAGCCGCAGGGCCACCTCCGCGTCGGAGCCGGAGGTGTCTATGCCCAGGCGCCCGGCGAAATCGCGTAGTTTGCCCGGTTCCACGATCTCGAAGGGTGTCTTCCCCTCGGCGGTGGCGCGCAGTGTCTTCATGGTCTGCTCGGTGTGATAGTGATAGGTGGAGGCCCCCATGACGTTGCGTAAGGCCATCATGCGCATGGCCATGCCGTCAGCGGTTATGCCGCATACGCCGCGCTTGTCCTTGGCGGCGTCGGCGCGGCAGGGGCCGTTAGAGCAGAGGTCACAGCGCACCCCGCCCATGCAGAACGGGCATCTCTTATCCGGGTTATCTTTCGACAACCCCTGGGCCTCGTAGCGGTCCCAGATGTTGGTCATACCGTCTTCTTTGATGCGCTTGTACGCATTCCTCACGGATGCATGATACGATATCCTGCCGTCTTCCATGGCCTTACTCCCTTCTCCTCTGACATGGAGCGGTTCGCCGCGGCACCGTGGGCTGATGCCCTCCGCCTACAGCAGCCGGGTCTGTTCGGTCGGCCGGGGTACCTTTACCACCAGCACGCGGAAATCGACATCCCCCTCGTTGAGCCAGCGGTGGGGGATCCTGGCCGGGCTCTCTATGAGCGTGTCCGGCCCTACCTTCTCGAGCTCCTCCCCGATCTCTACCACGCCCTCGCCCTCGAGCACGTAGAAAAAGACATCCACGGGCGTGATGTGCTTCTTGAGGCTCTCCCCCGGCTTGAGGAGTATATGCACCGCCTGGGCATGCTCCGAGTCGTAGATCCTGCTGGCTTGCACGCCGTGGGGGTTCGGGGACGCCTCCGCCTCCCTGGCCGCGATGGTCTTCATCTCTCTCACCTTCTTCCAAAGCCTTGCATAGTACGCATCCGTTCCCGGGGCTCTTGACGGCCACTAATATATGTAATTAATATATATATGTCAATCACATATATCATAAAGGAACGCCGATGGCCGTAAACAGGACTGCAGGTGGCGGCAAGAACCATCATTCCCCCCCTGCCGACGTTGAAACATACATGCGCGAGGGGCCTGGCAAGCGCTTCATGGAACCCCGCATCCTCTTCCTGCTCTCGCGCGGCCCGGCCCACGGGTACGAGCTGCTCGGCCGCATGGAAGAGGTACCCATGCCCGGGCCCCTCCCCGATACCGGCGCCGTCTACCGCAAGCTGCGCAAGATGGAGGAAGACGGGCTGGTGGTCTCGACCTGGGACGAGCATGACCGGGGGCCGCGCAAGAGGGTATACAGCATCACCGCGCGGGGGAGCGAGCGCCTGGCAGCTTGGGCGGAGGCCATGCGGAGGAGGATCGAGGTCCTGCAGGGCTTTCTCGACCTCTACGCAAAGGGGATCGACTAGAGATGGGGTCAGCCCCGGACTTGGGACAGAATCTCGCAGGCAGGAGCAGTTAGGCGCGCCCTCTTCCCGGAGGAGGTCAATCCTCCCGCAATCGTTCCAGGCTTGCGAGCAGGAGCGCCTTGAAGCGGTCCAGGGTGATTGGCCTGGCGTCGAGAGGGATGCCCATCCAATCGGAGAAATCCAAGATCTTTTCCGGGTCCTCCTCTAGCAGCCGCTCGAAGAAACCGCTGCTGTCCACCACGATGGCGGTGTCGTTCTGCGGGAAGGTCTGGTTGCGTTTGCCCAGGTCCCATTCCTCGAAGACCTCGTCCTTGTGTTCTACCCAGGCCGGCATCATCCAGTAGACCTTCATGCCGTCGGAGATAGCTTCCTTGTCATCCTCGGAGAGCATCATCTCGATACAGCTGTGCTCCCTGATCCTCTCGCAATAGATGCCGGTATCCCCGATGAGGCTGTCGATGCCGCGCGAGAAATCCGATGTGTCTACAAAGCACCCGTCTCCATAGATGACCAGTATCCTGTCGGCCTTGCCCTTGGCCTCCTCGATCCTCTGCTTAAGGAGTCCCTCGAGTTTCCTCGGCCTCTCCTTGAGGCAGGGCTCCGTATACAAGATCTCTATGCCGTCCAGAAGCCCCTCGCCCTGCGTGCTTTCCAGGATCTCCTTGAATGACCCACATGAGACGATGGCTACGCGCTGTTCACCCATGGATATCGCACCTCCCTGGATACGTTGTTCCCCAGCGACAGCCTGATCTTACATGACTGCCTGTCGGAGTACCTGAGTTAGGACAGGAGTGGCGAACGTCTATCGTGCGAGCGCTCTGCCCTGACTGTGCGATGACATGCAGGGGAGGGTGATCGCCGCCGCGCGGCGGCATATTCTCCGCGGTGTCCGGAGCTTTAAACGGACGCGCCTGCGATATGAGCGTGCTTAGAGCGTCTTCTCGCGCATCACGGCAATGGCGGTGGCGTCCTTTATCTGCGTGATCACTATGACCGTGTGGTAACCGCCTTCATCCATATCGTACATGGCGCGGCTGTAGCCGCCGGCAAGCTCGGATGTCTGGGTGGGAACCCCGACTTCTTGCTCGTAGAAAGCGAGGACGGCATCGTAGCTGTCGCTGGTCTTATATTCCAGGGTCACCTCCGCGACCTCCCCGTCGCTCTCCTCCTTGTTGGTCTTCACGGAGGACTTGTCGACGTTTTCCCCGTAGAGGGGATACCCTATCAGGTCCTCGTTGGGGAACTGGTATGCCGCTGATGCATCATCTGACTGGGTCGCCGTGCCGTTGGACGTGTCGTTTCCGCCGCCGCATCCCGCGAAAGCAAGACCCAACAGGGCAACAATGGCGCACATTCCCACTATGAACAGTGCTTTCCCTTTCATCCTCTGCTCCTTTCCTGCCTCGGGCTTATCCGTTTTCAATCAATATCGGGGATATCGGCGCAGCCTTGATTCAGGCACTGGGGTCAGGCCTCGGAACGTGCCGACAAAGGATATAATAGTGGAGGCGCTTGTCCCTAGCCCGCGCCCACTTTTCAGCCGGGCCGGGCCTTATCGTAAAGGAGTGATAGCGGTGATCCTCTTGAATCCCAAACAGCATGCGGTCGAGTACCCCGGGGACGAGTGGTCCAAGGAGATGATGCTCAAGACCATCGCCTTCTTCGAGGAGAAGGGGCGGGGAAAGATCAAGAAGGACGACCACGAGAGGGTGTGGTACCAGGACTTCCTCGAGTTCCAGAAGGATGAGAAGCTCTTCAGTGACCTCCTCACCCCGTCACAGTACGCCTTGCACGAGGACTCGCGCTGGGACACCTGGCGCATCTGCGATTTCAACGAGATCCTGGCCTTCTACGGCCTGGCTTACTGGTACACCTGGCAGGTCTCCATCCTGGGCCTCGGGCCCCTGTGGATGAGCGAGAACGAGGACATCAAGAAGAAGACCGCTCAGCTTCTGCGGGACGGCGGTATCTTCGCCTTCGGCCTCTCGGAGAAGGAACACGGCGCCGACCTCTA
>JAFGDU010000042.1 GCA_016931915.1 Actinomycetota bacterium
ATCCCCAGGGTGCTGAAGTCCTTCACCATGAGGATGCCCCTGGTGCCGATGAAGAAAGACGTTCCGCTGCCGCGCATGCAGAAGTAGGCGTGGGAAAGGAGGCTGGCGATGAGAGGACAGACATGTCGATGGGCATATGCGAGCATAGCTGCCGTCGTGTTGCTGGCGATGATAGTCCCCCTGCAGGCTTCCGCGCCCGCGGCACCGGCGGCCTGCCCCGATTTCTACTGGCAGAACCCCCTGCCCCAGGGGAACGCCCTCAACGACATAGCGGCGATCGACACGTTGACCGCCATGACGGTGGGCGACCACGGGACCATACTCAAGACCACCGATGGCGGGGCAAGCTGGGTTTCCCTGCCCTCCGGCACGGACCTGGACCTCGCCGCGGTCTCCGCGGCGAACCAGAGCGTCATCTATGTCACCGGCGATGAAGGCATAATATTAAAGACTGTCGACGGCGGGGCGAGCTGGTCGCAGCATTACGAGCCCGACGCGAATATGATATACGGGGTAGACGCGGTGAACGCCAACGTGGCCTGGATAGCCTCGGAGGGCAACGCAGCCGTAGGGGGAGTAGTGATGCGCACCACCAACGGTGGTACGACATGGGAGGACAAGACCCCGGGCACCTTCCCCATCTTGAGCGACATCGATGCCCTGTCAGCGGACTTCGCCTGGCTGTGCGGGCCCGGTGCAATATCCAAGACCACCGACGGGGGCACCAATTGGGATATGGAGACCCTGCCGGTGGAGACATACTTCACCGCCATCCAGGTCTTCGATACCAACAAGGCCATGGTGGTGGGATATGCCGGTACGGTATTGAGGACCGAAAACGGCGGCACCAACTGGAACCAGGTGGATATCGATCGCAGCCTCCAGTTGAATGACCTCTCCTTTACTAACGACGAGACGGGATGGGTCGTGGGCGAGCAAGGCCTGGTGGCCAGGACGGGAGACGGCGGCGCCAACTGGGATTACCAGCACTCCAAGGCACAGGAGCCATTGCTGGGGATATGCGCGAGTAGCACAGATCAGGCATGGGTGAGCGGCCAGTTCGGGGTACTGCTGCGCACGTATGACGGCGGCACGAACTGGAATCGCTTGAGTATGGGGGATACCGACGTCCTCTTCGATATCTGCGTGGCAGGGAACCGGACCCTGTGGGCGGTGGGAGCCGATGCCAACATCCTCAAGACCAACGACGGAGGCAACAGGTGGTTCAGCCAGGTTTCTCCCAGCTCTGTCGATTACTATGGCGTGGGCGCCGGCAGCGCCAGGACGGCCTGGGCGGTGGGAGAAGGCGGCACCATCATCAATACAACTGACGGGGGCGCGAGCTGGACCACACAGAGCTCGGGCGTCTCGACAACGCTTTGGAGCGTAGCGGCGGTGGACAGTGCCACCGCGTGGGCGGCGGGACCGGGCGCGCTGCTGAGGACCGGGGATGGCGGCACCAGCTGGCAGAAGGTGGATGCGGGATATGCGGGAGAGATGAAAGTCGAAGCAGTGGACGCCAACACCGCCTGGATCTACGGCCATGATGGCTACGTGGCCAGGACGGATGATGCCGGCAAGACCTGGCATAGGCAGGAGATGTCCATGGGCGCGCTGTTCAGCGTCGAGAATATCACCGCCATGTCGGCGGCTGACGGCAACAACGCATATGCTACCGTGATCGTGGTGGAGAAAGGAAAGCTGGGCGACTTCAGCGTCATCTTCAAGACCAACGATGGGGGGAGCCACTGGGAGAACACCTTCGCTACCGGTACCGGCACCCTCGATCTCTTCGCCGTGGCCGCATCCGATGACGATACAGCCTGGGCGTGCGGCATCTTCGGGCAGGTGCTCAAGACGGTGGACGGCGGCGGAACCTGGAACCAACAGGACTCCATGACCGACACGGTGCTCAATGCAGCGGTGGCGGTGGATGACAACACGGCGTGGATCGCGGGCTGGGGAGGGAACATCCTGCGCACCACCAGCCCGATCATCTACGCCGTCTCCCCCGACCAGGGCATGAACACCAGCGCCTCGACCTCCCTGGAGCTGCGCGGCACGGGCTTTCAGGTGGGCATGGCCGTCGAGTTGGAGAGGACGGGGGAGGGCAATATCACCGCCTCCAGTGTGAACGTGGTCAGCCCCGAGAAGGCGGCGTGCGAGTTCGACCTGCGCGGCGCCGCCGAGGGGGTGTGGGACGTGACCGCGACCAACTCCAATGGCCTGTCGCACACCCATATAGAGTCCTTTCACGTCATCTCGGCCACCCATTGGTACCTGGCGGAGGGGTCCACGGGCTCCGATGCCCAGGGCGGCTTCGAGACCTGGGTGCTGCTGCAGAATCCCAACGGCCAGCCGGCGATGGCGATGATCACCTATCTGACCGCAAGCGGAGAGATGGAGGGCCCCACCGTACCCCTCGATCCAAAGAGCCGTGCCACCATCAACGTAGCCGGAAACGTTCCCGGCGAATGGAGCGTATCCGCGGTGGTCGACTCGGATCTGCCCATAATCGTGGAGAGATCGGTGTACTGGAACGTGCAGGACGGCGCTTACCGCCAGGCCTGCGGTGAATCCATCGGCTCGCCCTTCCTTTCCCGCAACTGGTTCCTGGCCGAGGGATCCACGGGCTCCGACGACCAGGGATCCTTCGAGACCTGGGTGCTGCTGGGTAATCCCGGCGGTGATACGGCCGCGGTGGACCTCACGTACATGACTCCGCAGGGGTCCATACCGGGTCCCAGCCTTGACGTCCCGCCGGGCGTGAGGCTGTCGGTGAATGCCGCCGAAAACGTGCCCGACGAGTGGCACGTCTCCACCCTGGTGGAGAGCAACCGGCCCATCGTCGCCGAGCGGGCGATGTACTGGAACACGCCCGCGACCCGTCGCCTGTCGGCACATACCTCCATAGGGGCGGCCCATCCAGCGTTGGAGTGGTATCTTGCCGAGGGCTCCACGGGCTCGGACGAGCAGGGCTTCTTCGAGACCTGGGTACTGGTGGAGAACCCGAACGACTACGCGGCGTCGGTGGACATCGTCTACCAGACGCCGGACGGACAGGTGCCGGGGCCCTCCTTCGAGCTGTTGCCCCATACGAGGGCGTCCTGGGACACCTCCCTTTTCGTCCCGGCGCAGTTCTCCGTGTCCACGGTGGTCAGGGCGAACAACCCCGTGGTCAGCGAGAGGTCCATGTACTGGACCTCCGCGGGCCAGCCGCGCGTATCGGCAACCGATTCCATAGGGGTAACCTCGGCATCCAGGACCTGGAACCTTGCCGAGGGCTCCACTGGTGGAGACGAACGTGGTTGGTTCGAGACCTGGGTGCTGGTGCAGAATCCCTTTACCACCGCTGCAGACGTACACATCACGTATATGACGCCTGCGGGGCCGGTGGCCGGGCCCGATTTCAACCTTCCCGCTCAATCGCGGATCTCTCTTCCCGTGAGCGCTACCGTTCCCAACGAGTGGAGCGTGTCTACGGTAGTGGAGTCGAACCATCCGGTGGTGGCGGAGAGGTCGATGTACTGGAACACCGGCACGTATCGCCAGGCGGCCTCGGACTCCATAGGTTTTCCCTAAGCGAAGAAGCCGGCGCCGTTTGCAAGTCCTGCATGTGATGTGCCGGAAGAGGCCTTTAGGCTGATGATGCTGAAAATATAGGCCGGAGGACGGAGAGCGCTCCTCCCTCAGTGGTGTTGATCATCACTCCAGGGAGGAGTTTTCCTGTCATACCTGTAATAAAGCCTCGGAGCCCTGCGTTTCCCTAATAGCAGCAACGAATCTCCAAGTTACGGATATTGGTTGTCTTGACGATAAGGTGATTATGGATTTCTTTTGTCCCAATGCGAGGAGATGAACCTTACCCGGTATATGATGAAAGGAATAGCAATGGAACTCTCCATGCATCTCAGGAAGCTGTCTGTTAACATTATTTCCCTGGCCTTCATCAGCGCGGTGCTTACGCTGGGCGGCCTCGGTGCGTTTTCAGCAGCCCGGGTGCTGGCAGCCGACCCAAACCAGGGCGATGTCTCGCGCATCCAGCAGAAGACCTGGTACCTTGCCGAGGGTTATACCGGGGGAACGTTCGAGACATGGGTGCTGGTCCAGAACCCCGGGGAGACACAAGCCAACGTCACCATGGATTTTCAGCTGCCCGCGGGGCAGACTGCCGCCCCGTTCTCATTCGTTCTCGAGGGCGGGACGAGGATGAACGTGAAGCTAGACGACCTTCCCGGCCTGGCGAATACCGAGGTGTCGACAAAGGTGTCCGCCGACGTCGGCATATACGTCCAACGCTCGATGTACTTCGATTACGAGTCCAAGCGGGGAGGCAGCAGCTGCTTCGCCGCTGCAATACCGGACTCCGAATGGTACCTGGCGGAGGGCTATACCGGCGGCAACTTCGAGGAATGGATCCTGGTCCAGAACCCGGGACCGGACTCGGCGAATGTGACCATGACCTTCCAAGTGCCCGCCGGCAACCAGGCCGAGCCCTACGTATTCGAACTTCCGGGGCACACTCGCCATACCGTCAAGGTCGACGACCTCCCCGGTCTCGCGGCAACTGACGTCTCTACCAAGGTATCGGCCACGCGGCCGGTGGTGGTCGAAAGGGCGATGTACTACGACTATAACGGCAAGGACGGCGGGGACTGTTCGCTCGGCGTCACCGGCACGGATACCGAGTTCTTCATACCCGAGGGCTATACGGGAGGGGAATTCGATACCTATATCCTGATCCAGAACCCGGGAACCGAAGCGGCCACGGTGGACTTCGCCTTCCAGCTGGACGGCGGGCAGAACGCGCCCGGCATCACGCATGTCGTAGAGGCCGGCACCCGCTTCTCCGTCAAACTGGATGACCAACAAGGACTGAGCGCGGCGGAGGTGTCCACGGTGATAACCTCCGACAAGCCTATCGTGGCCGAGCGAGCCACATATTTCGCATACAACGGCGTCGACGACGGCTCCTCCTCGCCGGCCAGCGATTCGGTGAGCGACCTGTGGCAGTTGCCGGAGGGCTGCACCAGGGATGGGTTCGACACCTACGTGCTGGTCCAGAACCCGGGCGACTCCCGGGTACACGTGTCGCTCGAGTTCCAACTTCCCCCCGGCATGGAGTGCGAGCCCTTCGAGTTCTCGGTGCCGGCCATGGGGCGCGAGGGCATCTGCCTGAACCAGATAGATGGATTGCCCCGTACGGACGTCTCGACCACGGTGCGCGCCAGCGCGCCGGTGGTGGTGGAGTCCTCGATGTACTACGGGCTGGAGGGCAAGCAGGGAGGGCACGGATGCCTGGGCCTCATCCCCAACACCCTCCTGCCCAACGGGGTGATGCTGGACGAGGCCAGCGAGGCGCTGATCACAACTGCCGCCGGCAACCAAGTGATCTTCTCGTCCTCCAACGAGCTCATCGATTCCATAGAAGCTGGCGACGTCGTCTGCGCGATGCCCTGCGCAGGGGCGCCGAGCGGCTTTCTCAGGAAGGTCGTGGAGGTGCAGAGCGCGGGCGAGGCTGTGATGCTGGTGACCGAGCAGGCGGCGCTGCAGGAATTCATCCGCTACGGGTATTTCTACGGTAACAACTACACGCCGGAGGTGGCGCCGGCTGCCGGCTTCGACATCACAGTCCCTTTCGATCTCTCCCTCGGCTCGTACGGCAACATGAAGGGAAGCGTATCCGTAGGGGTGCACCTGGACATCTCGATACACATCAAGTGGAAGTGGAAGATCATCCCGTGGGGGTTCACCTTCCGTATCGCGGCCGGCATCGACGAGGGAGCGGATTTCACCCTCACCGCCGGTGATGATTTCAGCCTCAATAAGGAATTCAAGCTCAAGACGTATAACCTCTCACCGATCGACGCTGGACCCCTGGTGTTCTTCCCCAGGGTCAGCGTATATGCCGGCTTCAACGGCAACCTGGCGAAGGGCACCGTCCTCTCGTGCAGCGAGTCGCTGACGGCTACCGCCGGTTTCGGCTACGACGGCTGGTACACGATAGCGGACTTCGACGCGGACGCGTCTGCCGACGCGAGCCTGCCCCGCGCCGTCATGGATGCCAAGCCATATCTACGGGAGGCGATCGAGTGCCTGCTCTACGACGTGGTGGGGCCGTATATCGACGTCATGGAGTATATAAGGCTCCATTCCAACCCGGACGAGAACCCCTGGTGGGCCGTCTTCGGGGGAGTGCAGGCCGATGGCGGCGTGGATATAGACCTGCTCATATGGACGTTAAAGTGGTCGGGCAAGATATATGGCAAGGAATGGCTGATCGCGCACGCGCCCTACAGGCCGGTGCTGGATAGCTTATCTCCGGGATCGGGCACGATAGGGACCGAGGTGACGCTGAGCGGCTCTCATTTCGGCTCCGACCAGGGAGACTCCTACGTATCCTTCGGCGGGGTGAAGGCCACCGAATACACCTCCTGGGCCGACGGCCAGGTGGTGTGCAAGGTGCC